>JAHJDH010000039.1 GCA_018812625.1 Microcaldota archaeon | reverse complement strand
TTTTTTTAAAATTATTTTTCTTTCTTTTTTTTGCAAAATTTTTTTGTAACTTTTTAAATTTTTTTTTGTAAAAATTCTTTTTTTTGGCATGTTTTCGCAACAAATTGCGCAAAGCTTTATTAATCTTCTTTTTGAATCAAAATTCAATAACAAAACGGGGTGAAAATATGGTTGTAAGAAAAAAGAAAACTGTAGCAAAGAAAAAAACTGTAAAGAAGAAGGTAACTAAGAGTAAAACTACTACAAAGAAAAAAACTGTAGCAAAGAAAAAAACTGTAAAGAAGAAGGTAACTAAGCGTAAAGCTACTACAAAGAAAAAAGCTGCAGTAAAGAAAAAAACTACAAGGAAGAGATAATCTCTTTCTTATTTTTTGTTTTTGTATCTTTTTTCGATATGAACTCTTCTATTTTTTTATTCTTTATATACCTGGAATTTTTCACAAAGTTCTTCAACTTCTGATCTTATCCTCAGTTTTAGTTCACTATCGTCTGGTTTTTCAACAACCTTTACTAGCATCGAGGCAATTTCTTTCATTTCACTTTCTTTCATTCCTCTCGTAGTTAGTGCAGCTGTACCCACCCGAAGACCGCTTGTAATGAATGGGCTCCGTGTGTCAAATGGTATTGTGTTCCTGTTTGTGATAATCCCTGCTTCTTCAAGTGACATCTGTGCATCTTTTCCTGTTATTCCTTTTGCAGTAAGATCGAGCAGCACTAAATGTGATTCTGTTTTTCCAGCAACAACTCTAAGTCCATTTGCACTAAGTTCCTCTGCAAGTACTTTTGCATTTTTTATTGTTTGAGTTGCATATTCCTTGAACTCCGGTTGCATTGCTTCGTGGAAACAAACTGCTTTTGCAGCTATGCAATGTTCTAGTGGACCTCCTTGTGTTCCTGGGAAAACCGATTTGTCCATTTTTTTTGCATTTTCCTCTTTGCACATCATCATTGCTCCTCTAGGGCCCCGTAATGTTTTGTGTGTGGTTGTTGTAATTATATCTGCATATTCTGCTGGTGATGGATATACTCCTGCAGCAATCAATCCTGCAATGTGGCTGATATCTGCCATCATCACAGCACCAACTTCATCACAAATGTCTCTAAATGCCTTGAAATTGATCTCAAGAGGGTATGCAGTATATCCGCAGATAATCAACTTTGGTTTTTCTTCAAGAGCCATTTTTCTAATCGCATCATAATCTAGTGCTTCAGTTTCCTTATCTACACTGTATGCGACTGGCTTGAACCATTTGCCTGAGAAATTTACATGTGATCCGTGTGTCAAATGTCCTCCGTGGGCCAGATCTAAACCCATAAATTTATCTCCAACTTCCAAAAATGCAAAAAAAGCAGCAATGTTTGCTGAGGACCCTGAATGGGGCTGGACATTGGCATGGCCTACACCAAACAGTTTTTTCGCTCTCTCAATAGCAAGTATCTCTATTTCGTCTACATATTGATTTCCTGCATAATATCGCTTGTTAGGGTAGCCTTCTGCATATTTATTGGTCAATATCGAACCTGTGGCTTCCATAACCGCTTTACTAGCATAGTTCTCAGAAGCAATTAGTCTGAGTGTTTTCTTTTGGTATTCTGATTCCTTTTCAATAAGTCCAGAGATTACACTATCTGTTTGTTTTAAAGACATAGGCCTCTCCAAACATGTTTCACTGATAAATATTAAAAACCTAGGTGAGCTTACCTATACTGGTTTATTCATTCATGCCGAGATCGCATAATCCGGTAGTGCGCACATTTTGCTTGAGTAAATTAAGTAAAAGCGTAAGCCTGGAACCGGTTTTGTGCCAGTGAGCGTGTCCCTTTGGGATTGAGAGTTCAAATCTCTCTCTCGGCGTTTTTATTCTCGAAGACATTATAATATGGACTTTTTTGTCTGGAACTGAAACTATGGATCAAGGATATACATTAGAAGGCTCATCTGATATGATGCTTCAAAAAAACAAGCTCATAATTCATTCAGCCCTAACTGGCAATGTCCCCACCAAAACAGAAGTTCCAAATATCCCTATTACTCCCGACGAAATAATATCTGATGCACGCAAATGTTTTGCTGCAGGAGCAACATATTTTCATATTCATGCGAGGGGTGAAGATGGAAAACCCTCGTGCAAAAAAGAAATTTTCGAAGAAATTATGTCTGGAGTGAGAAAACATTGCCCTGGTTCTGTTATTTGTATTACTGCTGGAGGAAGGGTTTTCAAAACATTTGAAGAGAGATCTGCCATTCTGGATCTTGAAGGAGAGCTTAAGCCGGAATTCGCCAGCCTTACTTTAGGTTCAATTAATTTTCCAGAAGATGTTAGTGTCAACTCACCACATGTAATTCAGGAACTGGCAAAAACCATGCTATCTAAGGGCATCCGTCCAGAACTTGAAATTTTCGATACTGGAATGCTGAATTATGCAGCGTATCTCACAAGGAAAGGAATTCTGAAATCTCCATTTCATTTCAACCTTTTCTTTGGCTTGCTTGGAACAATGCCAGCACGTATGGTTGATTTGTGCCATCTGGTTCAAAGCCTTCCGCAAAACTCTACCTGGGCTGCTGCTGGAGGTGGAAAATTCCAGCTTTCAGTCAATACTGCTGCTATACTTATGGGTGGCCATGTTAGAACTGGGCTAGAGGATAATTTTTACTATGATCTAGAAAAGAAGATTCCAGCAACCAACGAAGCGCTGGTAGGGCGCATTGCAAAGCTGGCAACTGAACTTGGCAGGCCAATTGCAAATGCTTCTGAAACTAGGGCTATTTTGAAACTCTAGTTTTTATCTTGGAAATGAAATTTTTGAGTTTTCCAGTTTTGCCTGGTTTTATATCATCTACTTCTTCAAATTCCACTTTGAGCTCACCAAGGCAGACTTCATCTATTATCTTTTTGATCTCTTTTTTTGTTTTTTCATTCATCCCATTTCCCATAGGAACATAACTGAAGATTAGAATTTCTTCTTTTTCCTGGATAATTTGATATTTCAAAACTCCTGCAAAAGCAGACTCAAGCGGAAGTAATGATAATGAAAATGCTGAGATCAATTTTCCACTTGGAAGAATGATCAATTCACTTTCTCTTCCTTCTAATGATCTTATCACTGGAGAATGCCTGCCACACGAGCATTTCTTCCCCCAGCAGCCAAGATCTCCAGTAGAATACCTGATAAATGGCATGGATTTATTGAAAAGATGCGTTACAACTATTTCTCCAGTTCCACTTTTTCGTGGTTTTCCTTTTTTATCTACAATCTCAACTAAATACGATCCATCTGTTATGTGGAGCTTTTTTTCTTCAGTACAATCTTTTGCAAGTGATGGGAATTCTATGGCTCCATATCTATTGAAAACTGGGCATGAGAATGATTCTTCGATGCTTTTTCTTGAGTTTTCACTAAGGTATTCCCCTCCGGATAAAATTGATTTGACTTTCAATGGTTTATCTTTTTCTTGGTTTAATTTTGCCAGTATGTTAAGTGCAGATGGATAGCTTCTAAGCATTTTTACCTTACTTTTTTGCAATATTGCTAGGTTTTTCTCTTCTCCATTGGTAATTGGAAGATGCAAAACTGGAAAGATTTTCATCTTCTTTAAAAGCTGGTGAACTGGTATGGCCCTATTCATTACTGTAATGTGGGCAAACAATTCCACCGGAGATCTTCCAAAAGTCATTTCAGAATGATAATTAGTTGCAATGCGATGCCAAAATGCTTCTTTATCTACATATATCTCCATCGGAATTCCTGTAGACCCGGATGTCTTGAAAATTCTTAGCGTTTCTTTGGATATGCCATTTTGGATAAATGATTCTTGAGATGATTTTATGTCTTCTTTTTTTGTTATAGGAAGCAAAGTAATATCTTCTTCAAGTTCTGCAATTGAAATGGATTCTCTTTCCATTAACTTTCGATAATACTCTGTGTTGTAAGCACAATTAAGAATTTTCTTTAGCCTTTTTTTCTGTAATTTTTCAATGGAATCTTGGTCTAGGTATTGCTCTTGATTTATGGCAAATGCTCTGTGCAAAATGTTTAATGGTTCATTCCACATAATGAGAAATTTGCGGATTTGTGATTAAATATCCTTTGAAGTTCACATTTTGCTGATTTTGTGAATATAAGGTTCAATTCGCCAACCATTCCAAATCGAATCATACAATTCTATTTCATAGTACTGAAGCTCAACAGATGAGCTGAATGGTGATTTCTTATTGTATTTCGGATATGCTTTAGCCCCGAATTTCTTATGAAATCCAATTACATTTGGAGCTGCATACCCAAATATTTTGCGAAAACCAAGTGAAGCTGCCTTTGAGATTGTTGCTTCTCGAAGCATTTTTCCAAAACTTATCCCAGCTTTCTTTTTTTGATAATTCTCCTTTACATAGTGGGCTCTGCTGTGCGTACTTTTAAATAGAAAATTAGTCGCACCAGTTGAAATTCCACCAGTACCAATTATTTCGTTTGTTTCCTCGATTTCGACAACAAATAGAAAATTTCCATCAATAATAAATGATTTGATTTTTTCATCTGACCAATTTTGTATCTGGTCAATTTTTTCATCTGGATAGATTCCTCCTTTGCTAATTCTGCGAGGATTGTTGGCATCTTTGAAAACCGATATCACTTCTTTCTCATCGCCATGTTTGAACTCACGAAGCAGATAATCCATATTAATTATCAGGCTGTTAGGTGCTATAAATATTCTTATCTAGTAAAAAATTCCATTTTTGTTTTCTGGAAACTAATATAAACCTACTAATAGTAGTTAGGCCAAGGTGAATCTATGAAATATCTTTCATTGTTTTTAATTTTCATTTTAGCATTTGGCTGTGTTGACACAGTTGTTCCTCCAGTTCAAGAAGAAGAGGAACAAAAGGAAAACATTGTATGCAGAACTATTGATCAGATGGTTCCAGCTGAATTTGAAGAATGTTCTGATGTTGCATATACTGAACAGGAATGCGGAAGACGCAAATTGAATTATACGGCAATTGAACTTCCAATTACTCACTTTTGTATGATTGATGGTGATTGCGGTGGCAAACCTCTCTCGCAGTGTTCTGCATGCCAAAAAGCAATGACCAGGTGTACCATGTCAATCAAGAATGATGATCTGAAAAAAACCGGGATATGGGCAGTTGCTGCTAATTTCACACTTGGAACTTCAGTATTCTCACGAGATCCGGTAACTCGCTCAATTGCTCCTAATGAAACAGCAGTATTTGATTTCCAGCACTTTTATACTCCTGGGGTTCCGATCAATTCTGCTGGATGCGATTTAGTTATAAAAGAGCCTGCAGTTGTGGACGACTGTTATGAAATTACCCGGACAAGGCAGGAGTGCGTTAATGTTACTCGGGATGTGTCTATACAAAAAGAAGTCTGTGAATAGCCAGCATTTGCTGGTTTTTTACTAGACCATGCCCATCCATATAAAAACATTAATGTAGTATCTCTCGTCTATGCCCACGCACAATAAACTTTTTACTCAGATTCAGATTGGGGAAGTTGAATTTGTCCCCTCCATGGAACAAGAATGGAACGGCATCTACAACGATAGTATCCTCAGGGGATCTCTGCTTGAGCTTTTACGAAATATCAAATCCTCTCATATGGGCGAGCCCTCAGGTGATTTTGATGGATTGGTGGTTCAGGCACTTACTCTTCCAGACCCTAAGAGGATCTCTGGGAAAGACATTCAGGACTTTCACGATTGGCTTGTTGCTTCTGATCTTTCTTTGGTAAATATATTATCAAAAGCAATTGCACGCGAGAGCTCAGAAAAAAAACAGCTAATTTATTTTAAAATGCTGGAAGAACTTTCAATCTGTTCTATTGATCCTCTTGTCTGGAGACATGCAATGATGGAACTTTCAAAGCCCCTTATCCCTGGCCTCTCACCTATAGTTTATTCTCCTGAAGCACAGAGGATCGCAACACTGGCTCTTGAGAGGATCCTGGTTGTTGAAGGGAGAAGATCAACTCCAAACGCTCATAAATCCGCTCTTGCTGGAGAAATTCTTTCAAGTGCTCTATTCCATTATGATGATCAAAAAACCCGTTCATATGCAATCGAGGCTCTAACTACTCATCAAAAAGAGCGTTCAATTCCAGCACTTCTTGCTCTTTCTTCAGCAAAGGGCGATATTCATGTTTATGTGAGCATGCTGATGGAAATCAGTTTCATGCGAATGCATCCACTATTGAATGGGGATAGTGCAACATTGGCACTGCTCTCGCGCGGAGAAACCCCTCCGCGAAATGCGGTTGTAGAACAAATTTGCCATTATATGTCGCATGCCATAAGTGTATCTGATATTACAACTCCACATCCACATTTTCTTGCAACTGGAACTCAATTTCCACTTCCAAGGTTTCCTGAAAATGGTTTGCAGGAAAATGTCTTCAGGGCTCTTTCCAAAGTTGATTCTACAGCAGCCTTTGTTACTATGGTCGATGGAGTAAGCGATCTTATATTGCCACATATTCCAAATCCTGAAAGTTTGCATCCTCTTCCAAGACCTATAAAATCAGCTCTTCCAACAATCGCTGACTGTATTCTTGATTCTGGGAAAAGGCTTGGTGTTCCAGGTACGGCCGAATTTCTTAAGCTTTTCCTAGGCCACCCAAATCCGATTAAACTTAATGAACTTTCAGGTTCTGCAATTGAGGCTGCTGTTCCATTTGCAGCTCATGTACTGCTTCGAAGAGCTCAACTTGGGAATTTCGGTTCATCACATACTGGCCGCATTGCTGAAAGGGTGCTTTTGATTGCAGGAACTCATCTTGAAGATAAAGGAGTTCCCAATTCATCTTTTGAAACAACTATGAGAACGTTTTTGGAAAGACACGCCAAAATCTTTAATACTGAATGTGCGAAGGAACTCGTAATACCAGAAGTCTTTGGACAGGCTCTCAAAGCATTCACTTCGAAGAGACTAGCCCCACCATCCCAGAATTTACCACCAAAAAGACCCAAACATATAAAAGCGCGAGCTGCTCCTAGATAGTCATGGGAGGTCAAGAAACAACTGTACGGCGAGCTGTTGCAGCTGGTCCAGTAGTTCCAAGAAAGCCTACTCATAGTTTATTTCCAGGAAAGCTCACTGTAGTTACATCTGCCTTTACTTCTATTTATCAAGGAAGCAGAACAAGTGATTCTGCAGAGAGGAAAACAGTTGCAAAAGACCTTTATTCAAAAGCACAGTCATTTGCTGCTCATGGAGTTCTCAATTCATCTCTTGAAGGAGTGATACTTAATGGTGCAGATCCAACAAACCTCTTTTCAGAAATAGTTTCTCTTCACAGGGAAGCTGGAGACAATGTAGCTCTGGATGCTTTGATGGATTCTTGTTTGGATCTTTCTAAATCTTCAAATGCTGTAACAAGAGGAACTGCAGTAAATCTCACCAAAACATTACTTCGCGGCGCAAGCCAGAGAGCATGTGCAATTCTTGCAGATCAATGCATTGAGCTTCTAACTGATCCTTCAAAATCTGTTCAAAGCGGAGCAGCAGATATACTTGCGCAGGCATATAGATATCTTGATCAAAATGGAAGACAATTTGTTCGGGATTCAGTAGAACACATTGGTCAATATGGGGTTTTACCAGATGCTCACGATCCAAATCCAAATGGATTTTCTAAAGAAACAGCAACTGCTCTTCTTGGAAACTTAGTTGTTCCAAAGGTGATTGATCTTAAGGAAACATCACCAGGAGTCTATAGCCTATAAATTTCTTTCTCATTTTAATGGTGCTGCAATGTTATTTACTTTATCTTATTCAGAAATAGCTCTCAAGGGCAAAAACCGTTATCTTTTTCAGAATGCCCTAATCAGAAATATCAAGGCATCCCTATCAGAACAAAAGATAATCATTCACAGAAGAGGCGGAAGACTGCTTCTTGAGTGCGAGAGCTCAGATAATGTTTTGAATGTCCTGACAAATACATTTGGAATTGAATCAGTTTCTCCAGTGGTTTCAACTAATCCTGATATTGATTCCATAAGAGCCGTACTCTCAGGCAAATCTTTTTCTGGAAAAATAAAAGTCCATACAAAAAGATCTGACAAGACCTTTCCAATGGAGTCACAAAAAGTAAATGAGATAATTGGTCAGGATCTTGTTGACCGAGGAGCAAAGGTTGATTTGAAACATCCTGATCATACGATCTACATTGATATCCTTCAGGATGAGGCACTGGTTTATTTTGAGAGAATTAAATGTCCTGGAGGTCTTCCAGTAGGAACTTCCGGAAGAGTTCTCTCTCTTTTATCTGGAGGGATTGATTCTCCTGTTGCATCGCTACTTATGATGAGGCGGGGATGTGCAATTGATTATATCCATCTTCATTCATTTGCAGAAAATAGTGAAGCAAAAGACTCAAAGATTATGCGAATTGCAAATAAGCTGAAAAAATTCCATCCTCCAAAGTCAAGACTTTTTATAGTGCCATATCTTGAATTCTACAAAAAAACCTTCACCTCAAATAATCGCCGGGAGGTTATCGTTTTTCGAAGATTTCTTTTGCGCCTTGCTAATGCCATTGCAAAAAAATACAAGATAAAAGCAATTGTTACTGGCGACAGTTTGGGGCAGGTTGCATCTCAAACTCTTGAAAATATTTATACTACTAATGAGGTGTCAGAAATTCCGGTTTTCAGGCCTTTGATTGCTTACAACAAGCAGGAGATTATTGATTTTTCAATAAAAAGCGGATTTTTTGATCTGAGCGTTGAAAAATACAAAGACTGCTGTTCTCTAGTTGCTCATCAAAGTCCTTCTACAAGAGTAAAACTCGAAGCTGCAAAGAAAATTGAGGAAGATCTTGAAATTGAAAAAATTGTAGAAAAAACCCTGGAGCAGATGGAAGTAGTGAAACTATAATGCCTCTTCGTCCTCTGGCTCTTCTTCCCTTGGTGGTTCCTCTTCCTTTGGCGGTCCTTCCTCTATTTTGTTAACTTCACTCATTATCGAATAAACCACTTCTCTTGATTTGCTGTTATGATGGAATCCATATGCTGTAAATAGAACTGCAATGAATACTGTTGCATATCCAACGTATGAGAATGCAGTATCTGCTGGAAAATAACCGATGAAAAACACTCCTCCAAGGGCAAGGCTAATACCGGTTCTTATATATGCCAAGCTTGTTCTTTCTTTTGCTAATTTGGTTCTTTCCATTGCTAATCGGTCTCTTAAAATTAATTTGGATTCCTCCATAATGTACTATTGTAATTTATGTTTATAATACTTTAACTATTTTTGTTATTTTTTTCTACAAATGGACCCGCTCAAGCTTAATTCCGAGCCCTTTTTTCAAATTTAGTTCTTTTTTTGTAATTTTTGCAATTCCAACTCCAACAAATCTGTCTTTGTAATAGATTGCAACTTTTTTATCAGCTTCAACTTCTTCCATATCCTCTATCGCAGGAATCATGATCTGCGCTCCCCTCTTTATTGATTCGAGCGCACTTTCCTTGATAAATACCTTTGGAAGTCTAACGAATTCTTCTGGCGTTCTAAGCATTTTTCTAAGCAGCTCTGGTTTTCCCTCTTTATCATAATGAACTGCATCAATCAGCTCATATATCTTGAACGATTCATCTTCAGTAATTTCTCCAACTGCAGTTCGCCGAAGCTCTTCCATCCGAGCACCCCCGCATTTTTTTCCAATGTCCTTGCATAATGTTCTGATATATGTTCCAGCATCAACTTTTGTTTCAAAGAGTACCAGTCTTGGATTTTCTTCGTCAATTTCAATAAATTTCAGATAATGCACAGTGCGCTTTCTAGGTCTTTTTCTTACTGCGCTTTTTTTTGGAGGAGTTTGTATCAGTACTCCAGTAAATTTTGAAAATAAGCTTTCAATCTGTTTTTTTGTCTGCACTTTTTTGAATTTTATTATTCCAACATATGTTTTATCTGCACCTGCAATATATCTGAGTAGTTTTGTTGCTCTTCCAAGTGCAATGGGGAGTACTCCGGATACCTGCGGATCTAAAGTTCCTGCATGGCCAGCTCTACTTGCACCAGTGATTTTTTTTACAAAAGTAGTGATCTCATGGCTGGTGTGGCCAGGAGGTTTATCCAGGATAATCACATTATTAAATTTCATTTCTTTGGCTCAAGATGTGAAATTGAAACTTTGCGTTCTTTTTTCTTATCCTTAACCATAACAAAATTGGAATCAACAATTTTTGTAATTGTTACCTCTTCCCCTGCACGTCTTCCTACTTTCATAACACAAATTCTTCCTTCTTCAATTGCTGGCATAGTAAATCCCTCCTATTTTTTTATGATCTTAAGACTTTTTCTAAGTAACTCTTCTGGTGTGAAAATCCCGCTGTCGAATTTTGCATCAAAATTTTCTTCACTATCAATATCTATTCCATAAATTTTCTTATAACGCTTGCGGTTGTTTTCGTCCCGCTGCTTAACGTGGGCAATTGCTTCTTCAAGCTCCATTCCATCTCTTTTTGCAATCCTTTTTGCTCTTGTTTCAACAGATGCAAAAATCTTTATCCGGATATCTGCATCAATCATCCAAGGGCCAAGCCAGGTTGTTACAATACAATCTCCTTTTGCCTGCTCCTTCAATACCTCGTCAAATTTTTTGTCAATATCCGAATCATTCTCTGCTTTTTTCTGAAATTCCATCAAAGAAATTCCTTCTTTTTTTGCAAGATCTTTGAATGTTGGGCAGACTAAATTGTATCCAAGTTCTTTTGCAAGAAGTTCTCCTAGCGTGTTCTTGCCGCTTCCAGTTAATCCAGAGACTGTTATAATCATTTTATACTTCTCCTATTTCTTCTGCAGTTTTCCAAGTACAAACCCAATCCCGAGGTTTGAGATCAAAGATATGAGTATGAAAAACCAGTATGGCTGATAAATTCTTGAAACATTCAATATTGGAATTGTGAGTGGAAGATCAACTCTAAATGCAGTTGCATTATCGAATTTTGCCTCAACCATGCTAACATCATTTGCACTTGCGTATATCTTCACAGTTTCTCCAGAAACATAATTTTTCTTATCTGTATTGACAACAATAGGCTCTCCAACTGCGTTTTCCAGGTAGCTATCATCTATCTCTTGTGCATATGCGAAGAAAGTTGAATTGTGTCCAACTTCACCACCATTCCTATATGCTTTGACATTTGCAATCCATTTTCCGCTGTTCTCTGGTTCCAAACATCCGGAATAAACCCCATCCTCAGCGACATCGTCGCAACCATATCCATCATCAAGAAGCTGGATTGTAATATCATCTGAAACTGTTGGGTCTATCTGGCCAATCATCCAGGTAAAAGCGAAAAATATTGCCAAAACAAATATCATTGGCTTAAACTGGGCAAACATCATGGTGTTCATCTTTGGAAGAAACTCCATTTGTTTTTTCATTATTTTGTCTATCGCTGCTTTGTCATTTCTTTCCTTTGCTTTTTTCATGTCTTCGTTAAGCTTTTTTGATTCTTCCTGAATTCCTTTGATCTTGCTTCGGTCTATCAGTTTGTTTTGTATGAATTTAGCAGTTCCTGCATAAACAACGGCCAATACACCAACTAGTGCTGTAAATAATTCAAAATCCATCATAAACAACTGAGCGGCAAGAATTAAAATAGCTTCCATGTTTTTGCAAAGAGATTTAACCGGGTACTCACTACTATTTTTGATGAGCGAAGAACTTGATAGTAAAACAAAACTCGAAATTTACAAAGTTGTGCTTACTCGCTATAAGGATTTGATAAATGAAAAAGAATCCCAATCAATTTCTGAGATCAGACAAAAAATGTCTCCATATACTAATACTGTAAGAAAAATAAGAGACGAACTTACCAGTGAAATTATTGGCTATAGCTATGAGCACGATTTTCTTCAGGCAGCTCAAATGGCTATGGCATATGTAAGAAAAATAAAAACATGTGAATTTGCGTTTACTTTTTTCATGGATTTTCCACAGATGGATGAGTTGAAAGTCGGAACTGCTATGGACAAAGCAATGCTTTTTGCTACCATTCTGCGTGCGCTTGGTTCTGAAAATGCATGTGTACTTGTCACAAAAAAAGACAAATCTTATGTGAAATTTACTTTTGAAAAAGAATATATCTTCGTACCAGATACTGGTTCTCTCCTGCTTGGAGAAGATACAATGAATTTATTTACTGAAGATAAAGTGTCATATTCTTTCAATGATCTAGTATATGAAAATCTTGATGATTTGTGATTTTTTGTGGGAATTTCACCGTTTTGTGTTAACTTATGTAGTATTTTGATCTGTTTTAGTTGAAAAAAGTGGTCTTTCGTATATTAACATCGTCTGCTATTTATATACATTTCGGAGCTTAATTAATATTGGAGGTTAATCATGGAGATTCAAGTTAATAGGGGGGTGTTAGGTATGCAAAATTTATCAGGTTCGCTTGCGCGAAGGAATCACACTGCAGTAAGCAGATTTGTTAGTAAGCTAGCTGAGCAAAGCAGCGAAAAGAGATTCAATGGGCACAGTGCAAAAGCAATTGAATTGTTTTCTGCAAGGGCAACTTCTAGTATGGCCGAATTAAAGTCAAAATGCATTGCTGCAAAATTATCTTTGGGAGATGTCAGTGCACGAAGGGCATCTGGAGAACTAACAGAAGAAACAGAACACGCAGAATCAGCAGGTGCAAAAGTAGTCCTTTCAATGGCAGAAGTTCTACAGGTTCTTTATGACAAGTCAAAAGATTTTGCAGATGCAAAAGACATTCACGTACAGCGAAGGATTGCTGTTGCAGCTGAAACACTGAGCAGATATGTTGAGGACAAGCTTCTGCAGCCAGAAACTTATCCAACAGATCCAACAATGCACCAGCTTCTTGCAAATTCAACAATTAGTTATGCAAGAGCTGCATATGGTGCTACTGTAACTGCACTTCACAATGCACCAGAATTAAAAGGAGTTGCAGTACCAGAGTTTCCATCTGCTCCAGTAACGCATTAATTTTTTTATTATTTTTTTCTTACTTCTTTTTCTACTCTATCTGCGAACAGATAAGTTAATCTTTCATCGCGTGCCCATGAGAAATCAAACATCCAGTCTTCAAGTTCTTGTTTTCTTGATCTGATTCGATCTGGAAGTTCACTGTCCATTCTAAGAGTTCCAACCATATCTTCCATGCCCCTGATTGTTCTTCTTCTTGAGCAGACTTGTCTGACTAACTGGATTCTCTCTAAATCTGATTTATTGATTGGCATTCCGCCATTTTCTCTTTTTGCAAGAGCTGCGAATATCTGTTCTTGAATTGGTCTTGATACATTTTCTAAAAAGTTCAGGAATCTATCTGCCCTGTCAAGTGCTCCAACTGGATAGTCTTTTCCAAGTGATTCTAAAATAAATCTTGCTCTGATATCCCCAAGGTCCATTCCAGTTGCATCAAGTACAATTGGCGTTGGTTCAAAAGCAACGTTTATACGCGTATCATCCTTTTTTCCTGTTACTGCGTGTATTCTCTCTCTTATTGCCTTGTTGATTTTCTCTAGCAAGTCCGGACTATTTGCTTTTTCTATCCAGTACTGAAGATACCCTCCAGTTACTGGGATAATTGATACTCCAAGATCTTTTTCCAGATCTCGCATAGCATGAGTTATTGGAGTAATAAGTGCGTTTGATCCTGCTTTTCCAAGGTAAGTGTTCCAGAGTCTCATTCCACCTCTTCTTAAGAAGATTTCTGCAAATCCTTTTCTTGTTCCTCTCTGAAGAAGTTCTTTAGTCTCAGGGTCTCTTATATCTGGAGTTAATGCGAGTAATTGTTTTGCATCTGATTCTGGAATATCAAGTTTAATCTCAACTATTGTTCCGCTTGCAATTCTTCCATCTATCTTTCCTTTTTCAGCTTCTGCTTCAAGGTTTGACTTATATGGGCTTTTTACTTCAGCAAGTCCTCCATTTCCCCTAAAGTTTTCTGGAAGCTGGTCTCTAAACCAAATCTCTTCGTTTTCGAGGATTCTAAGCTGATCCATGATAAATCCTTTTTCTTGGTCATGTCTAAATGGAATTGGTCTTGACATTCTCGAATCGCATGCAACAACCATTCCAGGATGCTGAAGTACTCGTGAAAATGCCTCAAGATCCAGCTTGAATTTTCTTCCGCTAACATCTATCTCATAGGTATATGTTCGAAAGTCTACCATTTTCTTTGCATATACAAATGCTTCTCTATACTGCATTGTTGTATCTTCTGCTAATGTTACTCCTCCTATGATTGGGATTCCCTCGTCTGATCTTGGACCAACTTTAGCTAGGTAAAGCGCAATTCTTTCACTGCCGTTTATTGCAGCAACAAGTCTTGTTGCATCATTTGCAACTCGCCAGTATGCTTCCATGGATTTGTCTCCAGCACCTTGGAAAAATCCGAGTTTGTTAATTGGATTCTGTCTTGATTTGTCAATCATTCCAATAATTATCTTGTACACTAGCCCTTCGAGGAATGCTTCTGCTGCCTTATCCAAAAGAGCTACTTCGACTTCATTTGTTAATGTTGTTTCTAATCTTTTTGCAGAATCCTTACTAGTTGGATCGCACTCAAGAACTTTAGCCTCTTTCATTCTACTGCTGATAATACGTTCATGGGCATGCCTAAGCTTTTGCTGAATTCTCCGCCGTTCCATTGGGTCTGGTCGGTATTCTAGTTGCTTTTTGCATTTACGTTCCATAATTATCATTCTGGGGGTGGTTGTTTATGTATAATACATGTATGGTAACATTTATAAATCATGATTTTTCATAAAAACTAACAGCTGGTCAATTATTTATGGGTTGTTATTTCTAGTATGATAAGTTTAAAGCTGTATCCCAAACAACATCTCCCACAACATTACTATTATAAATCTTCTATGGAATTCCCTCCCAGTACTTAAATTATTGGTGAAACTATGAAAGTAAATTTCAAGAAATTCGGTGCAATTGTTGCAGGCGCAACAATTCTGGCAAGTTCAGCTGCTTTTGCTGCTGTAACTTTTGGATCAACCACATTGGTTGATGACAGTGGTGCTCCTCTTGCAAAAGTAGCTCTTGGAAGCAACTCTGCTCCATCTGATGCTGTTGTTGCATCAATGATTGCAGGAAAGCTTGCAGGCTCTGCATACAAGAGCGAAACACTCACTGCTTCTGTCTCTGGTTCTGCAACTTGCAGCGGAGACGGCGAGGGAGACTCCTCAGGAACTTGTTCAATCAGCAACGAAAAAGCAAGACTGGAAATTACTGTTCCAGGCTCAGTTGCAGCAGGAACATGGACTGGAGATAACCTCATTGGTGACTTCCTAAACAGGGAGC
>JAHJDH010000038.1 GCA_018812625.1 Microcaldota archaeon | reverse complement strand
TCATAGTTGAAGGAGTTTCCAGCGAAGAGAGGCTGAATAGAAGTTCTCTTCTTGGAACCTATGCTACTGTTATTGCAGATTTTGGAGCGTCACTGATCTTTACCAGGGACAAAGAAGCAACTGCAGAGCTTGTTTTTAATTTTGCAAAGCATGAGCAGATTGCAAAGAAACAGCCCCTTAGAATTTATGCCCGGAAAAAAACATTTACTCCATCTCAAACATCCCGTGCTGTTATCGAGGCTCTTCCTATGGTAGGCCCAAAAGTTGCAAAAGCAATTCTAAATCATTTTTCTTCTGTTGAAAATCTAGCTCGGGCAACAGAACGTGAAATTGCAGAAGTTCCGGGGGTTGGCAAAAAGCGTGCCAAGCTGATAAAATCCATTCTTACTTACTCATACAATGAAGAAGAAGACAAATCAATGTACTAGGCAACCTCGTCCTCCGCAGAATCATTATCATTTGCAGCACCGAATGCTTCCAGCGCATCTATAACAGCATCTCTTGCTTTGTCCTTTTGCTGTTGATCGGTGTGTAAGAATGTACGATTAATGAGTTTTCTTCTCATCAAAATAGAATATAGTCCAGAATCAAAATCCTTTAATTCATTCCTTCTAGTTATTGCATTTTCTTTCATCACTTTCCTTGTATGGCATATTATCTCCTCATCACTCATCTTTCTCCATGGTCTTTGTTTTTCCTCTATTCCAACCTCATCAAGCAATCCTCTTTTCCATAAAATCATATATAATCCTGAATCTGCTTTTCTCAATTCTTCCTTCCAAACCATTCCTTTTTCTTCTACTAACCTTTTTGCCAATCCAAGAATTTCATCATCATCTATCCTACTCCAGGCCCTTGTCTTTCCGCCCCTGCCTTTAAACCCAACTTTGTCTCTTAATCCCCGTCTGTATATTGTATCAAGTAACCTAGAATCAATTTTCTTCAGATCCTTTGGTGTCGTTGCTTTCTTTTCTTTCATTAATCTCTTTGCAAATCCAATAATCCGCTCATTGCTCATGTCCTTCCAAGATCTTTCTTTCTCATCAAATTCAATATCAAAGAGCAATCCTCTTTTCCTCAAAGCTTGGTACAATCCAGGATCAGTATTGGATAATTCCTCTCTTCCGGTTATTCCATTTTTCTCCATCACTTTCTTTGCTAATTTAATGATTTGTCCATCTTTCATATCCTTCCAAGATCTTTCTTCTCTTCGTTTCTGGACAAACCCAACATTATCAAGCAATTTCCTGTTTCTCAAAACAGTATATAATCCTGGATCAGCTTTCTGCAGCTCTGCCCTTTTACTCATGCCCTTATTTCGAATTACTCCTTTTGCATATCCAATAACTTCCTCATCACTCATTTTTCTCCATACTCTTCCTTTGGTGTCAGTAGGCACTACAACCTGCAAACCTTCGGCTATCGGCTCTTGCTTCTTTTTCCTGAGTTCTTCTGCTGGAGGCTTCTGCAGTTTCCTCATGCAACATCATCCTCCGCAGAAGCATTATCATTAGCAGCAAATGCTTCTAGTGCATCAATGACTGCGTCTCTTGCGTTGTCGGTTCTTTTTCGTTCAATATGAGCAAATGCACTGTTAAGCAATCTTCTACTTTGTAAAACATGATATAATCCAGAATCGGTTATTTTCAATTCGCTTCTTCCATTTATTCCATTCTCTGCCATAAATTCTCTTGTAAAATCAATAATCTCTTCATCGCTCCTACTTTTCCAAGATCTCTGCCTATTCTTAAGTCCAATCTGGTCAATTAATTTCCTTATCCTTAAGACTTCATAGACACCGTGATCAGCCTTTTTCAACTCCAATTTTGAATTTATTTTTTTCCTTTCTATTATCTTTTCTGCAAATTCAATAACTTCATCATCACTCATATCCGTCCAAGGCCGTCCTTTCCTTCTTTTCTTTTCAAATCCTACTCTATCAAGTAATTTTCTTATCATTAAAATCCGATACAATCCAGAATCAATCTCCTCCAGTTCCTTTCTTCCAGTTATTCCATTCTCTTCCATCAATTTCTTTGCTAGTCTAATTATGTTCTCATCACTAGTATCTTCCCAGAATCTTTGCTTTTCTTCAAAACCAATGGAATTAATTAATTCTCTTTTGTACAAGACTTGGTATAATCCACTATCTTCACATCTCAGTTCTTTTCTTCCAACAATTTCCTTGCTTGCTACTAGTCTCTTTGCAAGTCCTACAATTTGTTCATCACTCATCTTGCTCCATACTCTTCTTCCTTTAGGCCCAATAGGAACAGCAATCTGCAAGCCTTCAGCTAAAGGTTCTGTTTTCTTTTTTCTAAGTTCTTCTGCTGGAGGCTTCTGCAGTTTCCTCATGCAACATCATCCTCCGCAGAAGCATTATCATTAGCAGCAAAAGCTTCAAGAGCATCGATTACTGCATCTCTTGCCTGATCGTCTTTTTGCTGATCACTAGTGGCAAATGTACGATCAAGAAGACCTCTTTTCCTTAAAATTTCGTATAAACCACTATCTACATCTCCCAATTTGGATCTACTACTTATTTCATTTTCTCGCATTATTTCTCTAGCAAATGCCAAAATCTCATCATTACTAAGCTCTTTCCATGATCTTTGTCTTCTTCTCTTATCAACAAAACCAACCTGATCAAGCAATTTCCTTTCCCTCAAAACATTATACAGACTTCCATCGATCTTTTGTAAATCAATTCTCTTAGTTATGCCTAATTTCTCAATTGTCCACTGTACATACTCAAGAATCTCATTATTATCCATTTCTTTCCAATGTCTTAACTTTTCTTCAAATTTAATGCACTCAAGCAAT
The DNA here is from genome assembly GCA_018812625.1 of Microcaldota archaeon. GTDB lineage: Archaea > Micrarchaeota > Micrarchaeia > Anstonellales > Bilamarchaeaceae > Bilamarchaeum. The sequence goes on along the minus strand of JAHJDH010000038.1, from coordinate 10,409 downwards.
CCTCTTTTATACAAAACCTCATAGAGTCCAAGATCAAATCTCTCCAACTCTTTTTTTCTTGTTATCCCACTCTCTTTCATTATTTTTCTAGCAAGTTCAACAACGTCCAAATTACTCATAGCATTCCAAGTTCTTCGTTTCTCTTCAAATCCAATATCTTCAAGCAATCTTCTTTGTTTCAAAGCCTGATACAATCCTGAATCTGCCCTTTCCAACTCACTTCTCCCAGTTATATTTTTCTCTTTCATTAATCTCCTTGTAAACCCAATAAGTTCCTCGTTACTCATGTTCCTCCAAGATCTTAGCACCTCTTCAAATCCAACCTCGTCAAACAATCCTCTAGTTCCCAAAACAGAATACAACCCAGAATCAGCTTTTCTCAACTCTTGTTTTCTAGTTATCTTATTTTCTTTCATTAATGTCCTTGCATATTCAACAATTTCTTCATTGCCCATGCCTTTCCAATATCTTCTTTTTTCCTCAAACTCATTTTCATCAAGCAAACCTCTTTTTCCCAAGACCTTATATAATCCATTATCTGCCTTTTCCAATTCGTGTCTTTGTGTTATACCATTCTTTTTAATTACTTTTTTTGCATGCTCGACAATCTGCTCATCAGAGAGTTTTCTCCACAATCTTCTTCCGGCAGAATCAGTTGGAACAGTAGATTGCAGGCCTTCAGCTAGAGGTTCTTGTTTCTTTTTCCGAAGTTCTTCTGCTGGATGCTTCTGCAGCTTTCTCATGCAACATCATCCTCCTCAGAATCATTGTCGTTTGCAGCAAATGCTTCAAGAGCGTCAATGACATCCTGTCTTGCCTGGTCATCTTTTTGCTTATCTACCATGAAGAATACTCTGTCAAGGAGTTTCCTTCTACGTAAGGCTGAATATAGGCCGACATCAGTTTCTTCCAGACCTCCTTTTCCACATCTTGTTTTAATCTGGTGCCAAAAGACATATTCTTGAGCAAAGGTAAAAAGAGTCTCATCGCACATTGATGACCAACGTCTACTTGGATCTCGTCTAAACTCAAATCCTACAGAATTCAAAAGGCTTCTTTTTGCCAAAACAGAAAGCAAACCTGGATCAGCTTTCTCAAATGCACTTACCCTAAGTATCTTCTTCTCTTCCATCACTTTCCTTGCAAGTTCAACAATCTCCTCATTACTCATAGAAGCCCAATTTCTTCTTTTTGTTTCAAAGCCTACCAAATCCACGAGTTTCCTTCTATTCAAAACTTGCCATAACCTATCATATTCAAGATGCAGATCAGTTTTACCTGCTATTCCTCTCTCTTTCATAAATTTCTTTGCAATCCTAACTATCTCTTCATCCCTCAGTATTGACCAATCACGTTGCTTCTCTTCAAATCCTAATTCTTCCAAGAGTCCTCTCCTTTCAAGTGCCTTGCTCAATCCAGAAAATTCCGTTCTGAACTTAGTTTTACCAGATATCCCAAACTCCTCCAAAAGTTTCTTTGAATATTTAACCAACTCCTCATTATCCATCGAAGTCCAGAATCCTGGTTGCCCTTTTTTCACTTCAAATCCTACTAAGTCCAGAAGTCCTCTTTTCTTCAGAGCCTTATACAAACCAGAACCGCCCTCCTTTGTTCCTGACAGCTCTCTTTTTGTGGTTATTTCTTTCTCTTCAACGAACTTTTTGGCATATTCAACAATCTCTTTATCACTCATTCTGCTCCAAGCCACCCTCCCTCTAGAATCAATAGGCACTGCAATCCGCAAGCCTTCAGCTAGAGGTCCCTGTTTCTTTTTCCGAAGTTCTTCTGCTGGAGGCTTTTGCATCTTTCTCATGCAACATCATCCTCCTCAGAATCATTGTCGTTTGCAGCGAATGCTTCCAGCGCATCTATAACAGCATCTCTTGCTTGGTTATCTTTCTTTTGATCAATACTGGCAAATGTTCGATCAAACAATCCTCTTCTCTGTAATATGGAATACAATCCAGAATCAGCTTTCTCCAACTCTTTTCTTTTGGTTATTCCGTTCTCTTCCATCATTTTCCTTGCATATTCAACAATCTCTTCATTACTCATATCTTTCCAATGTCTTTGTTTCTCTTCAAATCCAACTCTACTAAGCAATCCTCTTTCTCTCAAAACTTGATATATTCCCTGATCTAATTCCTTTAACTTCCCTTTTTTACTTATCCCATTCTCATTCATTAATTTCTTTGCAAACTCGATAACTTCTTCATCATTCATATCTTTCCATGATCTGTCTTTCCTTCTTTTTTCTTCACATCCAATCTCATCAAGCAATCCCCTTCTTCTCAAAACTTGGTATAAACGAGAATCAGCATTTTTTATCCCTGTTTTATTGTTTATCTTCTTTTTTACCATCAATTTCTTTGCAAACTCGATAACTTCTTCATCACTCAAATCTTTCCAAGATCTGTGATTCTCCTCAAATCCAATTTTACCATGTACTTCTCTTCTTATCAAAATAGAATACAAACCAGAATCAGCTTTTCTCAATTCTTCCCTTCCTGTTACCTTCTTTTCTTCCATCACTTTTCTTGCAAGCTCAACAACTTCATTATCATTCATATCCTTCCAAGATCTTTCCGTTCTTCGTTTCTCCTCAAACCCAACTTTCTCAAGCAATCCTCTTCTTTGCAAAGCACCATATAGCCCACAATCAGTTTTTGATAAGTCTTTTCTTCCTGTTATTTCCTTTTCTTTCATCACTTTCCTTGCAAAATCAATAATCTGCTCATCAGTCAATTTACTCCATAATCGCATTCCGCGAGGACCAGTAGGAATACTAATCTGCAAGCCTTCAGCTAGGGGTTCTTTGGTGGAGCTTCTGGAAGATTGAGCACTACTTCTGGTTTTTTGTCGCATTGTAATGACCTGGAATTCACTGAGGTACACTAATTACGACATAAGATGTATTAAAAGATCTGCGTCCCCCTAGGAGGATACAGTACCTCTGAAAACCTATTCGATTATGGAAAAAATAAGGAAAAATAACACGAAACGACATATTTATAAACTATCAATTGCAGTAATAATGTGTGGATATTTATGGTACAAAAAATTTCACCAGCAAAACAAGCTGTTATGAAACAACTAAGTGGATTTGCAAAAGATAGTCATGTCGCTGCTTTAGCTTCTGGCTTGATGAGATCCTGCAATGGCGATCCTGATAAATTACAATCAAGAATTGCACAGGCAAATGCAGTTGTAAAATCAACAGTCAAACAAGGCGTATCATCTTTCTATGCAGCAGAATATGCAAAAGTATTTACTGATCCAGAAAAAGCTCTTGCCACCAGAGAAAGATTAATGGCAGAATTTGAACTTGATCATGAACTGACCTCAAGACAATCTGCGAAAATGGCTGATTGCATTGTTTTCTCAGTTGCAAAGAGGCAGGATCCTGATCTTGTTGAGCGAGTTGCAAAATTGGCATCTGCTTCCTTGAAAGAAGGAGTTGCGTTTACTGTTGTTGCTGATGTTGTATACTACAACCCCGCTGACGTTGCACCAGAAAAATTTGCACAAAGATGCGTTTCAACCAGCGTCAAACAAAACAAGCCATTGGATGTTTCAGAAGTTGAGCTTCGATCAAAACTAACTGAAGCTGTTTCTTCTTAAATTTCTCTATTCTATTTTTCTACTAATGAATTATCTTTCTACTGCTCAAGGTCTTGGAGGAACTTTGAAATCAAAGCCTGAAGATTTTCTGGTTGAAGAGATTGCGCCAGATGGCACAGTTTATGAAATAGGAAAACATTTCTCAAGATCTGGATCCGGAAACTTCACTCATTTTGTCCTGCAAAAAACGGACTGGTCGACTTCCTCTGTTATCTTAGAGCTTGCCAAACGTCTCAATACTAGCCATAAGCGCTTCAATACTGCTGGAACAAAAGACAAGGTTGCAATAACAACCCAAGCTGTTTCAGCATTTAATATTCCAGTAGAAAAGATTCTCGATTTGCGAATCAAGGATGTTTCTATCAATGGAGCCTGGAATGCGCAAGACAAAATCCATATGGGAGAGCTTCTTGGCAATCGTTTTACTATAACTTTGAATGATGCAGATTGCAGCGGGGCAGGTGATATTGCAAATGAACTTGCAGGAAGATTCCCAAATTATTTTGGGGAGCAAAGATTTGGAACAACAAGAAAAAATACTGCAATAACCGGCCAAAAGCTGCTTGAAGGAAAAATAGAAGAGGCAATCTCGATTTTTCTTTGCGACAGCAATGGGGAAGAGAATGAAACTGCAAAACAGGCAAGGCTATCTCTTGCTGAAACAGGGGATTATAAAAAAGCAATGCAAGAGTTTCCTAGATATTTAAGACTCGAGAGAAAACTAATCTCATATCTTGCACAACATCCCGGAAAATTCAAAGAATCTCTGCAAAATTTTCCAAGATCCACTCTTTTGCTTTTCATTCATGCATTTCAATCGCAGCTATTCAATATGCAGCTCTCAGATAGAATATCTGAAGGCATTGAGCTTGAAGAAGGGGAATATTTCTGCGGTGAAACGCTTGGCTTTCCTGATGTGAAAAAGGCTGATGCAGAAGGGTGGATTTGCGGAAAACTAATAGGATATCAAACTCCATTAAACGAGCGGGAAAAGGAGCTTTTGGAAAAGTTTGGCATGACTAAAGAAAATTTCAGGATGAAGCACATCCCTGAAATAGCCTCAAAAGGAACATATAGAACATTACTCGCCCCACTAAAAGATTTTAATCATGATAATAACATATTCAGATTTGCGCTTCAATCAGGCTCTTATGCAACTGTTGCGATGCGTGAGTTTATCAAAGGTTGATTACTTGGAAGAAAAAATCAAATTATACTCATCTAAAAAAGTTTTTTACAATACTGCAATGCAGCTTTGTAGAAGTGTATCCTCACTTGCAGTTGGTGCTATAGAGTCCGAGCTTGATATCGTTGATGCTTTTTGTGCAAGTGGGATTCGCGGTATTCGCTATGCAAAGGAAAATCCAAATGTGGGTAGCATTACTTTTGTCGATATCGAGCCTGCAGCAATTACTCTTGCAAAGAAAAATGCAAAAGCAAATGATATCAATGCCACTGCTGTAAAAGGAAACATCTCAAAAGTTGCATTTGATCTTGTTGCTGATTTTCTTGAAATTGATCCATTTGGAACTCCAAGTCCTTACCTTGTTGATGCTTTCAGATTTTTCAATCCAAAAAAAGTAGCCTATCTTTCTGTTACTGCTACTGATGTTGCAGTTCTTTGCGGGGGAAAAGTTTCTCCATGCATGAAAAATTATCATTCCAAGCCACTCAATAATGAGTTTACTCATGAGATTGGCCTTCGAATCATGCTAAAGAGGATAGCAGAAGTCGCTTCAGAATTTAATATGGGAATTACACCTCTTGTTTCGTTTTCCAATAAACATTATCTAAAGAGTGTAATCAAGGTTACGCGGGGGGCTGATTTGGCATTTGCAAGCTTGAAAAAACTTGGGCACATATCATATGATAAAAAAACTGGAGACCGTTCTTTCGGGCAATTTCCTGTTCCTGATCAAGATTATGCTGGTCCTCTTTGGCTTGGAGAGCTGCATGATAAATCATTTATCAAAAAAATGAGAACTCTCAATTCAAAGAGAAATTATTCAGATCATGAGGAAATTGAGCAAATGCTTTCACTTATGGAAAGCGAAGTTGGGATGCCTCCTTACTATTATAATATACACCATATCTGCAAGCTCAAACATTTAGCTCAGCTTCCTGATATGAAAACAATAATTGAGAGATTGAGAAAAAAGGGATACAAAGCTTATCGCACTCATTTTTCAAAAGTTTCAATAAAATCAGACGCTCCCTACAAGGCGATTCTGGAGGTTTTCTAAACTATGGAAAAACTACTGCTTGGAATCAAAATAAATGCTTCTGAGTACTTTGATGGAAAAACTTCATTTTGTGAATTTTCTTCAATAGTAAAAAGAGTGCATGAAGAATGCGGGGATTCTGCAGTTGTTTATGCAGATGAAAAACTTCTTATCGCAGCTGTTTTTGATGGAGTGAGTGGCGAATCTGGTGCTGCTAATGCTTCTTCAGCTGCAGCATCATCTATTCTCGAATTTTTGAAAACAAAGGCTCCATCTGAAAAAGCAGTTCACGATGCCATTTCCCATGCAAACAAAAACATCACCCAAGGTTATACTACTGCGTCAATATTCATGGCAAATAGCACTGGATCATTTGTCATGGCCTGCGTTGGAGATTCTCCTATCTATGGAATGATCGGAGAAACACTTGATCTTGAAATTCCTCTTGGCCGTCCTGTTGGCGATAATGATTCAATTTTGAAATTCATATCCCACAGGAGCCTTGTTACTTCTGTGATAGGGCCATCAGGAGTTGATGTTGAAATTCGCATGACTAGTGGAAAGCTTAAGGGAGGAGAACTCATAATCCTGGCATCAGATGCACTTATAGACAATCTTTATCTAAAAATCAAAGAGGGCTATATCACCGATAGCTCTGGCTCAGAAGATCTGAAAGAGCTCATAACTGGTCTCAAAGACCCTAAAGAAATTACTAAAACACTTGCAGCTGAGATCGAGCAGAGATCCAAAGGAAGAAAAATAGAAAAACCAGACAAGCTTCTGGATCCTAAGAGGGACGATATTTCAATCATAACTTTGCGATTCATATAAATTAATTATCATTGAGTGGTATCCCATGAATATTTCCACATCAATTCTTGCAATAATTGGTATTGCATTTCTTTTTCAGATGATGAGCTCAGAGTTTACCGAAGCATTCATATTTATTCCTGCAATTGCATTTGCAGAGCCCTGGAGATTCATCTCGAGCATGTTTCTTCACGGAGGATATATGCACATATTCTTCAACGCGTATGCACTCTTTCTCTTTGGAAGTATTCTAGAGCGCAAACTAAGCAAATCTCAATTTTTAATACTGTATTTTGTGGCTGGCCTAGTTGGAGGTCTTGCATATTATATGACATATGTCCTTGGGATCATTCCTTCTATCCCAGCACTTGGAGCTAGCGGGGCGATTTACGGTATTTTGGGCGCTTGTGCAGTAATGTTTCCCAATATGCGGATTTTTGTTTATTTCATTCCGATGAAAATGAAATATGCCGCAGTTCTTTGGGTCGTCCTGGAGCTTTTCGGCTCATTTAACATCAATAGCGGAATAGCAAGCGCTGCTCATCTTGGCGGTCTTGTATTCGGACTTGCCTTTGCCTGGTTTATCGCTAAAAAACAACAGGAGGAATATCTGCCTCCTGATACCTGGCAGGATTAGGTACCTATATATACTTTTTCATACTAACTTTATTCGTCAAATTCTCATAGTTCTACGGTGATAATGTGGATGATGTACAGAATGTTCCTACCTCGGAATCTCAACCAACTACTCAGTATGTTCCAGAATCAAGACCTACAACCTCTGTGGAGAGGAAAATAATCCAGGATCTTACTCCTAAAAACCAGGATGATGAAGATCTGTTGAAGTTCATTGAAGAAACAGAACAGAAGATCTACATCATAGGCTCTGGTGGAAGCGGATGCAATACTCTTGACCGGGTTTTTGAACTTGGTATATCAGGTGTTAATCTAATTGGAATGAATACTGATGCAAAACACTTACTTCATGTCAGAGCCAACAAAAAAGTCCTGCTTGGAAAGAAAATAAGCAAAGGCAGGGGTGCGGGCTCTAATCCAGTAGTTGGCGAGGAATCTGCAAAAGAAGCAATTGAAGAAATAAAAAATTCGATTCCTGATGCTTCAATGGTTTTCATTACCTGTGGTATGGGTGGTGGAACTGGAACTGGCAGCGCTCCAATAATTGCAGAAGCTGCAAGAAGCATGGGTGCGCTCACTGTTGCTGTTGTCACTTTGCCATTTACTTCAGAAGGTAAAATCCGTATGGAAAATGCCATAAACGGAATTGAAAAATTAAAGAAACATACTGATACTTTGATTGTCATCAAAAATGATAAACTTCTCAATTTGGTTCCTGATCTTCCTCTTAATACTGCATTTAAAGTATGTGACGAGGTTCTTGCTGGTTCTGTCAAGGGAATTGCAGAACTTGTTACAAAATCCGGTCTTGTAAATGTGGATTTTGCTGATTTGAGGACTATTCTTGTAGATGGTGGATTTGCAGTTATTGGTCTTGGTGAAGCATCTCTTGATGCAAAACAGGAAGACCGGGCAAGAGTTGCTGTTGAAACAGCTCTTAATTCTCCACTTCTTGATGCTGATGTTAGTACTTCCACAAGAGCTTTGATCAATGTTATCGGCGGAGAGGATATGAGCCTCAAGGAAGCGGAGTATGTTGTTGCAGAAACTGCAAAGAAAATCAATCCAAATGCACATATTATATGGGGTGCAAGGGTTAATGAAAACATAAAAAAGTCCTCCATGCGTGTACTTGTTGTGCTTGCTGGGGTTAGGTTCCCAAAGAAAAAAGAGGAACAGTCCTTTGAGACTGAAAATCTTGATCTTGACTTAATTGGGTGATTATTTTGGAAATTCGAGAACTACTAAAACGATGTAATAGGATAATTCATATTTCCCGCAAACCAACCCCTGCAGAATATGCTAAAGTTGCTAAAGTTACTGCACTTGGAATGTTGATTTTTGGCCTCACAGGCTTTGTAATCTCTATAATATTTGGCTTTATTAGGTGAAAAAATGATTCAAACAATACGTGTAACCTCAGGACAGGAGAAAATAATCTCTGAAATTTTAATGAAAAAATGCAAAGCAGAAAAGTTAGATGTTTATTCTATCATGCATGTTGAAAACGTCAAGGGATATCTCTTCATCGAAGTCTCTGACGAAAATACTCTTGTTAATCTTATTCAGAAAGTAAAGCATATCAAAGGTTTCCTAAAAAAACCAATTAGTTTAGAGGAAATTGAAACTCTTGTTAATGCTGATAAGCAACCATCCATGATTATTGAATCTGGAGACCTTGTTGAAATGTCATCCGGTCCATTTAAGGGAGAGCGGGCAAAAGTACTCAATATTGACGATGCGAAAGATGAGATTACTGTCGAGCTTATTGAAGTTGCAGTTCCGATTCCAGTTACTGTAAAGAGCAAGATGGTCAAATTATTCCAGAAAGCTGGAACTGTGGAGTAATCTTATAAAACATCTTGCAGGTGTATCATCATGGCATTTGAGCAGTTGCTGGAAAATTACCTTAGCCCAGAAATACTTACATATCAGATAGGCGACAATTTCGCAATAGCTTACCTATCTGCACTTCTTGTTTTTCTCTTATCTATTTTGATTCTTAGGATTTTCAAATTTGTAATTGTTCGAAGGCTAAAGAAATTTGCAGAAAATACTACTAACAAATACGACGATCTATTCGTAAAACTGCTTGATAAAATTGGGTGGCCACTGTATCTGGTCTTCTCTCTTCATGTTTCTTTTCAGTTTATTTCATTGCCTGCGGAGCTGGAAGAATTTACCTATGCCTTTATGCTACTGATGGTTGGGTACTACCTGATACGGTCTGCTGGCTATATCATTGATTTTGTTGCTAACAAGATAATTGATGGCAAGAAGAAAAGATCAGAGCGCGTTGACAAGGGAGCAGTAAATCTGCTTGCTAACATGTCCAAAGGTGTTCTCTGGTCTCTTGTAATCCTTCTTGTATTATCTAATTTAGGCTATGACATGTCCACTCTTTTAACTGGACTTGGAATTGGTGGTATTGCAATAGCACTTGCTCTTCAAACTGTACTGACAGATGTATTTTCCTATTTTTCCATTCATCTGGATAAGCCCTTTAAAGTCGGTGATTTTCTTATGCTTGGCAGTGACATGGGTACTGTTGAGAAAATTGGTATCAAATCAACGCGTATACGTACCCTACAGGGACAGGAGCTTGTTATTTCAAATAAGGAACTCACTGATTCAAGAATAAACAATTTTAAGAAAATGGAAAAGAGAAGAATTTCATTTACCTTTGGAATCGGATGCGATACTCCAACAAAAAAAATCAGGCAGGTTCCTGGCACTATCAAGGCGGCAATTGAGAAACTTGAAAACGTACAGTTTGACCGTGTTCATTTCCAAAAATTCGGAGATTCAAGTCTGATTTTCGAAGTAGTTTATTTCATGACAACTCCGGAATTCAATGTTTATATGGATACTCAGCAGACAATAAATCTTGCAATTATGGAAGAACTGGAGAAAGCGAAAATTGAAATTCCATTTCCAACTCAGACTATTTATCTTCCAAAGCGGCCGTAGTCTAGCATATTTCCTATGGACAATGGTAGGATTCGAGCTTCCCAAGCTCGCGACCCGGGTCCGAAAGTTTGAATTTTTTCAAAACCGAAAATCCCGGCGGCCGCAAATTTTTTGTATTTTTTATTTTCAAATTATTTTTTTTAAAATTAT
>JAHJDH010000037.1 GCA_018812625.1 Microcaldota archaeon | reverse complement strand
TTTTGGAAGTTCAAAATCTTCCAAACCCAAAAACCTGAAGCATTTGTTTACTGCTACCTTTGGGTTTGAAAAAAGATCCTCGCTTTTGAGAATTAGAACTTGTTCTTTTGGAAAAACCTTGTAGAGTTCTTTGAGATAATTAAGGTAAATGCCGCCTGAAACCAGATTTCTAAAAGAAGGCTTCCGGATATTTTCTTTAGTGCCTAAATCAGCTTTTATGGCATCGGCAATATCATCTGCCATGCCCTTGCGAACAAGATGATTGAAGTTGGAAAATGCCTTGTCAGTCGGGTTTCGCAAGAGGAGGATCAGCTTTATCTTTGGATTCATATCATAGATTTTTTTATGGAGACTGGGATCTGCTGCATAAGAAGGAGTAGCCTCCCCTGTGACAAATTTTCTTTTCCGAAGCCTTTGGACGAATTTGCTTAGAACGGTTGGGAAGTAAGCACGATACCAAAGTAATCCCTTGCTATAGTGCCTGTGGAAAAAATATGTTTCTTTTGAAAATGCAGGGAAAATTGATGGGTGCTGAATCAGGTATTCGTATAATGAGGTTGTGCCGCATTTTGGAAACCCGGCTATTATGAAATCAGGAAGAGTTCTGATTGGAGAGGTGAATAATCTGAATAAAAATCTGATTGCAGTTAAGGTATTTTTAAGATTTGAAGAATAGATTTTAATTAACTGAAAAAAGCCCGTCTCCATGAGCTGAAAAATACGCTGGAAATTATATATACTTTATGGGGTGTTTAAATAGGCTATATCTAAAAGTAAATATTGTGAAAAAATGATTGAAGCTCACGGCGGAAAACTTATTGAAAGATGCACTACTAGCGAAGAAACCAATAGTAATAATGATGTGCTTGAGATCGATTCTGATACTTTTAGTGAAATTGCAAATATTTCCCATGGTGTTTTTAGTCCGCTTTCAGGATTTATGAATTCAAATGAGCTTGAAAGTGTGCTTTCAAAAATGAGATTACCAGATGGAAACGCCTGGACAATGCCAATATTGCTTCCAGTGCAAAAAAAATATGCCAATGGTGAGAGAATATTTTTCAGATATGAAGGTAAAAACATTGGTTTTATCGACATAGAAGAAACATTTAATTTTGATAGAAGAACTATTGCCAAAAATACATTTGGAACAGATGATATTGCACATCCTGGAGCTGCCGAGATCATGAAAAAACCAGATCTTTTTGCAGGCGGAAAAGTAACCTTGCTGGCTGAGCTTGATGATGAATTCAGTAAATTCCATTTAAGCCCAAGAAAAACCCGCGAGTGCTTTAGAGAAAGGGGATGGCAAAAAATAGTTGGTTTTCAAACAAGAAATGCACCCCACCTGGGACATGAGTATGTTCAGAGAACTGCACTTGAATCAGTGGATGGATTATTCATTAACCCTGTTTTTGGGAAAAAGAAGTCGGGAGATTTCAAAGATAAAGTAATTATCAAAACATACAATGTCTTGATCAAAAATTATTTGCCAAACGCTCTTCTTGGGATTCTAAGGACAAAAATGAGATATGCTGGACCGAGAGAAGCAGTTTTCCATGCAATAATAAGAAAAAATTTCGGATGTAGTCATTTTATAGTAGGCAGAGACCATGCAGGAGTTGGAAAATACTACCAACCATATGCAGCACATGAGATATTTAATGAATTTCCAAACCTTGGAATAACTCCATTATTCTTCAAGGCGTTTTTCTTTTGCAGCAAATGCGAAAAGGTCGTTGGAAGCTGCAATCATGGCGGTGAGTTCCACAAACATTTCAGCGGAACTAGAATCAGGGAAAAGATTCTCGCGAGGGAAAACCCGGATGATATGATGAGACCAGAGGTCTTAGACATAATACTTGAAGAGAAAAATCCATTTGTTTAGGTGATTATGTTGATAATTTGGTTAACTGGACTTCCTGGAGCAGGAAAAACAACTATTGCATATGAGATGAAAAGGATTTTGGAATCCGAAGGGAAAACAGTAAATATACTGGATGGAGATGAAGTTCGAAAAAATCTCAGTCCAGACCTTGGTTTCAGTCCTGAAGATAGGATACTGCACAACAAACGAGTTATTGAAATGGCAAAAAAACTCTCGCTTGAGGGAGTGGTATTGATTTCTTTAATTGCACCATATCAGAAGGTGAGGGATTATGCAAGGTCCGAGTTATCTCCAAAATTTGCCGAAGTTTTTGTCAAATGCCCTCTTGAAGTCTGTATGAAAAGAGATCCAAAGGGACTTTATGCAAAGGCAGTGCAAGGAGAAATAAAAAACCTCACAGGATACAATGACACTTACGAAGAGCCGGCAAAGCCAGAGCTCGTTATTCAAACAGATAAGGAAAGCTTAGACGAATCTGTGAACAAAGTACTTTCATTAGTCCAAAGTTAATCCCCCACAAAATCGTACCGTGCTTCTTTTGATATATGAGAGTGGTGATTTGGCAAAATGAGACAAATTTATATCCCTTTTCGGCTTTTAGTAGTATATGAGATCCGAATTCCTGCAAGTATTTCGCCATTTCTTGAGATTCAGGAAAGAGCAATGGCTTGATGAGGATACGCTCGAGGTTCTAAAAAAACAACGCCTTGAGAAAATATTAGACTCAGCAAAAAGCACCAAATTTTACGCTAGGCTGCTGGCGGATTATGATGTTTCAGATGTAATTGAAGACATTTCAATTCTACCTGCTACTTCGAAAAAGACATATCAGGATTCCAATGATGATTTCATCAGGCCCAGGATCAAGGATTTGCCTCATTATAATGTTAGTACATCCGGATCCACTGGAATTCCGCTTCAGATTACTTTGGATCAGGATGCTGTTAATCATCGTACTGCTGCACTGGGATTTATTCAGACAGAATTCGGAAGAACTCCTCTTGATAGCATGGCCGAACTCTCAGTAGTGCCTTGCAGTACTCTTCCCTTTTTACACAAATTGGGCCTTTTTAGAAAACTGGATCTTCTGGTATTTGATGATGAGGAAGTGAATTATGAAAAATTATCAAAATACAAACCTGATATTCTTGGCTGGTACCCTTCACCCATATCAATTCTGTCAAAACTGAATGATTCTTCAGGTAAACCTCTGAAACTTAAATCTGTTTATACTGGTGCAGAAATGCTTTCTCCGGAATGTAAAAGATCTATTGAAAATTCATTTTCATGCCCAGTTTATCAGCAATATGGCGCTGTTGAATTTGGTACAATTGCCTTTGAATGCCCTGAAGAACACAACTTCCACATCTGCCCTACCTGCGAATTAGAGATTCTTGATAAAAATGACAAACCTAAGAAAAGCGGTGAAGGAGAAATTGCCATTACTTCCTTGGTCAATCATGCCATGCCATTTATTAGATATAAAATCGGAGACTTGGGAAGCCACGGCAAACCATGCTCTTGCGGAAGGGGCTTGCCAGTTCTCAAGTCATTAGGAGGCCGTTCAAACGATATTATCACCCTTCCAAGCGGAAAATCACGCTCTGCAGTATCCTTTGATATATTCTATGGCATAGCTGGTTTGTTGAAGTATCAGGTGATCCAAGAAAGAGAAGATCTTTTTGTTTTTAGATATGTGTCTTCAGATAAAGATTTGCCTGCTTCTTCAAAAGAGATTGTCAAAAACAAACTCCTCTCTGCTTGTCTTGGAGAGAGTATTTCTATGGAATTTGAAAAAGTTGATAATATTAAAAAATCAAAGTCTGGTAAAATCAGCACAGTCATATCAAAAATAAAACAAAGATAACGGTTTTATGAGTTGTGACAGTTATCTCCTTTTGTTATTATGAAAGAAGAATGGATTTGGAAGGCACCTTCTCTTCAAGAGCTGATTCAAGAAGAGAGGGACGAGCGTAAAGGCAGGCATAGCCTTGCTGTTATCATACCTGTTTGCAATGCCAATGATTGGATTGAAAAGCAATTTACTCAATTGTCAAAACAAACATACCAGGATTTTGATATTATTATTGTTCATGGGGAAAAAGACGAATTTGTTAGAGTGCCAAAAAAATTGAATGTTCTGCAGATAAGGGAAATTGGAAAAAATGGAGCTGGAGGAGGCTATTTCGTTGGCGAGAAAAAAGCAATGCTTGACAAGTACAAATACATATGCATGACAGATGCCGACTGTCTTCCTGAGTCTTCTGATCTGCTCGAAAATCTTGTTAAGAAAATCGATGAGGATTATGATATTGCCCTCCCCCATGTTAGATATAAAGATTCAAATGCCAACAAAGGTTTTCTAAGCAATCACTATGGATGCGTTCATAGAAATGTCTATGATCGCATTGGTTTCACATACATCCCATACTTTTTTGGTGGAGAAGAATTTGACCGTATGTACAGGATGGCGAGAAAAGATATGAAAATGGGCTGGGTAGACAGTATCGCCACTCACCCCACATTCCCGCCTGTTTTCTTGATTGATGATAACAAAGAGTACTATTATACTCGGGGTTTTACCATACATGAATTCTTGAACAGAGATATTGGCTCTCTCTGGACTACCATATTTTTGAGATTGATGGAAGGACTATTATTTGCTGCTTGTGGTTATCTCGCAAAGGCTAAAACACGGTTTTCTGCAGTCTGGGCTGCTAGTGAATTCAGGTTTTTCAGTGAAAGGTTGCCACCACCCCCGCCAGCGCCTTTTATTGTAGAAAAAGGAAAAGAGCTTGTTGTTGAGAGAACATCGACCAGGCAAGTACATGAAAATCTTGATACACTCAAGTTCAATCCTATTAGATTTGTGAAGCATTTAGTTAGGAGTCTGGCAGATCTACAGCAGTATTTTGGCAAAAAAATTATATTACAGAATAGTGAAAAAAGGCAGGCAATGGGAGACCTTCTCATAGCATTGATGTCTAAACGATTGCTCATCGAGTTTCAAGGGAAAACCTACAGGCTAATAGATAATCGCGGAACAGTTTCCATCATATTGGGCATACTTTTCACAGCTTTTCTTCTTCCTGCTCTGATCACAGTTTCATTCTTGCTTCTTCTTCGAGGTTTATTCATAAAAAACTCAAAAAAGATATCTAGCGAGAATTATGGGTTGTGAATTTACTTTGCAATGCAAAAACAAGTCAATTGGATGTAATCATGAACCTGAATAAAAAACTCAAACAAAGAGCAAAAAGCAATATTTAAGCTTTTCGTATTAAACTTGATATACCCTATAGGGGCCGTGAGGTAACCTGGTATCCTGCGTCCTTGGGGTGGACGTCATCTGAGAAAACTTTTTTAGGAAAATATCTAAAAAGTTTCAGAAGTTCAACTTCTAAGCAACAAACACCTGAGGCTTGGAAGAATAAATCTTAGCGGCCCCATTTGATCCTGAATGGATCGTATACAGGAGGTAGAAAAAATGACAGAAGAAAAAGTAGATGAATCAAAAGATGGAATGCCTGTTAAACAGGAATTGTTTTTGGAAGCTGGAGTACACATTGGTACAAAAATGAGAACCAATGATATGAGAGATTTCATCTTCAAGAGAAGAGATGACGGTTTGTACATCCTGGATTTGCGCAAAAGTGCAGATCGAATAATGGAAGCAGCTAAATTCGTTGCAGAATTCAAGCCAGAAGAGGTTACAGTTGTAGCATCTCGTATTTATTCTGGAAATCCAGCAAGCAGATTTGCAGCACTTACTGGAGTTAGCGTCATTGCAGGAAGATATGTTCCTGGAACTATGACAAACATTCAGGACAAAAGGTTCATTGAACCAAAACTCATAATTGTTTGTGATCCAAAAGGTGAGAGACAGGCAATTAAGGAGAGCAAACAAACAGGAGCAAAGGTAATTGGATTCTGTGATTCAGACAATGAGACAAGAAATATTGATCTTGTTGTTCCAGTAAACAATAAAGGTAAAAGATCACTTGCGCTTGTGTTTTATATACTAACTCGAGAGCTTATGATGTCTCAGGGAACAATCAAATCCTACGAAGATTTCAAATACAACGTTTCTTACTTCGAACAGCCAATGGAAGAGAAAAAGGAAGAAGAAACCGTTGTTGAAGCAAAACAAGAAGAACCTTCTGAAGAAAAGGCCGGAGTTAAAGAAGAGCCAAAAGCTGAAGCTAAGAAAGCTGATCCTAAGGAAAAGAAAGCTGAAGCTAAAGAAGAGAAGCCAGAGGCAAAAGAAGTAGAAAAAAAGGCTGAAGCTAAAGAAGAGAAGCCAAAGGAAGAAAAAGCTGAAGACAAGAAGAAAGAAGCTAAAGTAGAAAAGACTGCTCCTAAAGAAGAAAAGAAGGTCGAAGCTAAAGAAGAGAAGCCAACCAAAGAAGCTAATTCCAAGGTAGAGAAAGAAGAAAAGAAATAATCTTTTTTTATTTAT
>JAHJDH010000036.1 GCA_018812625.1 Microcaldota archaeon | reverse complement strand
TGTATCAGCTGCAACAGTTATTCTAGAGATGGCTATGTATTATATCTAAAAATTTATTTTTCATATTTTCATCAGGAATAAGGTTAATTCCAGAATCCAGAAATCCAGTTACGATCATTTTTTCTGCTTCTTTTCTTCCAATTCCCCTGCTCATCAGATAGAACATTTTATTTTCATCAATTGCTGAAACTGATGCGGCATGAGTAGAATTAACGTCATTATTTTCAATTTCCAGCTCTGGTTTTGCAGTTGCATGGGCCTTAGGACCAAGTAGCATCACATGCTCCTTGAGAATTGATTCTGCTCCAGAACCGCTCTTTTCAATTTTAATCATTCCATCGAGATTTGCAGTTGCAGAATCATGCACAATTCCCTTTACTATTATTTTCCCTTCAGTGTTCTTTCCAGCATGGTTTAATCTGGCATCCAAATTAAATGTGCTTGATCCCCTCTCTGAAAAAATATGTATGTCATGTGCCTGGGATCCATCTCCTTCCAGAAGATTGGTTATTTTTCCTTTTCCACCTGAAACCCAAATGCTGTTGCAGTATATCTCTGATCCACTTCCAATATGGTTTGTTTGAGTAATTTCAACATTTTCATTTTGGAATATGTATGACTGAACTGTACATTTTTCGCCAACATCAAGCTCAATTTTGATGTTTTTGATTGGTTTTATTATCACAAGTACCTCTGAGCCATCTGCAATTTTTACTATTGAATCTTCTTCAATAATAATTTCTTTTCTGCCAGTGACTGACATGCTTTTCATAATGTCAGATTATGAATATGGGATTTTAAAATGGCTATTAAAGTGGGAAAAAAAGAAAGAATAAGGTTAAAAAGACCTTGTTCGAATATATATTGCGATGGTAATTGAAAAAAAAGGCGTTCCAAAAAAAGCAAGACCAGATGCTACAGTGTCATTCCAAATTCAGGACCCTGCTCTTGATAATCTTTCATTTTCAGCACAAAGAATTAGTGCCTTGCAGAAAAAACTTGAAGGCTGCAGCGTTGTTTTAAATGATGCTGGAGTTCGTTTTCATAATTTTGTGAAGAATCTTCGAGGTATGACTCCAATAGATATCAAAGGCTTCAAGTTTATTGCTCTTAGAACTCGATCAAGCCTTTTTGTTTTAACTACTGATACTCCTGAAAATCTTTATGAAATCGCACCCGGACTCATGTCCGTTGATTTCAAGAAAAGATGCATAATTAGAACAGAAACTGGAAAAACCATGTATATTAGCATGATAGATTCCGGAGACCTCAAACAAATGATGAGCGTTGCAATACAAGAAAAAGCTCGAGTTGCCAAAGTAGATTCAATTGCTGTTCCAAGCGATGGTATGATTTTATTTGAAGAGTTTCAGGAAAAACTTGCAGCATGTACTGTTATTCTTTCTCTTGATCCATTTGATCCAAAAGAATTTGCGGGTTCATTAAAGTTTGTTTCTGGATTTAGTGATCCTGAAGGAAGATCATACTATTTCATTACAGCAGGGGATGATGAGCGCGCATATATGATGTATGTGAACTCACCAGAAGTTTCATCGCTTACTGGCATTCAGCTTGGCTATGAAAACGATACCTGCATACTTATGGCTGAAGATTAGCCTACTGGTCCTTCCAATTGCATTTCAATTAGTCTGTTTAATTCTACTGCGTATTCCATTGGCAATTCTTTAGTAAATGATTCAACAAAACCCAGAACTATCATTGCAAGTGCTTCCTTTTCGCTTATTCCACGGCTCATTAGATAGTATAATTTTTCTGTTCCTATCTTTCCAACTTTTGCCTCATGCCCTATAGTTGCTGTATTCTCATCAATCTCTATTTTTGGATATGTGTCTGATCTGGAGTTCTCATCCAATATGAATGCATCGCATTGTACAAATGCTTTGCAGTGCTTTGCTCCTTCTATAATTTTTACAAGTCCTCTATAGCTGCTTCTTCCCCCACCCTGGGAAATGCTTTTTGAAGTAATCTTTGAAGTTGTATTTGGAGCAAGATGAATCATTTTTGCACCAGTATCCTGTTCCTGTCCAGTGCCTGCATAAGCAACAGAGAGCACCTCTCCTTTGGCACCTTCTCCCTTAAGGACAATGCAGGGATATTTCATGGTAACTTTTGATCCGATATTGCCATCTACCCATTCAATTCTGGCCTTTTCATTCGCCACTGCTCTTTTGGTGACAAGATTGTAGACATTGTTTGACCAGTTTTGGATTGTAGTATATCTTATGTATGATTTCTTTTTTGCAATTACTTCAACCACTGCAGAATGGAGCGATCCCGAAGAATAAATCGGTGCAGAGCATCCTTCAATATAATGAACACTTGCTCCTTCTTCAGCAATAATCAGTGTACGCTCGAACTGGCCAACATCCTGAGTATTTATCCTGAAATATGCCTGAAGCGGGATTTTTACGTCAACTCCCTTTGGAACATAAACAAAACTTCCTCCAGACCACACTGCAGAGTTTAGTGCTGCAAATTTGTTGTCTGAGCTTGGAACAATTGTTCCAAAATATTCCTTTACAATTTCCGGATGTTCTACAAGCCCGCTATCCATATCTGTGAATACAACCCCCTGCTCTTCCCATTCTTTCTTCAGATTATGGTAAACTACTTCAGAATCATATTGAGCAGTAGCTCCTCCAAGAAATTTTCTCTCTGCCTCAGGAACTCCTATCCTGTCAAATGTTTTCTTAATCTCTTCTGGAACCTTTTCCCAATCACCGGTTTTGTTTTCAGTAGGGCTTGCATAATAATGAATATTGTCAAAATTGAGTTCTGAAAGATCTGCTCCCCAGCTTTGCATTGGAGCTTTTTGAAACATATTGAGCGCTTCAAGCCTGTAGTTTAGCATCCACTCTGGTTCGTTCTTTATTTCAGATATTGTTCTAACTATATTCTCATCAAGACCTTTTTTTGACAAGTGCTGGTATCTAATATCGTCCTTAAAGTCGTATTTGGAATGACTGAAGTCTATTTTATCAGAACTCATTGAGTTATTTTCCCTTCGGACAATATTTAAACATTTAGGCTTACCTAAATTGATAATCATGTTCGAAGTATCAAATCTAACTGTCTCAATCGAAGATAAGGAGATTTTAAGCGGACTGAACCTCAGCATTAAGCCTGGGGAAGTTCATGCAATAATGGGTCCAAATGGTGCTGGTAAAAGTTCTCTTGCAAATGCCCTGATGGGGCACCCTTCACTATCAGTTACTGGTAGCATTAAGCTTTCATCTGTTGAGCTGATTAACTATTCTGTTGATGAGCGAGCCCGAGCTGGTTTATTTTTGGCATTTCAAAATCCCGAAGAAATCGAAGGAGTCAGGGTCAGTCATTTTATTCGAAAGGCACTAACTGAGAGAAATGGTCCTCTTGATATGGATCAGATGGTAAAAAACCACTCTAATCTTGTTGAGAATGCAGAGAAACTTGGGATGGATAAAAGCTTTGTAAGCAGGCAGATCAATGTTGGGTTTTCCGGTGGAGAGAGAAAACGCCTTGAAGTGCTTCAGATCATGGCACTAAAGCCAAAGCTGATAATGCTGGATGAGATTGACTCTGGAATGGATGTTGATGGAATCAAATTGATTACAAAAGTTCTAACAGATCTAAATGATGGTAAGAGGGGATTCTTGATAATAACACACCAGCCCAAAATTCTCAAGCATATCAAACCAAATATGATTCATATCCTTGCAAATGGAAAAATAGTTCATTCTGGAGACGAATCACTTGCAATAAAAATTGAAGAAGAAGGGTATTCTTCATTTCTAGCTGATTGAAATGGATGTCGACAAAATAAGGAAAGATTTTCCGATTCTTGATAATATTGTTTACCTTGATTCTGCTGCAACCTCACAAAGACCAGCTTCTGTAATCGAAAGTATCAATAAATTTTACAAAGATCAAAATTCCAATGTTGCAAGAGGCCTTTATCAACTTGCAGAAGAGGCAACTTTTGAATATGAACAGGTTCGCAAAAAAACTTCAAAATTCATCTCTTCAAATGAAAATGAAGTCATATTTACAAAAAACACGACCGAAGCAATCAATCTTGTGATGCGTGGCTATGGCGAAAAGTTCATCAAAAAAGAGGACAAAATAGTTGTAACTATGCTGGAGCACCACAGCAATTTCGTTCCTTGGCAGGAGCTTGCAAAGAGAACTGGAGCTAAATTTGAAGTAGTTGGATTAACACCAGAAGGTAATCTTGACGAAGCTGATTTGGTCCAAAAACTAAAGGGGGCAAACTTATTTGCATTTAGTGCTGCGTCTAATGTTCTTGGAACAATGCCGGACTTAAAGAGGCTTTGCAAACTTGCAAAAGACGCTGGTGCTATTAGTCTGGTTGACGCTGCCCAGTATGCTCCTTCACATAAAATCAGTGTCAAAGAATTTGGTTGTGATTTTCTAACTTTCTCAGGACATAAAATGCTTTCTCCATTTGGAGTTGGAGTTCTTTATGGAAAAGAGGAATTGCTTGAATCAATGGATCCATTTCTCTATGGGAGCGAAATGATTCGAACTGTTACTTCTCAAAAAAGCGACTGGAACACAAGTCCTCACAAGTTTGAATCAGGCACTCCAAATGTTGCAGCTGTTATTGGTCTTGGCGTTGCTCTAGATTATCTAAATAATCTTGAAATGGAGAATATAACCTCATATACACAATCTCTCAGTGCGTATATGTACTCAAGACTAAATGAACTGGATTTTATCCATGTTCTTGGTCCGGAAAAAAGAACTGGACTTGTTTCATTTACAATTGATAAAGTGCATCCGCATGATATTGCAGCAATTCTCAATGAGGATAAAGTTTGTGTTCGAAGCGGCCATCACTGTGCCATGCCACTGCATGAGTACCTTGGCATTCCAGCAAGCACACGTGCAAGTATTTACTTTTATAATAAAAAATCAGAAATAGATCAATTGATAGTATCCCTTGAAAAAGTAAAGAAATTGTTTGGGTGAAATTTATGAAAAAAATATTATTTATGGTCATGTTGATGAGTGTGCTTGTTTTTGCTAAAAGTGAAACCCTGCCTTATGCACTCAATGATCTGAAGGGCACAACGCAAAGTTTCATGCTAACAGGTTCCTTTATTCTTTTAGTTGTGGGAATTATACTAGCAGGAGTTGGCGTATTCCTATATCATTCAAAAATCAAAGATAAAGAAAATGTATCGACGTTACTCAAGGTTCTTGTTTTTGGTCTTGCAGGACTTGGAGCATGTAGTTTGCTTGGAGGGGTTGGCGGCATAATCATTTATCTGCTAGTGCCATTCATGATCGACTCCATGTTAGCTTGAGGTTAAACAAATGGAAGAAATATCCCAGGAATTCATAATTGAGCTCTACAAGCATCCTCAGAACTTTGGTACCATCGAAGATGCGCAGTACAAGGCCCAAATTTACAATACTACCTGCGGGGATGCAATAACTATCTTCATCAAAGTAAAAGACGGCATAATCGAAGATGCAAAATTTATGGGCAAAGGCTGTGCCATCAGCCAGGCCAGCTCATCTTTATTCACTGGATTTTTAATTGGAAAAAAGCTTGATGAGCTAAAAAACATAGATAAGGACGAAGTTCTAAAACTTCTGAAAATTGATTTGTCAAAAAATCCAACAAGAATGAAATGCGCGCTTCTTCCGCTTGATGCTATGAGAAAAGCACTTAATTTTGAGTAAGCTTTGCAGCATTTATAATTCCAACATGTATGTCATCAAAATCTATTTGCAGATTGCTGATTATCTCAGATGCCTTGCCAGTTGCCCGTATCTCATCATCCATAATAGCTCCAAGTGCGCAGAGTCCTTCCCTTGCAAGTTCTTCACCAACTTCTGCATCTCTTAGCTTTTGCCACAGTTCGCATACTTCGAGTATTGCTCCTGCAGGTCCATACTCATCAATTATTCTTGATGGTATCCATTCAAGCATAACAAGAGCATTCATTGTTTCCTTATGTCCGCCTTTTCCAAAAAGAGTTTTCAGAACTGCATGTGCAATCTCCTGGATATCCTCATCAATGCCTTCAAGTTCCTCTTCAAGTACTGCCAATGCTTTACAATATCCCGTATTTTGTCTAATTTCTCTGCTGAATTCTTTGATCATAAAAGGCCTCTGTACTGGCTCTTCAGTATCAGCTTCCTTCTCAGCGCTTCTTGCCAGGGTAATTTCAGTTACTGCGTTCATATATTCAGGTGGTATGTACTCTTCTGAGCCAAAAACCAATCTGAATAATTTTGCTGCAATATCTTTTTCCTCAGGCTCTTCAATCATGTTCAATGTATCAATTACTTCCTGCACTAGTGCTTCTCGTTTATCGGTACTGAGCTTTTTTGAACCTGGATGGGCTTTCATAATAGATACTACTCTAGCATCATCAATTCCAAGAGCAGCATTAGGCACTTCATCTATGCAAAGAATTGCAATATACTTTGCACGGCTGCTTATCACTGGCCTGTCCTGGCCATTTTCGTGTTTATCGAAACCGTACTCTGGCTTGATTGTTTTTTTCTTTTGAACCATTCTCAAATTGGTCACCTAATAGCATATCTATTAGATCCATCACATTTTAAAACCTTTTATAACATTAATGTTATGGGGTAGAATGGAAAAAGCAAGATTCAAATGGAGAAAGCTAAACGGAGTTACTGACGTAAAGCTTAGAGATGATGATAATCTTCGAAGACAGATTATGAAACAATGGAAAAAGCTTGCGCCGTTGCTTGATGATTGCATTCCTGGAGAACCTTCTTTTAATGATTTAAAACGCAATCGTGAATTTTTAAATTTTGTAAATTCCATTGATGGCGATATTGAACTTGTTCTTTTTGTTTGCGCAAGGGATGGCCATAATACTGAGAAGGCAGTTGGAGTTATGGATGATAAAGACAATCTCTGTGCAGTATGTCACTGGAAAGCAGAAGATAACAGTGTCGAATTCAAGATTCTTAACTAAATATTTATATTGCTTGACTGGTTTTGCAATCAATGGCAAAAATTGACTGGTATAATGAATTTGTGGATCTAAAGTACAAACCATCAAAAGATGATCTTGTTTGTCTGTTCTATTTTGAGCCTATAGCTGGCATGACAAAAAAAGAAGTTGCAGGCAGAATTGCTTCAGAAAGCTCTACTGGTACATGGACAACTCTCCATACTCTTCCTCCAAGAATGAAAAAACTTGAAGCAATAGCATTTCAAATCAGTGGAAATTATGTAAAAATTGCATACCCTATCGGACTTTGGGAAGAAGGAAATATCTGTCAGCTTCTAAGTGGGATTGCCGGAAATATCTTTGGAATGAAGGCAGTAAAGAACCTTAGGCTAATCGACGTTTCGTTTCCACCAGTTTATCTAAAGCATTTCAAAGGACCTTATTATGGAAACGCCGGAATAAGAAAATTGATGGGAGTAAAGAAGCGTCCGCTTACTGGCGCTGTTCCAAAGCCTAAGATAGGTTTTAGTGCTGCAGAGCATGCCAAAGTTGGTTTTGAAACCTGGATGGGTGGATTTGATTTTGTCAAAGATGATGAGAACCTCACATCCACATCATTCAACAGATTTTCGCAGAGAGTGGAACTGATGACTAAGATGCGCGAGAAGGTAGAAAAAATCACAGGAGAAACAAAATCTGCATTCATCAATATCACGGCTGAGACTGAGGAAATGAAAAAACGGGCAAAAATGCTTGCAGATAATGGATGGAATTACTGCATGATTGACGTTGTTGTCACTGGAAATGCTGCTGTTCAAACTATGAGAGATTACTGTTCTGACTTAGGACTTGCAATTCATGCTCACAGGGCCATGCATGCATCATTTGATAGAAACCCTAAGCATGGAATGACAATGCAGTTTTTGGCCAAAACCATGCGTTTAATCGGTGTTAGTCAAATTCATTCTGGAACTGCTGTTGGAAAGCTTGTCGGATCAAAATCAGAAGTTCTTGCAATAGCAGATACTCTTAGGGAAAACAAAGTCAAAGCAAAATCTGGTCTTCTTCTAGATCAAAACTGGGGCAATATCAAAAATGCATTCCCTGTTTCTTCTGGTGGACTTCATCCAGGTTTGGTTCCTGATGTTATGAAGATCTATGGAAACGAGTTTGTGCTTCTAGTTAGCGGCGGAATACATGGACACCCAAAAGGAACACGTCAGGGAGCAATGGCAGCTATGCAGGCTCTTGAAGCTACCATGGATGGAGAAACACTGGCAGAAAAAGCAAAAACCAACAAAGAGCTTGATCTGGCACTAAAAAAATGGGGTCACCATAAGCCGAAATAATTATTCCTCATCACTCAGGAGTATTGGCAATCCGCGATATCCGCATTTTCTGCATCTAAAGCGCGGATCCATTCCACCCCATAGGATAGTTATATTGGTAGTATAGTCATTAGCCTCAACAGGCTTTTGACATCTTGGGCAGATTTTGACTTCCATCAAATCAATCTTTCAAATAGCAAATATAAAACCTTGCAAGGAAATCTAAAATTATGTTTCTTGATTCAAAACTTGGGAAAGTGAGTATTAATCATACTGATGTGGGGAGCGATTCTGTAGTTATTTTAGGGCATGGTTATCTGTCAAATAAGAATAGTAGGACTGGCAAAGCGCTCAGCAAATGCCTCAATGAAAATGGCATTTCAACAATTACTTATGATCTATATGGTCATGGTGAGAGTGAAGGCGATATCGAACATTTAACTGTTTCAAAAGCAGTTGAAACTCTTCTTTCAGTTTATGATTTTGCACAGACCAGGTATAAGAAAATCGGACTTGTTGGGTCCAGCTTTACTGGATCTATATCTCTGATCTGCGCAAGTAAAAAGCATCCGGATGTAATTGCTCTCAAATGTCCAGTATTCAGTTCAAACGAGTTATGGGATTGGAG
The DNA here is from genome assembly GCA_018812625.1 of Microcaldota archaeon. Lineage (GTDB taxonomy): Archaea > Micrarchaeota > Micrarchaeia > Anstonellales > Bilamarchaeaceae > Bilamarchaeum. The sequence continues at coordinate 3,777 of JAHJDH010000036.1, read as the reverse complement.
GCTTAATGAGTCTGGGGTAGCCAAATGGAAAAAAGAAGGCTATTTGAAATTGTTTTCAAAAAGATGGAGCTACGATGTTTATGAAGATGCTATGACGTACAATATGAGGGAAATAGCATCAAAAATAAAGAGCCCTACAATAGTTGTGCATGGAGATCAGGATGTAACTGTTCCAATGTCTCAAGCAGAAAACATTGCATTTTCTGTAAAAGGAGAAAAAAGACTGGTTGTGATAAAAGGCGCAGATCATTTCTTTAAGGAGGAAAAACAGTTTTCTATTGTAGTTGATACTATGTGCAGTTGGCTTTGCGACTATTTGTCATAATTAAAAACATAAGCATACTAACTATTTTTTATGAAGCTCAGTGACAGGAAGAGAAGGGCAATGGATCGGGTCATGCCGCTGCTTCCAAAATATCAATCCCTAAGAGAGCAAAGCATAAATAATCTAAATGGCTTTGAGGAAAGATTATCTTCTTCTCTTGCAGCAATAGATCGGACTCTCAAACTAATCAATGGAGCGCTTATGCGAAGTGGAATGGTTCTTATGCTCGATCCTGAGGATAGAGTTTCTGTCACTCCGGCTCAGCATATAAATTTGGCCAGAAAAGATCCATCATCTCTATTCATTCAGAAAAGCATTTTACTATCCAGAAAAAGTCATCTTATTCGAATGTTTGGCAGAGTGCCTCAAATTCGTGACAAAACAAAAACTAAACTAGATGAAAGAGCAACAGAATTAGCAGAATCAAAGTCAAAGCTTGAAGCATCACTCATCCCACCAAAATATCTTCGAATAGCATCATCCGCAATTGCTGGTCTTGCGCTCTTGGCTTCTTCTGCTACAAGTGCAGTTGCCATGCTTGCAGCAACCTCCTTGATGTTTGCAGGGTTTCTCTACAACAGAAGACGAACTCTAGAAGCTGATGTTACTAAAATTGAACTGGATGATTTTGAAGGAGAATATTTACTACTTACTAAAATACTAAAAAGCAGGGAAGAGACATTTGAAGCTGAACTTCAAAAATGTTCGCAGGGACTTGGCACTATTTTGCCAAATATAAAATAAAAGAAAAGTATTTTTAGCTGTAGATATATTCTCCAGCAGACGTATCATATCCTTCATAATCTGTTGATTCATAGTAGTAGCTATCATCATAATCGTCATAATAATAGCCATCATCTGTAAGGTCTGACATCGCACAGCAACATCCGCTCAGGGTCATAAGCAGAACGCTACAAACCGCTAAAATAATCAAATTCATGTTCATATTAACACCATTTTCAATTAGTTAATGAAAGTAATCTTTTTATTCCTAGATGTTATTCGTAATTATCCTTCTTCTTTTTTCGGGGATTTTATTTACTATTTTTTGTTTTGTGTGATCATAATATCCAAGTCCAAGTACGAATTTCTTGTAATTTATAATCACATACTTGCTTTTTTTCCCAAGATCCATCTTTATGTTTTTGCCAGAAGCAAATTCTTTTGCTTCCTCTTCATTCAGCCTGACAATATTCTTTTTTGCCAGGTGCCCAAAATTTTGGATAAATGAATTAGTTGGATTAAATCCAAAATCACATGCTGCATAACCAAGCTCCCCATTGATTTTACTTCCAGTAAGTGATGTGTTGCCAATTCTAACTCCTTTAGCATAAAAAATATCTATTCCTTCAGGGAGAACTATTTTGAAGTGCTTTTCTGCATATTTTTTGAAATTGCGCTCTTTATTTTGAATCATTCTTCTCCCTTCCTTATTTTTGCTATGAAAAACCCTTCGCTTTGAAGATCCTGAGGATATATGCGGTATGTTTTCCTAAATTCTGTACCATAATCGCTCAATCCAGAACTATGTGGAATCTCTAGTGTAATGTCTTCGAGTTTTGCTGTTGGGACATTTTGGAGCAGGTTGTCAATTACTTCCTCATTTTCCTCTTTTGCATATGTGCATGTTGAGTAAACGAGCTCTCCGCCTGGCTTTAGAGCATCAAATGCACTAAAGAGCATTTTTTTCTGAGTTACTGCGATTTTTTGCGAATGAACCGGATCCCATCTTCTCGCAGCACTTGGGCCGCTTCCAAGGGCTGTACAAGGCGCATCAAGAAGAACCTTGGTGAATCTCCTTTTCCAGTCAAGTATTTTACCATCTCTCATGGTTATGATGCAATTGAGTATATTCAATCTGTTGATATTTGCATATATGGCAGAAATTTTTTCTTTTTTATAGTCATTTCCAACAAGAACTCCCTTATTTTTCATCAGCATTGCCATATGTGAAAATTTTGATCCGGGTGCTGCTGCAACATCAAGTACAAAGTCTTTTTCTGTTGGGTTTAGGGCCAAAGAATCCAGTATTGAAGGAAGGCTTTGAGGATATATATGTCCAAGGAAATATTCCCAGGTTTTTCCTATCTGTATATCCTCCTCAAGCTCATAAGCAGAATCATAGTATGGAGTTTGTTTACATTTGATATCAGTTTCGAATGTGTCCTGATCAACTTTCAGAGTATTTAGTCTAAAAAACTGTTTTTGATTTGCAAATGCATCTAGAGCTGCATCTGAATCAGTATAAGATGCAAGCCAATTTTTGTATGCATTTTCTTCCATGGCAAATGGTTATCTGATAGGATTTATATACTAAGATATCGACTTTGGCACAATATTTAAAGAATTAGATGCATTTACCTCTTTCATGTCATCAAAAAATTATCTATTTAGCTCAGAATCAGTAACAGAAGGTCATCCAGATAAACTGTGTGATCAGATTTCAGATGCAATATTAGATGAACTGATTGAGCAGGATCCAAAATCCCGCGTTGCTGCAGAAACAGCTGCCTCTGCCGGAATTGTACTGGTTATGGGGGAAATCACAACAAAAGGATATGTTGAATTTCAAAAGTTGGTTAGACAAGTGATTCGGGATATTGGTTATGACAAACCAGAGTATCTTTTTGATTATAGGACAACTGGAGTTCTTTCATCAATTGTTGGACAGTCTCCAGATATTGCCCAGGGGGTAGATGGTTCATCTGAACAAGGAGCAGGAGATCAAGGTATTATGTTTGGTTTTGCAAATAGAGAAACTCCAGAGTTAATGCCAATGCCTATCATGCTTGCGCACAAGCTCACCAAAAAACTTGCAGATGTTCGAAAAAACAATACTCTTTCCTATTTGCGTCCTGATGGAAAAAGCCAGGTTTCTATTGAATATGAAGCAGGAATTCCAAAACGTGTTCATACAGTTGTAATTGCAGCTCAGCATGATGAGGATGTTTCTCAGGATAAAATAAAATCAGATATTCTAGAGCATGTAATCAAACCCGTATGTGGGGATCTATATGATTCCAACACAATAATTCACATTAATGGTACTGGCAAATTTGTTCTTGGTGGTCCTGTTGCAGATGCTGGAATGACTGGCAGAAAGATTATACTAGATACATATGGAGGAAAAGGTCATCATGGAGGTGGCGCATTCTCTGGCAAGGATCCATCAAAAGTTGATCGTTCTGGAGCATATATGGGCCGTTATGTTGCAAAGAATGTTGTTGCTGCAGGCCTTGCTGATCAATGCGAGGTCCAGATTTCATATGTTATTGGAGTTGCAAAGCCACTTTCAGTATTTGTTGATACGCGCGACACTAACAAAATCCCAGAAGATAAGATATCTGAAGTCATTGTCAATAATTTCTCGTTTAAGCCAGCTGACATGATCGAGAAACTTGATTTGCTTCGTCCTATTTATAGAAAAACGGCAGCCTATGGTCACTTTGGCC
>JAHJDH010000035.1 GCA_018812625.1 Microcaldota archaeon | reverse complement strand
TATTTTAATCCTTTCGCCTTTTGAAAAGAGCACGGACATAAATGACATAATAGAGCATTATGAATGCACAAAGATAAAACATCGAAAGGTAGCCCCAATTTTCAATTGCAAGACCTCCAAATCCAATGAAAAGAGATGCAAGCACCATGTATGGGAAATAGATTGCCCCAACTTCCGTTGATATGTTTTTTTTGCGGGAAACATCTTTGCAAACAAGCCTCTCAGAGAGGAGGTTGCCACAGCCAGAACTTATTCCAATAACAACTACTGGGACAATTATCAATTCTTGAAGATATGGAATTAGAACAAGTGCAGGAACACTCATTAGTACAGAGAAGAGCAGTGTGGATTTGCTGAAATTATACTTAACTGCAAGAAGATTTGCTGCAGCAGTTACCAGTGAGAATATGGCAAGAACTGCCGCAGTTCCAGAATATCCAAAATCAAGAACAGTATAGACATAAAGTGGCAAAAGAAATGCCATCAGAACGCTTGGTACAAGCTGTTGCATTGCAATTCCAAAAGAATCCACCCAAAATGTTTTTGACCTCTTGTGGAAGATCTTTTTTACAAGTATTTTTGCTATTGGAAATCCATGGAAAGGATTTTTGTTGATTGTCAGCACCAGGCCAAGCATGACAACAGAAAGACCGAACATAATGTAGAATGATGTCTGAAATGAGAAATAGAATATGAAAAAACCTATGGAAATACGGCCAAAGCCATCAGCCAACTGACGAATTCCGATCAGATATGCAAACGCCCGATCAAGATGATCTTTTCCATTTGCCGCAACAATATCAGTTCGTGCAGTTGCCCAAAAACCAGCATCTCGCACTGCTTCGCCAAACTGTGCAAGCGCAAAGCCACGAGCAGAATTAGATAATATATAGATCAAAATTGCAGCAATAGCTGCAATTGATTCTAGAATCTCAACAGTTTTAGTTCCTACACTGTCTGCAATACTTGCAAAAAGCAACCGAAGAAACATGAAAGAAAGCGGAATAATTGATAAGATAAGACCTATGCTGACAACATCCATTTTGATATCAATAAGATAAAGAGGCACCATTACTGCCAGAGATGAGGCTATGAAAGCATACAGCATATCAATTAGGAATAATTTTTTTAGCGTATTTCGCATTCACATGTACTAGAGCCTAATATTAAAAAGTATTTACCTGAATTTTGTAATGTGAATATTGAAATCAAAGGAAAAGATTATGCTGTTGAAAAGATTTTCAGCAGGAACAGAACTGCAATTGCCCGCCTTAAAGATCATGCAATTGTAATAAGCATTCCATCCAGGTGGCCAGCAAAAGACAAAGAAGAAACATTTCAAAATCTGCTGAAGCGATCTGTGCGATCAATTGAAAAAGGACGTTGGACAGTCGAAGGAAGCAAAAGGCTGGTTTTCGTCCATGGACAAAGGCTCAGGGCAATGGGCAAAACATTTGATGTTTCAATTTCCAGCGGGAATCAGTTTCGAAGCAGATTTGATGGGGAGAAAATAGAGATAAGCACTACTGAGATCCCATCAAAAGATGACATTGTTGCAAACCATGTGAGAAAACACGTTGTAATCCAGCTAATGCCAAAGATCAGAGAAAGAATTGAGTATTTCAACAAACTTCATTTCAATACAACTGTTAAGAGAATAAATATCAGGGACAATTTAACTCTCTGGGGAAGCTGTTCCACAGATGGAACAATAAGCCTGAATTTTAGGTTGCTGTTCATGCCAAGAGAAGTTATGGATTATGTGATTGTCCATGAGCTTGCACATACAAAATACAAAAGCCATGGAAAAAGATTCTGGGGACTTGTAGAAAAGGTCTATCCTGAATATGAGGGCCATAAAAAATGGCTTCGTGATAATGGCTGGTCTATCTTTTCAAGAAAAACAGGACAGCTGACAATGGAAGAGTTTATTTGAAATGATTCCTTGCAAATAGTAGGAAGAACAAAACACAAAGAGAGCAAATGAAAAAGAGTGGAGCATAGCCAAGAGAAACTATGACAAAACCTCCAAGAAACAGGAATACAAATTCTGCGATCCTAAGAGGCATATAGATAAGCCCTATATCGGTAGAGATCTCATCACTGCTGGAAACTGCATCAGCAAGAATATACTCTGAGAGTACAATGCTGCATCCATTTCCAATTGCAAGCAAAAATACCAGATAGATTATGTTTGGTCCAATGAAAGGAAATACAATCAAGGCAGGAACCATCAATGCAGTAGCTGACATCAGTTTTTTACCGCTTATGTGCTTTTTCAAAACAAGCATCATGATAATTCCTGTTAAAAGAGAAAATAGCGCAACCATAAGCCCAGTCTCTTCGTATGAAAACCCAAGATGAGAATATGCGTAAAGTGGAAGTAAAAACGCCAGAAGCATGTTTGAAGTAATTGACATCGATGTCAATCCAAGGGCATTAAACCAAAAGCTTCTTGGCCGATTATTTAGGATTCTTTTGACCATTTTTTTGTTTATTGCAATATTGCCCAGTTTCCACTTGTTGAGCGAAACAATCAGAACAAACATCACAAATGACAATGCAAAGAGCAGGATGAATGATTTTTGAAATGTTAAAAATGCAATTAAAAATCCAACAGATAAGCGTCCAAAACCATCTGCAACTTGCCGTACTCCACCAAAATAAGCCAAAAGATTTGCAGCTTTATCCTTGCCGTTGTGAAAAAGTACTTCAGTTCTCGAGATTGCCCAAAATCCAGAATTGCGAACTCCTTCAACCATTGTTCCTGCAATAAAACCAATAGAAGAAGCAGTAAGAGAATATATGACAATTGCAAGCATGTTGGCAATAGAATAAATTGTTCCCATTGTTTTTGTGCCAATACTATCAGCCATGCTGGCAAAAACAACCCTCAAAAGCATGAAAGTAAGGGGAATGGTGGATAAAATTATCCCAATACTTGCAATATCAACTTCCTGATCAACTAAATAAAGTGGGATCAATACTGCCATAGCTGCTGCAAGAAAACTGTAGAGTATATGGATTATAACAAGTTTGGAAACTTTGGCCACGTGAATAATTGAGGGCTGAGATTAATAATTACTCTCCAATTACCTTGATTAGAATGCGTTTTTGCCTCATCCCATCAAATTCAAAATAAAATATCTGCTCCCATGGGCCAAAATCTAATTTTCCATTAGTAATTGGAAGAACCACCTGATGCCCCATCATTTGCCTCCAGATATGTGCTGCTCCATTGTCTTCTCCAGTATCATTATGACGATATTCACCCTCGTATGGAACCAGATTTTCAAGAACTCTAAGATAATCTTTGTGAAGGCCGGATTCGTTGTCATTTACAACAACTGCTGCAGTAATGTGCATTGGGTTTACAAGAACAAGACCATCCTTAACGCCGCTCTTCGAAACAACATTTTCAACTTGGTCAGTAATTCGAATGATTTGAATTTTCTTTTCAGTATTCAAAGTTAGATATTCTGTTTTGGATTTCATAAAAACAATTACAGAGAAAAAGATATATGTTTGAGCTTATTTCAGTGCCTCAAGAATGTCATGAAACTCTCGATATGCCTCAAGACATGGAATAGCTGGAGAAACTCTCATGTCAGCCTCCAGATCCAAAATTGTTCTTTTGAGATCTTTGCGAACATCATCCGTACCCATTTCAGCAATCCGTTGAAGAATCTTTTTTGCAGCACCCCCAACATCTTCAGCAAATACTTTTCCAACCAGATATATTAGTGCTTTCTGTTCCCCGAACAGAGCCAAAAATAATAATGCATCAGAAGCACCAAAGCAGACAGTTTCTGATGGATCAGTAAAGAGGGAATCAACATGCTGCATATTGGACATGTTCATATGATGGAATGTTAATGCAGCTGCAGCATAGCTCACAACATTGCCATCTGGAGAATAAAGCTTTTCTTCCAGAGCTTGTAATGCTGGCGAAATATCAAAATCAGATTTTGCAAGCTGGGAAAGCAGGACCACAGCACATACTTCGCATTCAGGATATGATAAAAGACGAATAAGATGATCAATTTTTTGAGGATCTCGCTCTACAGCAACCAAAACAGGAACATAATCATCTTTTTGAATTAATAATCTGAATTTTAGTAGTGTGGGATGTTCGTATTTCTGAATCCCTTCGGTTTTTGGAGAAATTCCAAGCATTTTTTGCACTGCCTGTGGAATTGATTTGAATCTGCGATATTGCATACAAAGTTAAGGTCAGTAAATGTTTATAAATATACACTTATTAACACATTAACTTTCAAATATCTATTTCTTAAGATCTTCCAGAAGTTTAGCGACCTCTGAGTCTTCGTTGAGACGATCATACTCGCTTTTGTGCCCAATATCATGCCAAACGCCCTCAAAGATATATGCATTGATCTTTTCTCCGGAGCTTAGCATCTTTGGAAATACATCTTTTGCAAAGTCTTCTTTTTCGCCAATGTAATCAAATATTTTCGGCTCAAAGACATAAATTGCAATATTGAAAAGATGCTCAAAAACAGGCTTTTCTTTAAATCCGGTTATGCAACCATTTTCAACTTCTGCAACACCAAATTGAATTGCTGTTTTATGTTTGAGAAGTGCTACTGTTGCAACAGCACCGCTTTTTTTGTGCTGGTCAATCATATCAGACATATGGAGATTGGTTATATGATCTCCCATAGCAACAACAAAAGTACTGTCAATCTTGTCTTTGTGAGGCAGAATTGAACCCGCGGTATTCAGCCTTTCAGTTTCAACTGCAATATCTACTTTTGCCCCAAAAGAAGACCCATCTCCAACATAAGATACAAACTGTTCTGCAAGATAGCCAACTGTAAGGATATACTCGTTAATATTTGCCATCTGCAGATTCTCGATCACATAATTCAGAATTGGTTTTCCGCCAATTTGTAGTAGGGGTTTTGGAATCTCGTAAGTGTATGGTCTGAGGCGCGTTCCTTCTCCGCCGCACAAAATAAATGCTTTCATAGGATAACCTTTCTACCAGATTAGGAATTCAAACTATTAAAAAGTATCCAATTAGAGCTCCAACAATGGAGCAGATAAAATTTGTGGTTCCTTTTGTACCAAAACCCATTTCTTCAAAAACACCAAATAATGTATCAACAATTGATCCAGCAAGCCCGGCAAATGTCAGAATCAGAGCATCTGTTGGGGTCAGGTTAAAGATAAAAATAGCTGCAAATGCAATTGCTCCAGCACCTGCAAATGATCCTATGGTTCCAATTTTACTCATTGCTCCACTGGTTCCAGGCTTGACTTTTTTCAAAGTTAAAATGCAAATAGGATCCCCTGCATCAAGAACTCCAATCTCAGAACCAAATTTGTCTGCCATAACAGCAGCCATTGATCCGATAAAGGGCATTGGTCCGATAAAAGGACTTAGAAATGCTAGAATAGAAGGAAGAAGACCGTTAGATAGTACATTTTCCCAGCCACGCTCGTGCTCATAAAGGCCCATATCACGCTTTATCTCATATTCATATTTAGTTACGGCAATGGCCAGTGTGAAAAAGATAAGCATAAGAAAAAGATAACTGGGCCCTCCGTAGAAAAAGAGAACTGCACCAAAGAAAAGTGCAAGAACTATCCCCCTTTTATCGAGCACCCCTTTCAAAAAATCACCAAAAATTATTTCTGGATTTTGATCTCAATCGATGAGACTTTGTTCATTGAACCATCTTCAGAAGTGAGTTCTTCAGTGCTGATATGGATGTGTTCAATTTTTGCATTTGGCATAAACCTATGTCGTACAATTTCAACAACGTCTACTGCTCTTGAGATAAGTTTTCCTCTTGCTTTTACAACGACCTCTGAAGCGCCATTGTTAAATTGAGTTACTACTGCAAGCACATAACCCATAGTACCCTTTTTTCCTACATAAACAGTATTGTCATCTCTTGATCGCGGAGTTCTTGGTACTTCTCTTGGTTGTTCTGCTGGTTGTACTACAGATTGTTCTGTTTGTGCTACAGGCTCGCTTTGTTCTGGAGCAGGCACTTCCATATTTGGTTGTTCCATTTGCGGTTGTATTGTTTCTTCCATGTTTTCACCTCTCTTTTGTGGAAAAATTATAATTCTAAAAACCTGTCAAAGAATTTAAATCTTTGTCCTGGAGTAAATTTCTGAGAATTTTCGAATTTCACGCAGTTTTGCATTTGAGGATTCTATTCCAGCAAGAAAGTCCACAAAAACAGAAGAAGCATATGTTTTCTGAGAAGATATTCTCTTTAGATGATCTTTGTAATTTTGAGTGATCATATCTCTGAGTATCTTATCATTTGCACGAATTTTTTTTCTATTAGAAACTGAAATATATGGAGCAGACTGCGAAATTATTTTCAAATTGCTTGAAAATTTCGAATAAGTTATGTTAATTGCGGATATTGATTTTCGTGATAATACCAATCTCGATTCAAGGAGCTCTTCTGAATCTAGTGCAAGACGCTTTGCAAGATCCCCAAGCTGTTCATTTGCATTGGACATCCGAACCATAAGAACAACCCTGCGGGCAAGTTTTCTCGAGAGCCCTCTCTTTGAAAGCGTAGCAATAGCTATACTGATCTGATCATCTAGAAAATCATTGAGAGATTCCAGTTTTGATACTCTGTGCATATTTGATTTTCCTTTTGTGAGCATTTCGATTGAACAATCAAAAATAGTTTGAGTAACATCAAGAGAATAACGAAGTTCTTTTTCGATTAGTTCAATGGATTTTTCATTGGACTGGGGAAGTTTATCCATAAGGTATTTTGGCCTGAATAATATTTCATCTTCTTTTCCTTGGATTAGTCTCTTTACCAAAGAGGAGAATGGATCAATGAGTATAAGGAAGATAATTGCTATAATTAGGTTGAATATTAGATGAGCATTTGCCATCTGCTGTGCAGCCGGACCTCCAAGAGATTCTATAAATCCAGAAAATGCAAAAATAAATGGAAGGAATATTATGACTCCGCCAAAATTGAAAAGAAAATGTGCGAATGCCGCTCTCTTTGCATGAAGACCCATCTTAAGCGCAGCTAAAAATGAGGTCAGAGTAGTTCCGATATTTGCTCCCATAACTAAAGGAATTCCTTGATCTAGAGAAATTAAACCTCCTCCAACTAAAAGAACAACAAGACCAGTAGTAACTGAACTTGATTGAACTAGTACAGTAAATAAAAATCCTGCTGCAATTGCGACGTAAATATTTGAAAACTGAGAGAAAAGAGTCAATATGCTAGGATCAGTTTTCACAGGATCAATTGCCTGAGAAATCAAATGAAGACTGAAGAATACAAGGCCAAAATAGAAGATTGGTTTGCCAAGAAATTTATACTTTCTTCCAAAGATGCTCAAAACAAATCCAAGGAAAATAAAGAATGGAGAAATTGAAGTAAGCTTTAGTGCAACAAGTTGTGCGGTTAGTGTAGTTCCAATATTTGCACCTATTATTACGCCCAAACTTTGAGTAAATGTAATAATCCCGGCATCAACAAGACCAACTGAAATAACAGTTGTAGCAGTACTGGACTGCACAACTGCAGTTACTATTGCTCCAAGAAGAGCGCCATTTACAGGGTTTGAAGTTAGTTTTGTTAGGATCACCCTGAATTGCTCTCCGGCGATCTTCTGAATTTCCTGGCTAAAATGCTCAATTCCATACAAGAATAGAATCAGTCCAGGAACAATTGCAAATGCAATTTCAAATGAGATCATCGTCAGGATTAGGGAGTACTGATTTAAATATCTTTAATATAAAAGTTGTAGAAAAGGTTGATAAATGATAAAAACAGTGACTTTTCCTCAATGATTTTTAATATTTTTAAGAATTTTACAACATGTTTTTGAGAATTATGTAAAATTACACATGTTTTTTTAGAAAACATATAAATAGATCATAATGCATATTAATAATGGGGGATATATATGAGAGAGGAAGAAAGTGTGAGAATGGTGTCAAGGGTTATGGGGATCCAAGGACAGCTCGGTAGAGTTTATGAAAAGCCGATAAATGTGGAGATTCTATCTGTAGGGCCTCACTATAGGGAAACAGATTATCGGAGCATCTATGCCGAGCTAGCAAAAACACCATTTGGAAAAAAAATACCGATGTAAATAAGACATATGAGCGAATGTTCATGTGTCCTCTCTCAGCCCCGCTTATTTTTTATAGATTATAACTGATTACATGTTATGATTTACAAGAGTTATTTAGCTCCAATAGACGAATACTCTGATTTTGCATTTAGACTTCTTTGCCAGAGGCATGGGGCAGATGCCACTTGTATCCCACTAGTAAACTCAATGGCAATAGTTCAGGGAAAACTAAGCATAGTAGATGCAAAGGAAAAAGAAAGGAATTTAGGAGTTCAGATAGTTGGAAACGATCCGAAGATAATAGGAAAGGCTTGTGAAATAATCAGTATGGAAAAACCTTTTCTTTCCTGGTTTAATCTAAATTGCGGCTGCCCATCCTCAAGAACAATGGATAGTGGAGGCGGAAGTGCAATGCTCGCATATCCAAAAAAAATAAGTCAAGCATTGAGTGAGATGAAAAAAAAGGTAGACAAACCAGTAAGCGTCAAAATCAGAGTAAAAACCAATCGTAAGTACACGATTAAACTATGTAAAGAATTGGTCAAAACAGAGATAGACTCCATAATTCTTCATGGTAGAACTCCAAAGCAGGGATATAGCGGAAAGGCAGATTGGGAACTTATAAGGGCAGTAAGTTCAGAGGTAGATATTCCGATAATTGGAAATGGAGATATTGTATCTTTAAGCCAAGGAAAAGGATATGTTGAGGATGGATATTGTGATTCTTTTATGGTTGGCCGCGCTGCAATGTCAAATCCAATGCTTTTTTCAGATGAAAAACCTGAGAGTTTTGATGATAAGATAAAACTCCTTGAGGAGTATGTTGAAATCCATAGGAAATATTCTGAACCTTCAGTAAAACATGTTCGGTCAAAGGCAATCAATTTTCTCTCCGGGGTGGATTGGGCAGCAAAGCTTAGAAATAGCTTAAGCAGGGCAAAAAGCGTTGTCGAAATTCTAACCATGATAGAGAAGCAGGCAGAAGAAAATCCCTGATCAATTAAGAAGTGAAAAATAAAACAGATGATTACTTTTCCTTGTGCAGATGAATCTCCCTGCTAAGAGACCAACTGAGAACAGTACGAACGGCAACTATTACAGCCACTGTGAGTATGTCGTTGAAATCAGACAATACGACAAGGCGAATAAGATCAGCGCTCACGAAGAAGTCCAAAGCGAATATTATCTTCTGGATAAGAGTCCTCTTGGTGTGCTCATACTGATGGAATCGCTTGTCATGGAATATTTCTATCCGGGCAATCCGATATGTGGAATGTGCAATCGCAAAAATGATAATAAGGACTCCTATTGCTTCTATCAGGTATGACACTCCGAGAAGTGCATCTATCATAATAATGGGCAGTTCAAATGCCATGAAAATGATAATTAGGCATAGATTATAAGCTTTGCTATCTCGAGGTGCGCCACTTCTGCAGAAGATATGAGAGTATGTTCAGGACAATTTCCAAACATGCACAATGCTTTTTTCATCTTCATCTGCTAATCGCTCAAAGACATAAAGCAATCCATTCTCGCGATCAAAAGCAGTTGCTCCAACTGAATACATTTTTCCTCTTTCATAATCATAGCCAGGATCATAGAGATATTCGTTTAGATCCATTACAGCATATGGTTGCGGCTCGTATGTTTTCAGCTCTCCATTTGCAACCTTTGCAAGATCAGCTGGATCATAGAAAAGAATCTGAGCTTCAATATTTTCTGACCACCAGCCCCTGGCATCATGAGGCCATTCTGGAACATCTGGATAAATTGCATCATCTGCTCCATCTAACGGGTAGACAACTCCGTTTGAAAATCCATACCAGGTATTTCCAATTCCTCGCGTACCGATAATAATTACTGCTGATTTATCATCAGTTGTAAGCCATGATCCGCCAGACCACTGATCAGATTCGGCAAAATAGTCCATTGCCATTGATTCATCGCTTTGAATATACAGATCATCTCCAACCTGTTCCCCATAGAGAAGGAGCGGAGTTACCAACTCAAGTGTGCTTCCAGATGCAGGAGGATTTCCTTCATTGTATGGACCATATGCATAAAGTGCTGGGCCTCTTCCTGACCAAAGTCCATCTCGAAATCTTCCAGTTGCAAGACGCAATCCAGGAGTATTTTCAGCTGCCCAATTTTCAGGAATCTCGAACATGTAATCATTTGTAGTATACTCACTGTACGAATCCAGATACCAAGGCCCTGCAGTTTGCGGATTTGTTAGATCAAGTTCGCTCCATCCAAAAGATGGGTTTCTGTCATCTTCATAATGAGCTCCCCATGAAAAATATAATTTTCCAGTATTTTGATTTCCTTGTGCAGAGAGATATGCAAGTCCTGCCCGGGGAATTTCTAGTTCTCCAAACATCCCACCAGTAATATCTGAAAATTCTTGAAGGGTTGATGCTGTATTTAGATCATCAATATTTCTTGAATTTATTGGTATTGGAATAGATATTTCTGAAACTTGTTGGTGATGATCATGCCCAATTGCAAAGATAGATCCAGGATATTCATCAGAACCATCAAGGTCGCCTTCTGGATAGTAAGTTGCTGCATATCCGCTGTATTCCCAGTTTGATCCCCCTGAGGCTTCAGGAAGCCTGAAAGCTCCAAGATATTTTAGATCTGTTGGATTGACTAGCTGGCTGGGAATTTCATCAAGATTTTGTTTTGGAGCATCTTTAGGACTGGAAGTATTTGACGCAGGCATAGTAGAATCATTGATTTCAACAATATTAGATGGTTCAGAAGTTTGTGTGCATCCAAAAATTCCAGCAAATAAAATCATGAAAAGAAAATAAGATTTCATGAAATAATTCATTGCTTTTGCTATTTTATAGTTATCTATTTTGCTACAAAAACAGCAGGAACCCGCATTTCACATCGAATTCCATTAGCAATATTTTTGCCATCAACGCCAAATGCCTCAAGCTGAAGCAAGGCATCTCTTTCCTCATCGCATGCCAGGTTAACTAGCTCTTCACAAAACATCTTAGTAATGTCTTGCCACGTATGTTCAATCATTGGATTTGATTCACCTGATCTTGCCGACATAATAACAACTGTTTTAAACTTAATCATTAAGACATGAGAATAAGATGCAGGGGAGGAGATTCGAACTCCCGCACGGACTAACCGACTAGACCCTCAATCTAGCGCATTTGACCAGACTCTGCCACCCCTGCTTATGAACTTAATTACATGAGAGAAAATCTCATGACTGTCTAAAAAGTAATGAAATGAAAAAAAATTATTCTTCTTTTGCCTTCTTAGTTGCCTTCTTCTTAGCTGCTGGTTTTTTCTTTGCTGGTTTTTCTGCAGCTTCAGTTTTTTCTGCTGTTTTCTTTGCTGGTTTTTCTGCAGCTTCAGTTTTTTCTGCTGTTTTCTTTGCTGGTTTTTCTGCAGTTTTCTTTGCAGGTTTTTTACCACTAAGTTCAGCTTCGATTAATTCTAGATCCCCAACGATCTGATCAAGACCACGAAGAATAACTTCAGAAGGTTTCATCTGATAAAAGCTTTCAACAAACATACGAAGATCTTTATCCTCTTCACCATAAGCAACTAGGCCTGCTTGGTACTTTGCATGTTTTTTTCCAGTTCCAATAACTGCAGTTCCCTCAAAACGAAGGTGTTGGCCTTGTGCTAAAGTACCGACAATAATTTGTCCCTGGGAAATTGAAATATCCTTATCAGAACTTTCAAGTTCTGAAGAGAGAACTGTTTTTGGACCCTCTGCATCTAAAGAAAAGATAACCTCTCCACCTTCAGGAAATTTATCTGGAGTAGTAATTGGCATAAGACCAAGTCTGTGTGCCAGATATTCATCCCAAAATGCAGAGTTATTGTCATAAAAAACTACTTTGTCAATTGCCAAAACAGGAACTCTTGACATTGAATATCTTCTGATCATATTGGCAAAGCTGATAGATGTGTCTGATGCTATGAATTCGATCCGATTTCCGTGTTTTTTATCAAGAACAAGCTTCATACTCTTCTTCCCCTTCTACCGCCTTTTCTTTTCATAGAGTCAGTTGGAAGTGGAGTAACATCCTCAATCCTTCCGATTCTAATTCCAGTTCTTGCGATAGTTCTTACAACTGCTTGAGCTCCTGGACCAGGAGTTTTTAAGCCAACTCCGCCTGGTGCTCTGATTTTCACATGAACATGTGTAATTCCTTTATCTTTAAGAGTGTTTACTACACGGATTGCCGCCTGCATAGCTGCATAAGGCCTTCCCTCTTCCCTGTGGGATTTAACAACCATACCACCACTTGCCCATGCAAGAGTTTCTGCACCACTCACATCAGTTGCAGTAATAATAGTATCATTCTTTGAGGAAAATACATGAAGAACAGCGACCCTTATTTTTCTTACTTTCTTTACTGGAGGTGGCTCTGCTTTAACCTCAGGCTTTGGCTCTTCTTTAGCTTCAGCTTTTGGCTCTTCTTCCTTCTTTGGCTCTTCTTTTGCCTCTTTCTTTAGTTCGTCATTAGCTTTCTTTGGCTCTTCTTTAGAAGGCGCATCGTCTTTTTTCTTTGTCATAATCCATACACCTTTATGCCTTTTCTGGAGGTTTTGCAGACTCTTCTGGTGCCTTCTCTTTTGGAGCAGCAACTTCAGTGTCTTCGTCTTCAGGACGTACAGAAATGTCAATTGATTTTGCATAAGCAACTGTTGGTTCATTCTTAAGATCAATTGTAATTCCGGGCCTTGTTACTCTTTGACCACCTTTTCCAATAAAGCCATGAGTAATTAATTGACGGGATTGTTTCATGGTCCTAGCTAAACCTTTTCGTTGAACGATAGTCTGGAGCCTTCTCTCTAAAATTGAACGGACTTCTAAAGAAAGAACATCATCAATTTTTGATCCTTCCTTAAGAATACCGAGCCTTGCAAGTTTTGCCAGAATCTTCTCAGCATCGTCTTTTCGCTCTTCAGCACTTAGAGACAGAAGTCTTCTTGCTTCTCTCCTGTACTTCTTAAGCTCTGCCGTTGCTCTCCAAAGTTCAGCCATGTTCTTGAGACCGTATTCAATCTTCAGGGTCTTGTCGTGCTTAATTCTGTCAACGTCCCATAATTTCTTGGGACGAGCAAATTTGTTTCTAAGTTTTCTAGGATCACCCATAATATCACTTCTTCTTATCTGCTGCTGGTTTAGCTCCAGTTGCAGCTGCTACGGATTTTCTAATAACACCAACTGCCATTCCATGTCTGCCGGTATTTCTGGTTTTCTGTCCACGAACCTTTTGACCAAAGGTATGTCTGAAACCCTTCCAACTAAACATTTTTTTCTCACGATCAACATCCTGAGTAATATCAAAGATAAGATCATTCATAATAACATGTCGATCATTTCCAGTTAAATAATCATTATTTCTGTTCAAAAGGAATTTTGGAACGTCTCGATCTCCAAGATTAAAGAGAATTTTATCAATATCTTCAACCTGTTTTTCAGTAAGGTCACCGACTCTTACTGTTGGGGCAATTTTAAGCTCTTGTTCAATCATTTTTGATGCAATTGCTGCAACTGTGTGACTAATTCCACGAACATGCAGAAATGATCTTCTAAGTGGAACTTGACCCTTAACATCCTTTCCAGCAATACGAACAATTCCTCGGAAATCTTCATTTTCATCCTCTTTTACTGGAGGTTTTTTCCTTGGAGGTTTTTTATCAGCTTTTTTATCAGATTTATCATTTTCCTTTTTTGCTTTCTTTGCCATCGTTACACCCGACCTACTTCTTCTACTTCAACTTGAGTAACATGCTCAAGTGCTTTGATTTTTTCTTCGATCTCTTCCATTCCGCCTTCTGAATCTGCAAGAAGCAGGTTTACTCTAAGAACCTTTATTCCAAAACCAAGTTCTTCCTCAGTTGCCCTTTGGACTTTTGCAATATTCTCAATACCAACTTTTACACTTTCTAGTGCTGTTGGATCATCAACGTAAATTTTGATTTGTGCTGCTACATTTAATTCTTCCATAAATACACCTATATAATTCCCGTAATATAACATTCTTTCTACAGAATACTAAAATTACCGAGAAAAGGCAGAGAATTATTTAAAAGGAATACTTATTTAAATATGATTATTGGAATGATTATTCCAGAAAATCCATACAAATACATTTTGCCCCAATAGTCTAACCTGGATAGGACGCAACCCTGCGGTGCGCTTTTTGAAAAAAAGCGCCCAAAAATTAGTTTGCTAGTTTTGGGGCGCCTTTTACTAAAAGGCGCAGATAGGTTGAAGTCGGTGTTCAAATCGCCGTTGGGGCGTACTACTTCTAGTTCAACGCCCCCGTAACCAAACACCGACAAACTATAACTATGTGCTATTGTTTGCGGTTTTTGGTATCAAAACGGGCGGTCCGCCGTTCCAGACATACAACATCTTGCATAAAAAAATAAATGGAGTGGATGCGAGATGAATGATATGAAGTATGACCCGCATGGACGGGCTAGAAGGCTTGAAGTGCTGATGGAAAATGTAAGGAATGGTTCGACCGGTCTCTCTAAGGAGAATGTCAAGACTTTTTGTGAC
>JAHJDH010000034.1 GCA_018812625.1 Microcaldota archaeon | reverse complement strand
TACATTTGGTGCTAAGTGGGCTGATGTTGCTATCTTCTCACATGAAATTGAATGTGAAGATGGTCAGGATCTTGACTCTGATGAGAACACCAATCCACACTATGAGTGCGCACTTGGATGGAAGAACATGGATGCAGAAACCGGAGCACCAGTTGCTAACGGTGGAGACCCAGAAAATCCAGATACTTTGAGAACTTTAGTCATCTACACAGATGATGTAGAAGATGTATCAAGCTCTGGTGAATCTGAACTTGAAGCAGGTGACTATGTATCACTTGTTGAAGAGCCAACTGCATGGAAGCTTTCATACAAAGGACTTGATGTTACTCCTGAAGATCGTTTCAATTTGAAATTTGAAATTGAAACTTCTGATAAGGACATTTCAGCAAGCAAAGGTCCTCAGCTTGGTCCTGGTAATTCGCAGGTTGCATGTATCCTTTTTGCACCATACATCAAAGTCACTTCCGGAGCAACTGGTTCTATATTTGAAACAAACCGGATTGATGGACCAGGTGGAACATTGTCAGACAATGAATTTTTCATTTTCCTGAATGATGGTCCTACTCCAGGAACAACTTCTCTTCCAGGCGGAGTTCTTGTATCCGGAAACCGTGCGGCAAGATGTGACATTGATGGGGATGGAACAATTGAGGGAAGTGGTGATGATGACTATGGAGGTGCACACATCCCTGGAGATATGTTCATGAAGATTTCCCATTCAAGCAATGACTATGGTCTTGCATATATAGGAGACCAGATTGAGTATCCTGACATTGCTGATGGTGATAATGAATTCGCTCCGCCTGAAGGTGGATTGATCCAAGTAGGGTGGGGAGATGACGTAGACACCCTTAACGATGAGATTGGTATTCTGCTTGATTCAGCAGGAGCAATTTGTGGTGCTGGAGCCTGTGGTGAAAATCCTAGCGATGGTACCGAGGTTTCAAATTCGCCAAATCTCTGGTTTGCAATTGCAGAGAAAGCAGGAACAGGCCCATCCAACGAATTCGTAGATTACTTCCTGTTTGCAGTTGACGGAACAGAAACCGGAGATCCTAGCGATGCGACATTTGATTTTGCATGGGATGATGGTTCTGGCTTTAGCTTGGTATCAGATGATCAGGAACTTCTCTATGGACATGCTGTTGGAAATCCTACTCCTGGCTATTACAGCGGATCAGAACCAAGCGGTCCAGTGACTCCTGGTGTTGGAATGGTAGAAGAAGGATACATTTCCGAGCGAGGTTCTGTCTTTGACATGATTGATGACAACACAGTTGAATTCGATATGGCACACAGACTTATCCGGGCGGAGTGGTGGTTAGGTCCTTCTGAAACAACATCAGCAAGTGACTCAACAACGATTGTAACTCTGTTTGAGGGCGATTCAGAAGTTGTGGGCGGAGTAACTGTTAAATTACTTGAAATCACCGAAGATGTTGGTGCATGCAGCGCCGCAGGCGGTGCAGTATCCTGTACAGCTGATATGAGCGGAGTCAGTGCAGTAGTTATGCCAAACAATGCCCCATCAGTTGAAGTAGCAGTTCCATACACTGGAAACTACGGAAACCTTGTTGTGCTTGATACAGATGCAGTTGGACTCAACACTGTTATTGCAGTAGGTGGAGATGCAGTCAACTCTGTAAGCAGTGATCTTCTTGCAGGCTCTCCAGTAGACTGGACTACAGAAACAACAGTAGTCCGTGAAGTTACTGCTGGAAAAATAGTTGTTGCAGGCGCAGAAGCATCAGACACTATGCAAGCTGGAAAGGACTTCCTGGCACAGCTACAAAACGCTTAATTTTTTTTTATTTTTTCTATTAACTGATTCAAAACTTCTTTTGCAAATCCTTCTCTTCCCCGAATAGCACCAGCTCTAATGTGCCCGCCTCCACCTTCAACAAAATCTCCCATGCATTTCTGCATTTCTTCTGCAAGCAGGTTTGCTCCAAGCCCCATTTTTTCAGCTTCTGCATTCAATCTCAAAATAAGCGTTCGTTCATTGTATCCTATAACAACAAGTGGTCCATCATTCATTTTTCCTTCAAAAATTCTTGTTGTAATCTTTCCAGCAGGAGGCCATTCTCCTTTTTTGACAATATTTTCCAGTGCAAAATGAACAATGTTCAAATCCCCTTCTTTTGTTTCTTTTATTCGAACTTTTCCAACTGCTTCATCAATTGCTTCTTCTGCCTGGTTTGAAATAGAATAGAACAGTTCAGCCTTATCCATAACATTTTTGTAGAACTCAAGGTTATTTCCAAAAGAAGTATGTGCTGCTAAAAAGTCCAAAACCAATGCTTTTTTCACTTCTTTTTCTCCGTGTTCAATGATGTTGCTTTTATCTCCAGAACATGCAGTTGCAGCAAGGCCCATTGCTTTTTCAATTTCCATCCCACAAGCAACTGCTATTTCGCTTGCCAAATATCCTGCACAATATTTCGAACCATTATCTGTTACTGAGAATGGAGTAATTGCTCTTTTTGCAACTTCTTTTCCTGGAGGGTGATGATCTATAATCATATACTCAATTCCAGCTGCTTCCAAAAGCTTTAATCCATCTAGTGACTGGTCGCTCGATCCAAAATCAAGAAGAATAATTAACGGTCTTGTTTCCTGTCCAATTCCGCTAATATCGCGAAGTGCATCACGGACGCTATACACTACTGCGTTTTGCTGATAGCTTTTACATCTAACTACTTCGTTAATTGCAAAAGCACCGCAAACCCCATCAGCATCCCCGTGAAATCTAAGCAAAACCATCCTGCCTAGTTTTCGCGCACATATCAATTTCCGTGCAGCTTCCTTTAGCTGTGGCCAGAGCTTTTCAGTAACCTCATCTTTTAGTAAAGAAGGAGCATCAGCCCCAATCTGAACATTATTCTTGATCTTTTGATATGCATCATCTGCTTCTTTTCCTTCGAGTATTATCACTAAGCTCGTATTGATTACATCTCCGTTTATTTCTCCTTCTACTTCAACTAAACTTCCCTGGGGAATTTCGGTTTCGCTTTGAAACGTGTATCTATTTTTTCCATCAATAAAAGTATACTCTTTTTTTCCTGAAAAATATCTCACTCTTTTTATGATTCCTATCAGAAGATCACCACTATTTTATCCCCGTCTTTTTTGTTTAGTTTTTTCCTAATGTCAAATTCGCTGATAATCTCAAGCACATTTTGTCCATGGGAGCTTCGAAGAGGAACAACAACCGCACATCTTTCGTTTTCAAGTTTTCCAGGATATGCATAAATGTCTCCATACGTTCTGTCTTTGCTTGAAAAACCTTTGATCAATATCGGCTCAAGTCCCATCAATTGGTCTTTTTTCCATTTCTCATCTACTTCGATATTCAATGTGCCTGGATATGGAGCAAATCCAAGTTTTTCTTTGATCTGGCTTCTATATCCATCTAATTCCATATAGTACCTGCCTTCTCCAAGTCCAGTTATTATTTTTCCAGAAATCTCGAATTTTTCTTCAATTGCTGCTTTCAAAATCGCATATTCTGCTGCAAAAATTTCCTGTGCTTTTTTTGTAATGCCAATTCCCTCATTAGTTCTTTTCACATATCCTTCTTCTTCCAGCTGCCCAAGTCTTCTTGATGCGCTTTGTTGGGAAATTCCTATCTCTGCCCCAAGCTCTAGCGTAGTTATTTTTGCCGGTTTTCGATGCGCTCCGATTTTAAGGAGCAAAAGAAGAATTTCGTCCATCTGATTTTATATTTATCAGGAATCTATAAATATCATGGAGATTTTTTACAATTCCTTAAAACTCACAATCACAGACACTGTATATGCCCCTGCCGAGGATTCATACATGCTTGCAGATATCGCTTTTTCTGCCGGAAGCGTCCTTGAAATTGGCTGTGGCAGTGGTATTGTTTCTCTTTCCTGGGCCAAATTAAATTCTGTTACCGGTGTAGATATCAATCCTGATGCAGTTGCGCTTTCAAAGGAAAATGCCCTGAAAAATAATCTTTCAGCATCATTTTTCCAAAGCGACCTTTTCTCAAACGTCAATGGAAAATTCGACGTAATTCTCTTCAATCCCCCTTATCTTCCAACAGATCGCCACGAACAGATTAATGGAAAAATAAACCATGCCTTTGATGGTGGTGCTGATGGTCGCATTGTTCTAAACCGCTTTTTGAGCCAGTTTGAGGAGCATCTCAAGCCAGATGGAAAACTGTTTTTGATTCAAAGCAACCTCAATGATTATGATCAAACAATAGAGCAGTTGCATGAGCTTGGTTTTAATACTGAAATAATTGAAAAACACGAGTTTTTTTTTGAAAAACTTTATCTGATTGTAGCTTCCAAATGAGATCATTTCGGTCAGACGCTGTTGACGCTGTCATCAAGTCAAGAGCTAAAATACGGCGCTCAAGCCTCTCTAAGGTTGTCCATGTCATCATCCCGAATTAATAATTTGCTAGCAGGGCATTAAATCCTCTTCCCTCGCAGTTATTTTTTCTTTCCCATGGTTTTTCTTGCTTAAACACCACATAACATACCTTTTTATAACTTATTGAACACTAATTATAACATGAACAGTGGATTTTCACGCTTAAGTTCCGAGTCGAAGGCCAAAATGCGAACGGTCATCAAATCCTGGAAGCGAACTAAATCTGGTATTGACATACTTACAGAAGGACTTCAGGTTCTTGCTAGTTCCAATCGGGAGAGTGCAATGACATTAATCAAAGAAGGTTCTGCAGTAGCTGATTTTATTTGCGGATATGGAAAAGGCACTCGGCCAAAATTATCTCTTGATAAGAGGGATGCTATCCTATTGCTCGAGGTTTTATCGGCTGTAAAGGATGTAGCCCAGGATGATCCAAAGAGAACTGCAGAGCTTTTAGATACTGCAACTGCTGTTTTGCTAAACGGGACAGATCCAGGTTCTTTAGACCGCTCTTATGATCCTCTGATTAAAAAACTGACCAAATTCTATCCAAAAATCGGCCAGCAATCATTGTTTTCATAATTGGAAATCTTCTAGTTATTTAAATCTTTTTTCCCTAATCTTCTTCTATGACAAAAGCTGATCAGATAATCGCAGAATTTGTTAATGTCGGAGTCTCAGAGCACGACGCCCAGGTTCTTGCTGATTGTATTATAACGAGAAAATCATGTTCTTGGGTTAGTACTGAAGATGTAAATAATAAGATGCTCAAAGACGTAGACCATGTTATTGAAAAAAATAATTATGGCCTTTCTGTTAAAGTAGACTCCATTCCAACTCGAAGCAAGTTTATTTGGGATGTGAAGGTCTTATGAGGCAATTTGCCTGCGATTCTATTCTAATTGAAAACGGAAAACTACTTCTGATAAAACGTGCCTATGATCCATTTGCTGGGCAGTGGGCGCTTCCAGGCGGCAGAATAGACGATAATGAGACCGCCGAAGATTGTCTTGTGCGCGAGATGAAAGAAGAAACAAACCTTGAAGTTGAACCAGTAAAATTCACTGGACTTTATTCTAATCCCAATCGGGATCCTCGTGGCGTAATTGCTGCTGCTTATTTAGTAAAACGAGTGTCTGGGGATCCAAAAGCCGGAGATGATGCTGCAGAAGTTGCCTGGTTCGAATTAAACCATCTGCCTCTACTCTGTGCAGATCATAAAAAAATAGTAGAAGATGCTCTTATCGAGCAAAAATAAATTATTCAGAGTTCTCAATCATTGCAAGGTCTCCAAGAGCGACCATATCTTCTTCTGCTCTTGCGGCTGCAGCAGCTTCTTTTCTTGCAACTGCTTTAATTCCTTTGTATTGGTCATAGAGGCCTTTCAATTCATCTCGAATAACTTTAAGGTCAACTTCGATAGTTACGATCTCGCCTTCTCCATCGGTTATGTCTTTTTCAACATATCTGATCTTTCGGCGTGCTCGCTCTACTTCTTTGACTTCTTCGAGCTTTTCATCGATCTTGCGCATTTTTTTGATTAATTCTCTTTCCATAGCTGGGGTATATGCAGCAGTCGATATTTTGAATTCCAAAGATCGTTTCATCTTCCTAAATGGAGCGACTTGGACATCTTTTGTCTGTTCAAGAAATGGTTTGAGGGCTTTCTGCTCGTACTTCTTGTACCTAATCCTTCTATTGAGGGCTTTGATCCTATCAATGAGATCTCCCTTCTGCTTCTCAAGTTCATCTATCCTGATCTTGAGCGAATCCTCAGGCGTCCCTTCTTTGATTTCTTCTTCAGTTCCCATGCTATCACTAAAACAAGTATTCCGAATATTGTAGAGCAATACTTTAAAAGAATATCTTCAAACCTTAAATTCTATCAAAATATCTGCTCCAATCATTTTTGCCTTCATACCTCTTACTTTTCTTGCTTTTTTCATATTATTAATTCCACTTCCACCAATAATTCCTGGAGCATCCACTCCTCCAATAATCTTTGGCGCAATAAATATGTAGAACTTATCGACTATGCCTGCTTCCACTGCACCTGCATTTAGTTCTGAGCCTCCTTCTATCAAAATCTTTTTTATTCCCATTGCGCTAAGTGAGCGAATTAGTGCTTTCAAATCAATTCTATCTTCTCCACATACAAATACGTCTGCTCCTGCAGCTTTTATTGCATTGATCTTTTTCAAAGAGGCTTGTTTTGTTGTCACTATTATTGTCCCATTCTGGACAACTTTTGAATTGAGCGGAATCTTTAGTTTTCCATCAACAATTACTCTGATTGGATTTTTTGCTCCGGGGATTCTTGCAGTCAATCTTGGATTATCCTTTATCACTGTTCTCGCTCCTACCATCACAGCATCGTAATCTGCCCTTAGTCTGGCTACAAATTCCCTGGATTTAGCGCAACTTATCCATTTCGAATCCCCTGTTTTTGTTGCGCTTTTTCCATCTGCGCTCATTGCCATCTTGATTGCAACAAATGGTTTTTTCGAAATATTCTCCAGATATCTCTTGTTCATTGCTCTGCCTTTTTCTTCTGCAACAGGACCCTTGACAATTATCCCTGCCTTTTGCAAAACCTTTCTGCTGCTCACCAGTGGATTTGGATCGTTCATTCCATAAACCACTTTGCTTATATTCTTTTCAATAATCAGTTCTGTGCAAGGGGGAGTTCGTTTACTATGATGAGAACATGGCTCTAAACTCACATACAAAGTTGCTCCCTTTACATTTGCTCCATTTTTTTCAGCATCTAAAATTGCTTCTACTTCGGCATGCGGCGCCCCTGCCTTTCTATGATATCCACTGCCAATAACCTCTTTTCCTTTAACAATTACTGCGCCTACTCTTGGATTAGGATAAGGATTTGCTTTTTTTGCAAGCAATAGTGCAAGTTCCATCGGTTCCATCACAATTACCTTTTAATCATATTATGTGATACTTTTTTTATGCGTGTTATTATCTTACTGATATTCTTTGTATTTATCATTATTGCTTTGCTCGGTGCATTGATACTATTAGGTCCTCAGATTGGCCTTCCGCAAATCCAGATTATAGTTGTTCCGGATGAGCCGCTCGAGACGGGGCCTGTTCTTCCTGCTGATATGCAGCGTTATTATGATCTTAAGAACGTCTCGTGCAATACTCTCTCAAATGATTTTCTCATAACAACTCACGACGTTGCAAATGGATCTTTATCTGGAATAATTGCCACGCAAGCCGAGCTTGAAATTGCAAATTCCATTGTCCATGGCTTTGATTATAGTCAGGATACAAAGACATACCTTCTTGGAGAA
Source organism: Microcaldota archaeon (assembly GCA_018812625.1). Classification (GTDB taxonomy): domain Archaea; phylum Micrarchaeota; class Micrarchaeia; order Anstonellales; family Bilamarchaeaceae; genus Bilamarchaeum. The sequence goes on along the minus strand of JAHJDH010000034.1, from coordinate 11,832 downwards.
CAGATGAAAAAAGTAATCCAAACTGATGGCACTGAAACTATAACAATCTGGAAAGGTGGCCGCATTTACGAGTGCACAGATAGCTGCACTATGAAGCTCATGGAAGGCGATCTTTCTGATGAGTATTACGCTGCACTAAATGCCATGAGGAATAATTGCAATCATTTTGGAAAAACTGAATTTCCTGATTCTGTGAACCTTACAAATCTACTCAACATAGAGAAAACCGGAGTATCTACAATTAATGGCTATAGATGCGATAATTTCGAAATTAGTGCAAATACTTCTTATTTATCCTCTCTAAATCTAACTGGAGATGCAAAAGACCTTGGTTGGATGCTTGATCATCTTGATGGACCAGTCCAAGAATGTCTTGATGAGAGCACAGGAATAATCGTCCGAAGAAATCTTACACTTGATCTTACTGATTCATATAATTTCAAGTTTGAAGAAGGTGGATATATCAAAGTAAACCAGGTAACTGAGCTTACTTATTTCACAGACACAGTCCCTGAATCTTTCCTTGCTCTGCCAAAATAAAAAATTATTTGTCCAGTTTCTCAAGCAGCACTCCTGCAATCAAGGGATTCAAGAAGCCTACTATTGTCCAGCTGCCAACCATCAATAGCGAAAATGTAAAGCTGCTGAAGTTGACAATGAACATCGGCACAGATAACAGAATGCCAAAAGCCACTCCGTATTCAAGCCCGCTTTTCCAGGACTTTCTGGTTTTTATCCACAGGTATGTCAGGATGATGCCAAGTACAATCGGATATACGAAAAAAAGCGCCATGATCGGATCATCAAACGGCCTGAAACCCGGAGCTTCATATTCTTCATTCAGGTAGGGGAAAACTGCATTTATCAATACGCTCAAAATCATTGTGCTGATGAGCAGTACAATTCCTGTTACGAGGCCCAAGAGGTATTTATTCTTCATAAGAATCACAAAAAGCTAATCATTTGCAATCTTTTTAACCCCATTTTCAAGCATGCAGATCCAATTTTTTCTTAAGCTTCTTTATTTTTGGGGAAATGACAAATGTACAATATCCTTTTTCCGGATTATTCCTATAGTAATCCACGTGGTAGTCCTCTGCCTTGTAGAATTTATCTATTTTTTTCACTTCTGTAGTAAGAGGCCTTTCATAGTCTTCCTTTATTTTTTCAATATATCCTTTAACTGCTGTTTTCTGTTTTTTTGAAGTGTAAAAAATAACCGACCTGTATTGCGTTCCAATGTCATCTCCCTGCCGGTTCAGCTGGGTCGGGTCATGAACCGTAAAGAAAACATCGAGGATTTTTTCAAGAGAAACTGCCTTTGGGTAGTATTCCACTCTGACGACTTCGGCATGTCCGCTATTGCCTTCACTTATTTGCTGGTATGTAGGGTTTTGTACTGTCCCCCCTGCATATCCTGGATCGACAGAAAGTACGCCAGGAACTATTGAGAACGCGGCTTCCGTGCACCAGAAACACCCTCCTCCAAGTATGATTACTTCTGATTCAACTTTCTCTTTTGGAACGAATTCCATTGAAATCGAATTAACACAATGCCGCGTATTTTTTGGAGTTATCCTCTCTCCCCTGAAAACATGGCCAAGATGCGCATTACATCTTGCGCATGTTATCTCTGTTCTCATGCCATCAGGATCAGCAATGCGTTTGACTGCTGCTGGAAGCTCATCATCAAAACTAGGCCAGCCACAAGATGATTTGAACTTGTCTTTAGAATTATATAGCGGCAGCGCGCACTGTCTGCAAACATAGATGCCAGATTCAAAATGTTCGTTGTACTTTCCACTAAAAGGAGCTTCAGTTCCTTTTTTCACTATAACTTCCTCTTCTTCCGGAGTAAGTTTATTGAGTTCCATAACATCCTATCTATGACTCTGTTTATATTATTGCCAATCAGCTAAAGCTTATGATTCATCTTCTCTTTTTTTGTTTTCAAATATTTTTCATTGTATTTGGTTGGTTTGCTGATAATTGGAATTCTTTCTACTACCTTTATCCCGTGTTTTTCAAGATCTTCAATTTTTTTTGGATTGTTTGTCATTAATTTGATCTCTGTAATTTCAAAAAATTTGAGAATATCGGCAGCTACTTTGAAGTCTCTTGCATCATCGCAAAATCCAAGTTCTCTGTTTGCTTCAACAGTATCTCTTCCCTGATCCTGCAATGCATATGCCTTGATTTTATTGGAAAGTCCGATTCCACGTCCTTCCTGATCCAGATAAATCAAGACCCCACATTTGTGCTCTTCTAAATATTTCATTGCAGCTTCAAGCTGATCTCTGCAATCGCATTTTTTTGAAGATAGTGCATCTCCTGTAAGGCATTGGGAATGGATTCGAACAGGAACTCCGGAGTGCGATCTATGCTCGCATCTAATGAGTGCGACATGCTCAAGTGTTCCTTCAACAAATGCATGAATTGTGAAATCGCCAAACCGTGTTGGTAACTTTGCCTTTGCAACATGTTCCATGAATCATTCCTCTATTGTTTTTATGATTTTGAGAACTGAAAGAACTGCACGCTCTGCATATCCCTCGGATCTTTCATCTGCATCATCCCAATGTACTCCATGGCCAATAATTCCAAGGGTTACTGGTTTGTTGAATTCAAGAGAAAGAGTTCCAAGCCTTTTGGCAGTGTCCTTTGCAATCACCTCATCATGGGCAGTTCCGCCTTTTACAATTGCCCCAAGACTCACAACCCCTCTAATTTTTTTATCCATAAGAAGTTTTTTTGCAACAAGTGGGATATCAAAAACACCTGGCACACGATAAAGCACTACATTTGCCCCATTCTCTTTTGCTGTTTGCAAAGCCTTGTTTTTCATGCGGTCTGTAATCTCCTGATTAAATTCGGCACAAACAATTCCTATTGTTGTTTTTATGTCGCTTTCAATAGGGCCTTCATCATTTTTACCCTGTCTTATTCCTCTACCTGCATTTTGCATAATCTTATCTGGGTCAAGGATCATCTGGATCGTATTATGGACATGTTTTCTGATCCGGCTTTGGCAAATATCTACAAATTCTCTTCCACTCCATGCCTCGTTTTCATGAACAAAAACCTCTATGATGTGCTTGTTTGTCATAAGCTTGGCTTGCTGAATTCCTAGTGATGCTTCATGTGCACATTGTCTGTCAATAGGAGCTCCGCCAACCATTCCCAGAGCCATGCAAATATCGCAGCCACCATCAAGCACTTTTTTGCATTCTACTCCAAGATCCTTTATCCCAGGAACTGTTCTTCTCTCAATTTCTGCTGATGGATACTCTTTTTTCATCTCATCTAGTGCAATTGCTCCCATATTAACTCTTGAAAAAGTCGTATCTATTACTCCAATTTTCATTTTTTTATTCCCTCTAAAATTTCTTTTCCTTCGATAAATAACAGTCCGTTTCTCTCTGCATATCTTTTTGCCCTTTCTTTTGAAAGAGCAGATCCAGAGCCAAGCATTTCACACAAAACCATTGCATTCTGTTCTGATCGCGCTCCAATTTCCATTGCAAGTTCTGTGTGGCCTTTTCGTTTTTCTATACCACTTGAAATCAACAGAAATACGTGTCCTGGAGAGTAAAATTCCTTTGTGAAAAATCCGTCCTTTTCAAGAACCTGCTCAAGCTTGGTAATAGTCAGGGCACGATCATTATCAGTTATTCCAGTAAATACGTTTCTATGGTTTACTGAAACTGAAAATGCTGGCCGGTCTCCATAAGCTGTTTTATCGCAGCTGAGTTCCTTGATATTCTTGTTCTTCTCAATTAGTTCAGTATAAAACGGAAGCTTTAGCTTGTCTGCTTTTTCTTTTGAAATTGCAACACAGATAAGTCCCCCGGCTTCTCTTCTAAGAATTTCAACTCTATCTGGAGTTGTGAATTTTGCACCAAATATCAAATCTGCTTCTCCTTCCCTATCGTCCCCATCAAAAACTACTATCATCTCTCCATTTTTGATATGGTCTACTACTTCTTCTAGTGACATAAAAACACCGTATTATTCTCGTAGCTTACCTATTTATTAGTAGCTACTCATTTTTTGGTTGAATCATAACTTCTAATATGGTTTCTCTATAGGCCACTTATTCTAAAATTTATCCTAAAACCAATACTTCTAAACTTTTGATCTCCATATCTACTTATGGAAATTTCTAAATCACTTAAGATGATTTTCATTTTGCTTGCCATTATTCTTTTCCTATCCATTATCCCATACCTTCTCTCTGGAAACAAATCATCTGCAGATAATGCAGAAATAAACGATCCCGCTCCAGAGACTTTGCCTTCCTCTCCTTATATCTGGGATCAGTTGAACCAGAATTTTGCAGAAAAGAACTGTCTTAGAATAGCTCAGGATTATGCAGTAGACAGCAGCATTCCGGCAATGTTCATCACATCATGCAAATGCTTTGCAAATGAATCTGTTGAGCTGAAATCATATTCCTGCACCATCGCTACTCTTGATTCCAGCTACCCTGTTGAAATATCCTGTTTCAAATCCAAAGAGATTTGTACTTTTGAATCTGGTTTTGAAACTACCTCGCTTACTTTTGATCAGGCAAAAGAATATCTAGAATAGCTACAGATCCACTGATCTTCCACTTGCTTCTCTCTTCTTTTTTCCAAACTCTCCAAGCTTCAGAATTTCTGCCCCAGAGAAAATCGGACCATCTACGCACGTTAATTTTCCATCAATTGCACATGAGCCGCAAACTCCAACCCCGCATTTCATGTATCTCTCCGCACTAACCTGACAGTGCACCTCATTCTTTTTGCAAAGTTCTGCAACTGCCTTCATCATTCGCTCAGGCCCGCATGCATAAATCGCATCATATTCGCGGGCAATAGGCTCAAGCTCAATCATTACATTTCCTTTGGCTCCCTTTGATCCATCATCGGTCGTAACAAATACCTTTTCACAAACTGAAAATAGCTGTTTTTCCCAAACAATATCCTTTTCGCTTCTTCCACCTATAATTACTGTTGACTGGATATTGTTTTCTTTTGCCGCCTTTGAAAGGAAGTACATTGGAACAACTCCATATCCGCCTCCAACACAAAGAATTTTCTTTGCATCCTTTGGAATGCTGAATGGATTTCCAAATGGCCCTCGATAAGATATTACTTCTCCTTCTTTCAGTTCCCATATTTTTTCCGAAACAGGACCAACATTTGCAACTGAAATTGTGAGTGGGTTATTATTCCCAATGCTCATTGGCTTTTCTCCAACTCCAGGAATCCAGACCATCAGGAATTGTCCTGGGAGTGCATCCAGCTTGTGGTCTATCTCAACTGTGGTAACTCTGTAATTTTCTTTGATTACCTTAATCACTTTATTCGTATAAATCGGGTTTAGAAGTTCAAATCTGTTCATGAGCAACACCTATAATTTCTTCAAGTTTTGAATATCCATTTAAGTCCATCCAAACTTTTATCTCTCGCTCTATATCTGCAAATACTTTTTGTCCTCTATAATAAACAGCAGTTCCAACACTTACCCATTTGGCTCCTGCCATCATCATTTCAATTGCATCCACGCCAGAGTTTATCCCTCCAGTTCCTATGATTGGAATTTTTACAGCACCGTAAATGTCATAGACGCATCTAATTGCAATTGGCTTAATTGGAGGCCCACTCAAGCCCCCCATACCAAAACCAAGAATCGGTTTCTTTCTGTGAATATCGATCTTCATTCCAGGCCCAAGCGAATTTCCCATATTAATTGCATCTGCTCCAGCATCCTGGGCAGCCAGTGCAGCCTTTACTTCTCCTGGAACTGATGGAGATAATTTAATGATTACTGGATAGCTCGTATTTTCCTTGATGGCTTTTGTTATTTCTGATACTGATTCAGGAGTGCCTTGCCCTATCATAGTTCCATATCCAGGTGTATGCGGGCATGATATTACTGCCTCAATCGCAGTTGCGCCTAGTTGATCTTTTTTCTCTTCGATCCTTTTTGCAAGCTCTGCAAATTCATTTGCATCTTTTCCAACAATGCTGAGAATTAATGCCTCTTCCCTTTTCCATCCTCCAAACTCCGCAAGCCCCTCTTCTATTCCTGGATTTGGATATCCCATTGCATTGAGAATGCCAGATTCAGTTTCAACAATATTCGGGCCTCCATGGCCTTTTCTTGGCTCTATTGTTAGTGATTTTGCAATGACTGCACCACAGCCGTTTTCACAAACTGTCTCCAGAGTTGGCCTGGTCATTCCAAGTATTCCTGATGCTAAAATAATGGGGTTTTTGAGTTTTTTCCCAAATAATTCGCTTTGCATGAACATATGTCTGATCAAAATAATAAAAACTAATCGAATTATCTCTGTCTATCAGAATGCTAAATTCTAGCAATATCCTTGAAAAACCGCATCACCTTTATAAATGTTGATTGAAAAGAAAAAACCGCGGGAGATTATATGAAACACATGCTAATCATACTAACATTAATTATTGGATTAATGGTATTTGGCTGTACAAGTACTCCAAATGCCCAAGATACCCCATCTGTCCCTCCAGCTGGGGATAATGAAGGCCCTGGCGTTCCAGCAGCTCCAGGAGAGCCATCTGATGAGCCTACTGTTCCTGAGGAAACAACTCCAGAAGAGCCGGCAGAACCATCTGGTGATAATTTTGCTGGACTTGATTATGATGGAGTTTTAGCACTTGGTCTTCCTGCTGAATGCGATGTAACAATGGCTACTGGACAAGAAACCATGAGCTATAAAATGTACATCGACGGTCAGAATGTCCGCTGGGAATCTTCTGATATGGATATGGAAGACTGTTCCAAAGTTGTTTATGTTGCAACTGACAATGCCGTTGCAATTGGATGCGAAGGCGGAAACTATCCCCCGGGATCATCCTGTAACTGGCTTGTAATGTCTGATGAGGGCGAAAGCGAGCCTACAGAAACAGAAATGGGCGATTATTCATCTCCAGAATTTGGGGGTGTTCCAGCAGCTCAAATATCCTGTAAACCTTGGATTCCTGATTCATCCAAATTTAGCACTCCTGGAAAGGCATGCACAATGGATGATTATATGGATGAAATGATGGCAGGATATCAGTAATATTCGTGGCGGGGAGGCCACCATTTCCACCCACCCATCCCTCCTTCAGGTTTTTGGTGGTGCCCCCCATTCTTTTTTTAATTCTTTTTTTGATCCTATGGAGTGGTTTTTAATTTCTTTTATTTACTATCCAATTGGTGAATTCTAATGTTTGATGATATCATTAAATCTGCAAAAGAAGGCAATCCTCCTGAACTTGAGAATGCCGCAATTCGAATTTCTGTTATTGGTGTTGGTGGAGCTGGCTGCAATTGTGTAAATAGGATTTATAGCGGCGGAATTAAGAGTGCCAGAACCCTTGCAGTTAATACTGATGGGAAGCACCTCAATATGATTGGCGCACATAAGAAAATACTTATTGGAAGAACTGTTACCCGTGGCCTTGGTGCTGGTGGGGATGCTTCTGTTGCAAGAAAATGTGCCGAAGTAGATCATAATATGCTCAGAGATGAAGTTGGAGAAAATGAGCTTGTATTCCTCTGTGCTGGTATGGGTGGTGGTACTGGTGGTGGTGCGTCTGCTCCAATTGCACAAATTGCCAAAGATCAGGGCGCTACCGTAGTTGCTATGGTTACCTATCCATTTGCTCTTGAGAGGGTTCGTATCAAGAAAGCGCAACAATCGCTCAATGAACTAGTTGAAGTTTGTGATACTGTAGTTGTTATTGATAACAACAGACTAGCCGAATATGCTCCAAACCTTCCAATCAACAAAGCATTTGAACTCGCTGATTCGATTACAACTCGGGCAGTATCTGGAATTTCAGATACTATCATGTTTCCAAGTCTCATCAATGTGGACTATGCGGATGTTAAGAGTGTTATGGACAGGGGAGGTCTTTCTATGATCTCACTTGGAAAGGGAAGCGGACATAACAAGGTAGTTGATGTAGTAAAAGATACTCTAGAACACCCTCTGCTTGATGTGGATTATGAGGGCGCAAAAGGATGTCTTATTCATCTTGAAGGTGGACAAGATCTTTCCCTTGGAGATGCCATTGCCGCAGGAGAATCCCTTACAGCTAGCTTTGATGATTCTTCGAATATCAAGATGGGAGCACGTATCAATCCCGCTCTTAATGACGCAATAAGCATGACTGCAATAATCACTGGAGTCAAATCTCCATATATTCTTGGAAAAGCTGATGATTCAAGTTCTTCAGACGAGCTTGAATTCCTATAACTTTTGGTGAGCTAAGATGGTGCTATCCTTTGATCTACTGACATTCATATTTTGGTTATTTGTCTCCTCGTTTATTCCCGGAGCAATTCTCTCTTTTTCTCTGTTTAAAAAAGATGATTTTTTCTGCATTGAAAAATTATTGATGGGTTTTGCCCTTGGTTTTATTCTGCTTCCACTCATTCCTTTTGTTCTTTATCTGGTTGCAGGAGTTCAATTCAGCCATAGCATTGCATTGCTTTCCGTTGTTCTTTTCTATATCGTTGCAATTGTCTTTTTTGTGAAGAACAAAGCATATGAAAATATTCCAATTCCAACAGATCTTTTGGAATTTGTCAAATCAAAGAAATTCATTATCTCATTTATTCTTGTAATATTGCTTCTTGGCTCGTTCCTGATGAGAGTTGGATCATATGGTCCTATTTTCCAGGAGCTTGATCCATACTATTATACCTATCCAGCCCAGCAGCTTCTTGTTCTTGGAGAAAATCCATTCAATGATCAAACTGCTTGGTATCCTGAGCTTGAGGTAAATCATAGAATTATCCCTGAGATATCATATCTTCAAGCCATCTGGTATTCTCTCTATACTAATGGCGGCGAATATGACAATATGCTTCTTTCAGTTATTGCGGGAATGTATCCTCCTGTTGCTGCTGCACTTTCTATATTCTTTATCTATCTCTTTGTTTCAAAAACTGGAAAACGCGAATGGGGGCTTCTTGCTGCTGGCCTTGCTGCTTTTATTCCTGTATTTATTTACAAATTATCCGCAGGTGAGATGGAAGTTCAGCCATATGCATTCTTCTCATTGATGTTCTTCTATGCAATGTATGTAATTTCTCTAAAAACCAAGGACATCCGCTTTTCAATATTAGCTGGCCTTGGATTTTTGGCAGTTGCACTTGGAAGCTCTTCCCAATTGCTTGCACTTGCATCCATGATGATCTTTATTGTTCTCCAATCTGTTGCCTACTTTATCCAAAAAGACAATAAAGAGGATTTCAAGTTCCTGCTGGTCTCAACTGCTATAGTATTTCTTATTGGAGCTCTTCTTGGAAGCGCAATTCTCAAAGATGTTTTCTCGCTTGGAGAGCCTAAATTGACTATCATTGTTCCATTTGCAATTTCTCTTGCTGGTGCTGGAGTTCTCTATTATGTGAAGCAAAGAGTGCCTGATCAGTCAACTGCCCTAATGATTCTTGCAGTGCTCTCTCTTGTCGGTATTATTGTCTTCTTTGCAACTCCTCTTGGAGACTATGTGAAGAGCATAGGGGAAAGCGGATTTGGATTATCGGAATATAAAAGGCCTCTGGACCGGACAATAGCAGAGCAGGGCAATGCCCCATCATCGTTTGGAAATCAGATGGGTTTCTTTGCCGATACATACTTTGAAGAAAATCGGCCAGCTGTTGTATCCACTATTCTCTGGCCAATTGTTGCAGTTTTCAATGTTGTTGGAGCAGGCGACATGATTGGGCAGGCTGTTGCTCTTGTGTTCTCTTATATCATGCTAATATTTTCAGTAATTGTAAATACTGTATTTACTATCACAGTTGCAATTCTCAATTTCTTCCTTGGAACTACTGTTGAGTTTACAGGCAAGGCAAACAGTTTCCTGCTCTTTTGGGTCTTTGCATTCTGGGTATCTCTTATATATTCACTATTTAGATTTGTCACAAAAAAAGAAGACAATCTCTATCTGCTGTTCTTTGCAATTATAATGCCTCCATTTTTGGTTGGTATCATCAAGGCAAAATATACTATCTATGCTGCAGTGCTTTTGGCAGTTGGAATCGGATTCCTATTTTCAAGAGCAAATGAATTTTTCAGCTCTCTTGGAGACTCTGGTCTTGAAAAAGCTGCATACACTAGTTTGATTGTTGTTGCACTTCTTCTTGTTTCAATTCAATTTGTATATAACGGACTTGCTCCTTCATTGCTTTGGGGAGCAACGCAGCCGCTCTATCAAAACGATCCAATGGCTCTTCAAGCCAAATTCCAGGACTTCTGTTCAAAGAGTGGAGACCCTGTTGTATGTGCAGCTGCAAATGATCCTATTGGCTATGCTGATCAAGGTACTAACTATCAGTATGATCAAAGACTCTGTTTGCTTTCTCTTTATTCTGATTATTCATTTATCCAGAATAACCAAGGTGCATCTCCATTGGAAATCACAGCAGCCTATTTCAGATGTCAGAGAATCTCACCTTACTGGACTGATTCTATGGAGTGGCTAAATGAAAATACTCCTGAAGGTTCTGTTGTAATTTCCTGGTGGGATTATGGACACTGGATCAATTTCTTTGGAGACCGAAATGCTGTTCTTAGAAATGAACATCGATCTCACGAAATGATTGGTGCTGTTGCAGATGGATATCTGGATGCTACTCCAGAAGAATTGAAATCTTACATGAAAGCTCATGGAAGCGAATATGCGCTCTTTGATATTGAGCTTGTTGCGGGCGGGGGCACGCTTGGAGGAAAATACGGAGCATTGAATTATCTTTCTTGTGCTTGGAACAATGAAACATCTGTTGCCCAGGCACCAGGACAATCTGTTTGCGAAGCAGACCATCTTTGGGAAACCATCTTTATTTCTCAAACGCCTTGTGTAATCTCTTCACTTACAAACAAATCTGGCTATGTTGCATATAAGATTTATGAAAACGGAATCTATCGTTCATTCTACAGGGGCGAATGCATCTCTCCTCAGGATCAGGGCACAATGAATTACTGCCAACAGCTTATACGTGCTGAGCCAACCTATTGTGTTGGTCAGGCCGATCTGATCAATGGACAGCCAACTACTGCATCATACTATCTCAATGAGACATATCCAAACGGAGATTTGAAACTGAACAAAGCAATTCTTCAGTTCCCATATAATTTGCCAGCATCAGTGCATATGGGCCCAGTAACGTCTGCTACTTTGCTTTATACAGAAGATATCCTTTGGCTTGAAAACGGAAATCTGAAGTCTGGATATGAAGACCGCAAAGGCAAGTTCTATGATTCTGCACTCTACAAGGCAATCTTCCTCAATAATTTGCCTGGCTTTGAGCAGGTCTATTCCACTTCAGATGGAGCTGTCAAGATCTACAAAATTAGCGAATGATTTGTTGCATTTCATGCAACTCCTATTTTTTCTTCTGAATTTTGATTTTCTGATCCAAATGCAGACAATGCATCAATGACAGCATCTCTTGCACCTTCATCTCTTTGTTGTTCTACATGTGCAAATGCACGATCTAGTAATCCTCTTTTCCATAAAACCCCATACAATCCACGATCAGTCATTTCCAATTCCTTTCTCTTAGTTATTTGCTTCTCTTCCATCACTTTCCTTGCAATCTCAACAATTTCATCATCACTCATTTTTTTCCAAGATCTTTGCTTTCTTCTCCTTTCCTCAAACTCAACTTCCCCAAGCAACTCCCTTCTTCTCAAAACCATATACAATCCACAATCAGCCTTCTTCAATTCCATTTTACTACTTATCCCTCGTTCTCCCATAATTTTCTTTGCAAACTCAACAACTTTCTCGCCACTTATCCCCTTCCAAGATT
>JAHJDH010000033.1 GCA_018812625.1 Microcaldota archaeon | reverse complement strand
CTCTGAGAGCACTATTCTTGGCTCAACTTCATCTAAACTATAAGTAATGATATCCTGAATAGACTCAAGTGCAGCTGAGACAGATCTTGCAGCATCAAGCACTCTTGGAACAACTGCAGGAACAGGCGCATCAACCACTCTTCTGACACTTTGGTGTGCATCTTCAACAATAGTGCCAAGAGTTTCCGGCTGTCTCAAAGTTCTGGGCTCAGCCATCTATTCCACCTTTGGATTAAGTTCTCTGCAAATCTCAGTAAATTCTTGAAGTCTTATACGACTGGAACTGGAATCTTTTTTTCCTTTGAGAGACTTTTTCATCCAGTTGGAAAATAATCGATGGGATTTTTTCAAATAGATGATCTTTTTCATAAACTTCTTTGGCTTTGTTTCTGATTGATCCCAATCAGCAAGTGCAATCTCAATTTTAGAGAGAGACTTGCTCAGTTTTTCCCGAGTATGCATCTCAAGTACGACCAATTCATTCATTTTATCACCTCAGCCTGAAAATTTTTGGCTTTAGCATGCCATCTGCTTCAACATCTTCAGATTCAATCAATGTTTTTTTCTCAAGAAGCTCAAGATAATTTCGTATCTGCCTCTTGGTTTTTGGAATTTTTGCAATAAATTTATCATAAAGTTTTGAAGAAGGTAATTCGCCATCTTTCAGAATTTCCAGAATAAGCAATTCTTCTGAAGACAGATTATATTCTGAAAGTTTGAGCGAAGGCTCTGCGGATGCGACATCCTCAACATCCTGAAGCATTATTTTTGATCTGCCTGCTTTTTCTGCATGCTTTGCAGATTTCCAGAGCCTTTCGATCACAACTCTGGCAGAACCTGATTCAACCGAACGCGCAACCTTGGTAAGCAATCGACCATCATAGCTTCCTGGAACAAGCGCATGCTCAGCACGGATGCGAAGAATTGAAATGAGCTGCTCTTCTGAATAGTCCTTAAATTCCATATCAGAAAACCGAAGAGAACTGCGCACTCTTGAGTCAAGCTTGGATAAAAGTTCTTTGTTGTTTGTAATTCCAATGATCCCAAAGCTCAGCTTTTGCTCATTTGCTCTTGAGACTACATAGAGCAATTTATCATGGCGAAGGCCATCCATCTCATCAAGAATAAGTAGGATTGGCTTATTGTAATTTTTCACATACTCGGTAATCCGGCTGAAAATTTCGTCTGTAGCAAGTCCTCGGCGGGGCAACGGAAGACGCATTGCTTCAATAATTTTATTATAAACTGCCATCTGAGTTGGGTTTTCCCAGCAGTTTACATACACAGGAAGAACAGATGATGAATGGTCAGTTAGCTGTTTGAGAATATATTTCACACATGTTGTTTTGCCGCATCCTGAAGGACCAAATAGGAAAAGATTATCTGGAGTCCTTCTGGATAGCAGAGGTTTTATTGAATCTGCAAGCACCTGCAATTCTTTATCCCGGTGCCCCAGCTCATCGGGCATATGATCTGGAAGAAGAATATCCTCGAATTTGATTATAGAAGGATCATCTGAAGAACCGTCAAAATAATTGGGCATAGCAAAATAATGCAGATAAAGTTTAAAATTACCGCAGAATCATCCCATTTCCGCGGAAAGATTAGTCGATTATTTCAACCAAGAAATAGTTGTAGACAATCAATAAATAATAAAACGCTTGCGCACCCAGACATACTGATGTCAATTTCCTGGGTGCTTAAAGAGAACGGAGAAAAGGAAAGGTTTGAGAAAGCTAAAGTAAAAAAAGCAATCAGAAGAAGCGGCCTCAGCCCAAAAGAATGCGATGAGATTCTTCAGCAACTATCACCACATATCTACAATGGAATAAGCACCAAAGCAATCTATCACATGGTTTATGATTTAATTGATCAGATGAGGCCGGAAGTCTCGCACAGATATAATCTCAAAAGAGCACTCCAGCGCATTGGCCCTGCAGGATATGAATTTGAAGACTTCATAGGAAGGCTTCTTAGCCTAGAGGGATATGACACAAAATTAAGGCAGACCATACAGGGAAGATGCTTGAGTCATGAGATAGATGTTGTTGCAGAAAAAGATAGCATGAGATATATGATCGAATGCAAATTCCGCAATCAACCAGGATATAAATGCAGAATACAAACAGCGCTTTATGTTTATGCAAGGTTTCTTGATTTGAAAGAAGGAAGCAAAATCGGAACCTGCGAAAAATATTACAGGCCATGGCTCGTTACAAATACAAAATTCTCGCAGGACGTTATCACATATGCAGATTACAAGGAAATTGACCTTCTTGGATGGAGATACCCATTCAAGAACAGTCTCGAATTTAGAATAGATAAATCAAAGTGCTATCCAGTTAGCGTCATAAAAATGGGAGACCGAACACTTAGGCAATTGCTTAAGAAAAAAATAGTTACTGTTTTTGATTTTCCGGAAACTCCAGAAAAACTTGCACACAAAACAGGAATTTCAGATCACAAATCAAGAGAAATTTTGGAGAAGGCACAATATGTACAAAGATAGACGAATGGACATTGATGCTTTCCGTGGAGTTGCAATAGTATTAATGATAATTTTCCATTTGACTTTTGATCTTGAATTTTTGAGAATTGTTCATTTTAATTTTGAGGATTTGTGGCTAGTATTATTCCAAAGAGTTGTTGGGACCATGTTCCTTCTTCTTGTTGGAATATCCTTAATTTTAAGCGAAAAGAAGAATAATGAAGGATATAAGAGGCATCTTAAGAGAGCTGTGAAATTGGGCGCAGTTGCACTTTTGATAAGCATAGCAACATGGATAGTTGCTCCAACAGATTTCATAAAATTTGGAGTAATACACTGCATAGCAGTATCCACATTAATGGCCCCACTATTTTTCAGGTTTAAATGGCTTAACCTCATACTAGGGATAATATTGATAATTACGGGAATTTCGGTTCATTATACGGAAATAGATTATTTGTTCTGGCTTGGATGGATAACTCATACATATACTGCACTTGATCATTACCCATTAATCCCATGGTTTGGGGTTGTGCTAATCGGGTTGTTTCTGGGAAAGGTTATGCCAGAATTTAAAGTAAAGAATAAACTAACTGAAAGCCTCACATACCTTGGAAGAAATTCACTGCTGATATATGTTATACATCAACCACTGATAATTAGTTTGCTTTTGTTATTATTTTACTTAAGATAAAATAGAAAAAGAATAAAAAAAATTATTTCTTGTTTTTGCCTCTCCAGTAAAGAATTCCTCCTAAGAGAAGTGCTAAGAGAAGCACAAGGAACAAGAACGAACCAGTGTCATCACCAGTTTCAGATGGTTTTGTGTCATCTGGAAGATTTGGTTTTGGAAGTGATTTAACTGTTGTTTCGGTTAAGACATCTCCATTTTCATCCAGAAGTGCAACCGTGTATAGACCTTCCAGAGTAAGTGGAAGATCAAGGTTACCATTTTCATCTGTTTTTCCAGTATAAACCTTTCCATCTGGACCAGTTACTTCAACATCGCAACGAACACAAGGGACGTCACCGACAGTAACTTTAACAGGTTTTGTTTCACCAACAAATCCATCTTCACCCTTAACCTCGTTTTTCTTACAGAGATGATCTACGCAGGTGTAACCTTTATCACAAGAAGGACAGTCATCACCATCGCCACACTCATAAGGAACAAGTGCATGATCAACAATATCGCCGCAACCTTCTATAAGTTCGCAATTGAAAGCTGGACTGCAGTACTTGTCTGGTGCACAGTCACCATCAACAGTACATTCATGATCCTCATCAGGTGTTGGTTCTGGCTCAGGTTCAGGCTCAGGTTCTGGCTCAGGTTCTGGTTCAGGCTCTGGCTCCCCATCATCACAGGACGAACAGGAAACTAAAGTTTCTACTATAGTATCAGAGCCGTATCCAGGCCTACTTACATATACCTTAACTTTCATATCACAGCCAGAGAATGTAAATTCACCATTGCTATCAGTAGTTCCTACATCAAGTGGGCCTCCATCGTATACCTGGACAGTTACTTTGGCTCCAGTTAATGGAGAACTACCGCTTTTTACAGTAACGAGATTTTCTTCACAATTGGAGTCTAGAGAAGCCTGAAGGTCTTTGTTTCCTTCATTATCATCATCATCTGGACATGCATACCCATAACCAGTATAACCATATCCATAGCTGCCTTCGCAGTCATAACCAAAATCACTAAAGTCACCGCACTCGAAACATATGCCATCACATGCCATAGCACATATGAAATCAGGAGCAGCAGGACCATATGGATGGCCACAACAAAGCATCTGTAGTTGGGCAAAGCTCATTGACGTCAATGCCATCAATCCTAGAAATATGATAAAAATTCTACCGTTCATGACTAATGAAGGAGCGGTACATGTTTAAAAACGTTTAGGAAAAGCTACATTATTTTTGATAAATAGCAACCAGATTAAACTTGTGATAAATGATAGGACATAAAGTGTTCCGATGATTGCCGGAAGAACTATTCCCTCAAGAATTAAGAAGATAATTACGAAAAACAGGAATAAGATGAATACAATCTCTGGAACCGACGGATTCAGGATAAGGTACAATAAAACAAACCATGATAGTGCAAAAAGGATTGCAGATACCTGCATCATCCGGTTTTCAAAAACAGCACCATTAGATGAATCAAATACTGTTGCGACATTGTGCCATTTTGACAGCTCGCCGCCAGAATAGTAATAAGATTTTTTCAATACTCCAGAATAGACAGTATAGTCATATGATGAATTAGTTATTTGATATTTGTTTGGAGAAACTTTCTCATACTCAACTTCTGATGAGTACATGTTAGAGCCAACAAAAGAGGATAAAGTAGAGCTTCCATTTTCCTTGGATGAAAAGAATGGCCCTGTTGCAAGATTATTTCTAAAAAGATAGAATGACGGACTCTCGTAGATAAGCTCGATATTTTCAATTCCCTGATGCCGATAAAATAGCCATAGATAATGGATTGAATTAGTGTCATCTTTGAATAATAGAATATACCTTGCATTGAGTGGCAAAAGATACTCTGCAGTATTATTGATATGCTCCCTGTTTTCAAATAAATAAGTGAGATAGTTTGTTATTGGACTATTTGAATCTGAATAAACATTTTGAGTCTCAACAGTAGATGCAGTAATTACTGGCTTTGAGAAGAACTGACTTGCTGGAGTTGCCATTGTTTTTGAGAAGCTATTAACCCACGGATATGGGCGGTATAAATGAAGAGGAAGGCTAAGGATATTAGTTTCACTAGTATCATTTGCCATCAGTAATTTTGCTTCCTGCCAGTCATCTGGGTACTCAGTTGCTGTGATCTGGCCATTGAGCCATAGGAATCCGAAATTGGAGAGAAGAATTGCAAGAAGAGGCATAATAAAGAAAAATTTAGTGAATTTTTGAGATAAGAAAAATGAACCATACGCCCCTGCAATAGCATATACCAATGCAATTAGGCCAACAAATTTCTGTGAATCTCTGAAAAAGAAATAAATTGGGATTGTATCTCCGAAAATATCAAAGATAAATGAAACAGGACTTGAAGCACCAAGAGCTAGCAAAAATGCAACTACAAATGAGACTGTAAGGAAAAGGCATTTTGTCAGATCAGTTTTCAGCAGTTGATATATCCCCAGTCCGGCGATAATGACAAGAAATGCAAATGGGACATACCAAAGGTCGAAAAAATCTTTTGTAAGCCTAAATCCACCTCTCCAAAAGCCATGTAACGAAAATACAGATTGTTCAAGAGACATGTCATTAGCACGGGCGCCAAAATCTTCAAGATAATCAGAGGATGAGCTGGTTAGAGAATAGGTTTCATCAAAAGTTAAGATGGTTGGGAGTATCCAGAAAAGGTTTAGTGTAACTATAATCAATCCAAGAGCCGCAGTTCTTTTGATTAGTAATTGAGGTTCTTTTGTTTTCATGACATAGTATAAAATGAAAAGAATGGCATATGCAAGTAGAAGAATTGCAAGTGCATGGCTGCTTACTGAAGCAATGAAAGTTAGAAGTGCGCATTTTACCAATGAAGATCTATCGCCAGGCTTTTCCAGAAATTCATAGAAGTACTTTATTGCAAATGGCCAAAATGCATATGATAATAGAACACTCCAATGCCCTGCAAGAAATCTGACAAATACAAAAGAATTCAATAAATAGAAAAATCCAGCAACAAACCTATTGTTTCCGAGTTTCGAGGGCAAAGAATAGTGAGCAGAAACTCCAGAGAAAAAAAGGATAAATAACAGCAATAGCTTTTGAACAACTTCAACTGAGACGAATTGAGCAAGTGCTGCAAAAACAAGTTCAAACGGGAGATATGCACCATATGGGTTGGATACTTCGCCATACAAGCTACCAAAATGATCAGGAGAAAAGGTTTCAGGACCCCATTGCATATCAAGAGTAAGATAATACCCCGGACCCAGAATCGGGAATATTATCAGAAGAGAAAGTATGAGATATATTGACAATGTTATAATCTTTTTTATCAAAAAAATCACTTCGCAATCACTCTTTCAAATAAAGAACGAAATTCATCTGTTGTTTTTTCCCAATTAAATTTTTTGGAGTGTTCCAAAGAACTTTCGCACAATGAATTTATTTTATTAGTATCAGAGAGCAGTTCAATTGCTTTGGCAGACATGGACTTGACATTGTCAACCAGAAAACCATTAACTCCATCAATAATACTATCTCTCAACCCATATGTATTATAACCTATCACCGGGGTGCCGCATGCATTTGCTTCAAGAACAACAAGTCCCCACCCTTCACGAACAGCAGGAAAAAGCATGATATGGGCTCTTGATAGAAGTTCTGGTTTTTTTTTCGTATCGACATATCCAAAAAATTTAACAGAATCATTAATTTTGAGATCAATTGCCAGTTTCTTGAGTTTGGATTCTTCTGGACCTCTTCCGGCAATCCATAATTTTGCATTTGGGATATCATTTAGAACATTGCGGAATGTTTGAAGAACGTGATCCACTTGCTTGGATGATGTAAGTCTTCCAAGGTAAAGAAGAGTTGGATTGGTTTCTTTGGAATCTTTATGTGGCAGCACATCTGCAGCCCCTTTAATTACTGAAATATTTTGAAACCCGAGCGAACGAAGATCATCCCTGGTAGATTCAGATGGAACAACTGTTGGAAGTTTTTTGTATAAACGAAGAAGATGATCTTCTGAATGATACCCAAAAAAAGCAATCGGAAAGCAGATTCCAGAATACCAATTTTCCCTGGTCAGCTGGTGGATAAATGGAATTACTTTCTCCTTAGCAAATAATGGAGTGAAAAAAGGCATTGCATTTATGCTTTCAACAATCAGATCAAATTTTCCTTTGATATATTTGTTATAGCAAAAGTAAGAATTGGAAAAAATCTGATATTTGCCTGCATAACGAACGTGCACAACTCCATCAATAATTTCTTTCTCCGGTGATCCTGGAAAAGTGGAAGTAAATAAAGTAACGTCATGGCCAAGTGCTGTTAAATGCTTCATAACCTGATGAACATAAACCTCTGCTCCGCCTGCAAAAGGATTTTTGATGTCGCGCCAGTTAAAAAAAGCAATTTTCATGTGACACTGATATATAACTAAAGCTTAAAAAAAAGAATTTGTAAGAAGTCTGATGTGCAACTTTCGAATAAAGCTAGCTACATAGCTTTTTTTCTTGGACTTATGTTTGTAATTTACAACTTTTATCCAGTTCTAGCACCGATAATGGATTCAGAACTTTTGATCATTTATGGAGATATCAACACCATTGTTGGCTCTGGATCAGGAGAGATAAGAAAGGACATAAGCATATACTCTTTTTTTGGTGGGGGAACAAGGCAGACAACAAACAGATTTGTGCTGCTTGGAGGGTGGAGCATCCTCTCGGAATTTATTGAATTTTCAGACGCGCAGTTTACAAGCGCACTTATCCTGATTTCAATGATAATAGGAAGTGTTGGGATATATCGATTAGTAAGACATTTTGAAAAAAATGATAGACAGTCTGCAATAATGATCATTTTGCTAATACCTTTTTATTTCCTTAATCTCTGGTCAGTAGAGCGAATTAGCCACATATGGATATGGTACACATATGCAATTTTTCCTATGTTTATCCAATTGGGCCTTCAGTATCTGACTAATAGGAAGATGGTTCATCTGTTTGGGTATTGTTTGTTATTTGGAGTGTTCGGATTTTTACCGCACTCGTTTTTGTACATGTTAGTATTCCACGTTGGCATTACCATCTATGCATATTTTAGAGATAAAAAAGAGACAATAAAATTCTTTTTTGTGCCTCTTGTAATTTTTGTACTTCTAAATGCCCCCTCATTTTTACTGGCTAAGGATCTGGAATTGGGATACCCAAGAACAGTAACAAAAGACAGTTTTGAATATCTATCAAAACATGGAGAGATACTGAATTTATTTGCTTTTTCAAATAATTGGTGGCCGCAGGTACCGGATTATTTGATTTTTAGAAATATATTATTTAGATATTCTGGATTTGGATTGTTTGCAATCAGCTTCATAATTTTCGTTCTTTCATACCAAAAGTTAGGCAGTAAGGAGAAACAATTATCGGTGATTTTCATGATGGGGATTTTTGCCGTGATTTTTCTAGCTAGAGGCCACCATAATGAAATTTTATCATATATGATTGATATTATTGCTGGGATTGGGTTAGCACAACTTCTTGGACCCATGAGAGAATGGGCAAGGATAAGTATCATCATACCGGCATTTTTGATAGTTATAATTACAATCGGATTAAACAAAATCCAAAGACCAAAAAAACAGATCTTGATTGGAGGATTCTTAGTAATGCTGCTTGTAAATATCCTTTTGTCTCCTGGTACAGTATATCTTAGAGAAAATTATGCAGCAGCATATCTGGATGAAAACTGGAAAATGATAGATGAGATACCAAAAGAGAACAAGGTAGTATTTTATCTGGGAGGAGACTTAGAAGTACCTGTAATAGATATTTTTGGCCAGAAAAAACAGATAACACGTCCAAATTTTGAAGGAACGGTCTCTACATATGGTAGCATTAAAGAGCTTAGAGATGCTCCGCATGAATTGCTCGATGTATTGAATATTCATCAGATTTTAAGATTCGGCAATGATGCAAAGAATGAAGGTTGGGATTGTAAAGCTGATAAGGACATTGTAATTTGTACTGACGGAAAAGAAACAATGCCATTTTCAGTTTACGAAGGAACTGTCCTTGCAGCAGATGAAGAGATATATTCTGCTGTAAAGATCCAACCAGAGAATTTTGCAATAACTTCCAGTGAAGAAAATCACACAAAATTCATAGTTAGCGATAAAACAAAATCAGCTAATGATAGTCAATATTCCATTTTCCTATTCGAAGCAGAATATGATTTTAATTACAATAAACATAGAAAAAATACTAGTTATATTGAGAGTTCAAATAGAACAATAATAATCTCAAGAACAGTTCAGATAGAGCGAAATGGCACATATGAGCTTGTGGTACATGGAAAGGGTTCTTTCGAAGTTGACATATCTAATAGGAGCATGAATCTTGAATCGGAATCCCTAGCAAATATTGATGGAGGAGAGATACAGCTAGAAAAAGGAGAATACAACCTCAGTATCAGTATTGGAAACCATTCTGTTTTGGATTTTGTCAGCCTATCTGAAAAACCAGAGTTCCAAAACAATACTGGCATTGCCAGGATAATTGAGTATGAAAGAATAAACCCAACACTTTGGACAGTAAAAATTGATTCGTCAAAGCCATTCCTTCTTGGATTTGCGGAAAAATATTCAAAGTTTTGGGAGCTTAGAATGAATGGCAAAGTGATAAAGCCGATTAAATTATACGGACAGATGAATGGGTACTGGATAGATGAGACTGGAGAGCTTGAGATCACTATGAGATACGCTTCCCAGGATTCATTTGAGATGGGAATGGGCATAAGTATCCTGACAGTCATACTTGGCAGTATTTATGTTCTGAAGAGATGGGACAAATGATCATAGAAGAGAAAAAGATACGTGATTTGATTTACAAAAACGAACAGTACATCTGGCCAGCTATTGCCTGGTTCATGATCAATTTGTTTCAAAGCGAAATTATAAGTGCCATCATATCTGCAGTTCTTGTTTTCATTTTTTATAAAAGAAATCTGGATGGAAAAAAGCCAGTTTGGATCGGAATTATGATTTTTTTAATTGCAGTAATAACAGACAACAAAGAATTTGCAATAGCAACATACTGGATCATGCTCGCTGGAATAGCAAGTTTATTTATTGAACTGATTCAAAAGAGGGAATAAATGAAAGATTTATCAGCCCCAAAACTGGAGAGCATCATCTCGAAAAAAATTGACAGGAGAAAGGGGAATCATGCAAAAACAGCCATAGTCATTGCTACTTATCAGAATCCAGAAGTTTTGAAAAAACATCTTGATCTTCTTGAAAAACAATCATTCAAAGATTTCGACATAATCATTGTTTATGGTGAAAATGACAATTTTTTGGACGGGGCTCCAGAGGATATTTTGCACATAAAAGAAAAGGGGAGAAATGGGTGTGCAGGAGCTTTTTACATTGGACAGAAAACTGCACTTGATGAAGGCTATGAGAATATCATTTCTGCAGACGATGATTGTTTTCCTGTTTCAGAAACACTTGTTGAGGAACTCGTTCGCAGAGTACAAAAAGAAAATACTATTGCCATACCTAAATGGAGACGTGACAAGGAAAAAATTCAACATGAATATGTATTCCATTATTCTTGCATCCCACAAAAAATATTGAGAAAATCAGGCTTGCCATTCTACCCTCTTTTTTTCGGAGGGGACGATGTAGAGATGATTGAAAGGATAAAGAAGATGGGGATTAATGTTGAGCACACTGAAGCAACAACATACCATGAACTATTGGAAATGCCCTTGACAGACAATACACAAAAAAGATATCTGTATTCACGCGGTGGTTTTGAAGCATGGCTGCTTCTTGGAAATTATGCAAGAGCATTTTTGTTTTGTTTTTTTCATCTGACTGGCGCTACTTCCTTCTTAATATTTAGGAAGAATGAACGTGCAAAGGGAATCGTAAGTGCAATGATAAATGGATCGCTGATGGAATTTGGCAATAAAAAAATCCCAGCTGCTGATGATGTTATAGTAGTAGAGTACAAGAAAAAAAGCTTGGATGTAGTTGTCGATAAATCCTCAGATCCAAGCAAATTGCGCTACGGTTCAATTTTTGCAGGTTTTCCAAGACTAATAAGATGGCCCATGAAATCATTATTATTTTTCCAGGACTTCAAAAAATATTTTGGGAAAACAGTAGTCTTTGTCAAGAGATATGAAAGGATTCATTTGCCAATTATGTTAATGGCAAAAAGCGCATATCTTCAGGGCGATGAAAAAACTTATGAGCTATACAAGGACAGAGGAAAAATTGGCATAATTTTTGGAATGTTAATCATGCTGATTCTGGTTCCATCAGTTGTAGTTTCATCATTGTTTCTGGTTGTCATTGGAATAATCTCAAGTAGAAACATAAAAACATTAGGATATGGAATTGATTAGTCCGCCCCGACGCCATAGGATGCAAGATCTTTTGTGAATTTGATAAGTGGTTTTGGCACCCTTGCTTTCATCATTGCTTGTCCTAAAAGAGAAACGTCTTCTTGTGAAACGCATTTCAGAATAAGAGCAAAAATCAAAAAGAAGAACATTGAGATGCTTGCCAAAACAGCCATATAGCCCATCAGGATTATTTTTGAAATATAAAGACCAACTCCCATTGCCTCAGTTTCTGGAAAAATGCCAAAGAATGAGAGCAAATAGGGACGGATTAGGAGCATGATGACCATGACCAAAACTCCCGAAACAGCCAATTTGAGTACTTTTGAAGAGAATTTGAAGTTGAAGTATTTCTTTGCATAATAACTTAGCAAAAGGATACTTATGATAAAACCAATAAACGAACCAATTGCTGAGCCAACCATGCCAAACATCATGATGAGTATGGCACTTGAAGTAAGATTTATAGCACCTGAGACAACTGCAATTAAAAGCTGAATTTTTACAAGCTTCATCGCTGCCAGGGAAAGAGAGAACACATAGGAGACGACACTCAAAAGTATTCCAAGAGTGAGAATGGACATAACTAATTCTCCGCTTCGATATGACTCTCCATACATCAAGGAAAGTATGTCTCCTGAGAACAATATCATGATTATACCGAATGGAATAGTCAGGAAAAGAGACCATCGCTGAGCAGTAGTTGTAATTGAACAAATCTTACCAAGTTCCTTTTTACCGTACAAACGGGATATTAGTGGAAGGAAAATATCCCCTATTGATTTAGGCAGTGCCATCAGAACATTCGCAAGTGTGAATGCCACAGCATATATTGCAATTACCTGAGTAGATTCTATTGGATCTACCATATATCCAAGGAGCATACGATTAGCAGAAGAAAAGATTGTTCCGACAGAATGAATTAAACTCAGCATCAGACCAAATGGAACAATTTCTGATATAAAATTGGAAACGGAAAAATGAGTTTCATTCTTTGGAAGAGTAAATGTATCTTTGATTACAAAAAAGGATGAGAGGATGATGCTCACTACATAAGATGAAAGGAAACCAGCAATAAGAGTGAGAAGAGATGCTTCATAGAAATAGAAGAGAAACGCAGTTAGGATAAGCTTTGAAAGATTTTGAAGATTGGCTGAATATTGCATGGCACGAATGTTGGTTCTTCCGCGCAAATAAGAGATATTAATATTGAAAATATTGCTAAAGAGAAAGAATATGGAAAGTGTCTGGATCGTTCCTGCAAGTGCTGGATTTGAATAAATTGATGCAATGAAATCTGCAAGAAACCAGAAGATGACCAGGAGAACAATGGATGATAAGGTAACTACCAAATAGCTTAGTTTCAGAAGAGGCTTGATTTTTCCTTTCTCGTCTTTCCCTTCAAAATAAGGCACATAACGAGAGAGTGCAGTGCCCAGGCCAAAATTATCGAATGTTGCTCCAAGCGAAACAATACTTAGTGCAAGAAAGAAAAGACCAATATCATTTTGGGACAGTGCATGAGCTATCAAAATGACATAAAAGAATGAAGATGTGTAGAAAACAACACTTCCAGCCATACTCCAAAGGCTGCCCTTGGCAACTTCTTTTGAGTAGTGAGATAGATCATCCATAAATTTTCAGAAAAGACTATCATCGAAGATATTTAAAAGCTGCAACCAGAATACCGAGTGATGAAGATACTCATACCTCATTCTTGGAGTCCAAATGTCGGAGATATGGCACTGCTCAAGACTTCGATTAGATGGATGAGAGAGATTGTTCCAAAATCAGAAATAACTGCATTGGTATCAGATCCAAAATTCACTAGAAAAAAATGCCCTGAAGTGGATGTAAAACTTGAAAGATGGCCATGGCCAGTTAAAAAGAAAAGCAGATTGGACATACTAAATTATCCGTTCATATATGGATCTCACATCCTATCAGTACTGGTTTTCCGCTTCATCGGAAAAAAGTTTTTTTTATTCAACAGGGAATTTGAAAAACCATTGATTGAATTTTTCAATTGTGATGTTTTGATCAGTCCTGGAGGGGATTTTATAAGTCCCAAATACGGATTTGTTACAACATTTAGCGAGTTTTTATTTGCAAAAATACTAAAAAAGAAGATCATCATACTTCCTCAAACATTCGGGCCTTTCGAAGGGCTTTTGAATGGGAACTTTGCTTCATTATTTTTGAACATGGCTGATCTGATCTTTGTTCGTGAGGAGAAAAGTGCCAGGCTTCTAAGACAAATTGGAGTGAAAAAAGCAAAACTGACAGCTGATATTGTTTTCACATATAAACAGCCAGAAAAAACAAAAAGAGAAAAAAGAGTGATATTTTGCGCTGAGAATGTGAAGTCCAAGAGATATGCCAGCAGTATGATAGAACTTAGCAAAAAAGTGGCAAAATCCGGATTTCAGGTTGTATTTATGCCTGCAAACGGGGCAGATGTTGAAATAAACAAGATTCTTGCAGAAAAAAGCAATGCAAAGTCAATTGGAATAGTTCAGAATCCAGATGAGGTTGCTGCACTAGTTGCAGGGTCAGAATTCATAATATCCAGCAGGATGCATCCTCTTGTTCTTGGAACACTTTCCGCAACGCCCTTCTTTGCAATTGGAAATACATTCAAGTTCAAAGAAGTTCTTGGAGATTTTGCTAAAGATAGCTGGAGCAAAGTGGATGAAATAGATATTGAGAAAATAATGGGCAAAATAGAAAAGCGAAATGAAATTGGCATTTTGATCTCTGAAAATTTTAAGATGGTGAGGAAAAGATCAGAAAAAACAAAAGAAATGATAAGAGAAGAAATTAGATCCTGGTAATGATTTTTTTCCTTTTCCCTGTCCTGGTACAGCTAATTTTATCCAATTCCTCAAATTCTATATTTGCATCGCCTATTTGATCTTTGAAAATTTTCTTGAGATTGACAAGGTCAAGTCCCTTGGCCGGGACATACTTAAAGACAAAATCATCAATTGCATTTTGCACTATTTGGTATTCCTTAACATTAACATCATTCAATGCGCATGAGATGACAGCAGGAGAAAGTTTTGAACCGTTTTTTAGAACAATGAAATCATCATCCCTTCCGATTACTGGTTTGATAACAGTAGAGCCCCTTCCGCATTTGCACCTTTTTGCTATAGCAGTCTGATCAGTCAGGAAATAGCGGATAAGAGGCATTGATCGTTTCCAGAGGGGAGTGATTACTATGTTTCCAGAGCCTTTTGTGGGACGATAGTCATCATCAACAATTTCAGCAATCAGATAATCAGAAAACAGATGCATGCTGCCTTCTTCGCATTCCCATGCGATCCAGGAAGTTTCAACGCATCCATACATATCACGGACAGGGCAGGAGAAAGATTCGCTGATTAATTTACGATCAGATTCAGAGAGCACTTCCCCAGAAGTAAAGATTATTTTTGCTTTTGCGCGAGTCTCCAGATTTGCTCTTGCAAGAGGAACTAAAACAGATGTAAAGCCAATCAGAACTTTCTGCGGTCCGTGCTTTATGATTTGGAGATTTTTTTGCGGAGAATTGGAAAACGGAAGGTGTTTTCTTCTGAAGATGCCAAGTTTCTGGATGAAATTTTGTTTGTAGTCATTGTGGGTTATGCGGATTTGGCTGTCAAAGGGATTGACTCCTGCTTCAGTAAATTGATGAAGCTCAAAGCCAGGACCAAAATGAGCCTCGCTCCTATCATGATAGATATCTACTGGAACTCCTGTAGATCCTGAGCTCGATGATTTTATAAGAGATTTTTTAGTAAATTTTGAGCTGAGAAAATCATCTGGAGCGCTCTGTAGTGATTTTTTCATAGTTAGTGGAAGATTAGGAAGATCCTCAAGATTAGAAAACGTGCAATCTTTCAGAGTTTTTCGGTAGTAAGGCGAATATTCTTTAGCATAGGAAAAAAGCTGCTTGAATTTCTGCTCCTGGATCTGCTTGAATTCATCCTCGCTTTTCCATTGATTCAGCTTTAACTTCGCAAGCATCATTGATAATTCCAGCATTCGCCCACCTTCGATAACTAGACTATCTGGTTTCCTTATTATAATATTATTTCTTTGTGAGCTTAGAAATAACTTTCCTCAGCTTTCCGCTTTTACCGCGTTTGATAGAATCCACAGATTCAAAATCCACATGAATATCCTCGCCAAGGCATCCGGTACGAATCTGATTTTCAAAATATTCCTGTGCTTTCTGTGAAAGTGAAGATTTGGCTGGCACATACCTGAATGTGAAGCGATCTTCAGATTCCTGAATAATCTGATATTGTTTTACTGAGTCCAGAAAATCCAGCGGAATGATGTGACGCGCTGATCTGACTTTGCCACTTGGAAGGACAACAAGGTCATCGGCCCTCCCTGATATTGATTCCAGAGTTGGCAAACCACGTCCACAGGAACATTCCCCTCCCCAGCTGCCAAGGTCTCCAATATCATAGCGAATTAGTGGCATGGACTGATTAATGAGGCTTGTAATAATGATTCTACCTACCCCTTGTTCTTTGGGATTTCCCTGATCATCCACAATTTCAACAAGAGCTGAATTTGAGTTTATATGAAAACTGTGCTCTTCCGGACATTCAAATGCTATTGCACCAACTTCAGTTGCAGCATATTGGTTGAACACCTGGCAGGAAAAAGAATCTTCAATGAGCTTTCTTGATGGGCCTGTTAGTAGTTCCCCGCCAGAAAATGCTTTTTTGAGCTTGAGTGGATTTCCATTGTCATCGTTTATCTTTGCCATCATTGTGAGCATTGAGGGGTACCAGGCAAGAATATCCGGCTTTTTTTCATTTAGTGTTGAAAATGTCTTTTCTTCATCATCAAGAAGAGGAAGATATAATTTTCTATAAAGACCTAGTGATGAAAGAGGAAATGGAGGCGGAGTCTTTAGCGAGACTTCTGCATAAAGATCAAATGGACTTCTGCCGAATTCAAGCTGTATCATGGCAAGAAGGGCAGCACGATAATTAGTAGTATACGAATCAAAAAAAAGTTTTTTTGGAATTCCTGTTGAGCCGGATGTGGTTTCTACTATGAGTTTTGATTTGTCGAGACTGCTTCTTAGGAAATCCTCTGGTGCTGCTGAGAGATCTGTTTTGCTGGTTATTGGAAAGTGAGATAAATCATCAAGAAGATCGTTATTTTTGAACTTGGCCAGAGCACCTCCATAAAATTTGGTTTTTCTAGCTGAATTCAGAGTTTCAAGCAATTTTTTCATTTGTATCTTTTCAAGATCTTCTTTGGACTGCCATTGCTGCTGCCTTATAGAAAGAAAGATTTTCAGCCTTTGAAAAAAGGAGGAGTCCATAATTAGGCTATGAATGATGAAATTTAAAACGCTGACGTGCCCGAGCATTATAATTCAGAGATAAGATGAGTGAATTTCCCGGATCTGTCCCTTTTGATTGAATCAACAAAAGCAACTTCTATATCCATGGGCTCTGGCATTGCGAGATTGATTGCTTTTGCAATTTGGCTGGGATCCATTGGTTTTGATTCAATTACATTTATGAGCAGAAGGTCCCTGGACTTTTGAACTATTTGAAATTCAAGAAGGTTTGGCAGGTTTCGAAGAAGTGTATCTACGAATGTTGCTGGATAAAGATTTCCACTGGGCAGAACTACATGAACATTGAGCCTGCCTTTGATTGATGATATGATGTGAGATCCTCTTCCGCATTTGCATTTTGTTCCAATAGAAACTTCATCTCCAATTTCATAGCGAATTAGCGGCATGGCATATTTGAAGAGCTGGGTCAGGACCAGCCTCCCAGGTTTTCCATTTTTTATTGGTTTTCCGCTAGGATCCAGAACCTCTGCAATCATTGAATCGGATAAAAGATGCATGCTTCCTTCTTCGCATTCCCATGCAATTCTTCCAAATTCCAT
The DNA here is from genome assembly GCA_018812625.1 of Microcaldota archaeon. GTDB lineage: Archaea > Micrarchaeota > Micrarchaeia > Anstonellales > Bilamarchaeaceae > Bilamarchaeum. The sequence goes on along the minus strand of JAHJDH010000033.1, from coordinate 55,794 downwards.
AGAAGCATAAAAATCGCTGATTTCTGAATTAAAGGAACGCTTTAGCAGCTCTCTTGCAGGAGCTGAGAGAATTTCGGCCTGAGTAAATATCCGAGGTATTGAGATATTGAAAGATTCCTTCTGATTTCTGTTTGCAAGAAGAACCAAAATACTTGGATACGCCCAAAGGATATTTGGATTGATTTTTTTTATTTGGCGCAGCAGATCCCTTTCAGTTTCCAGAATATCAAAGAAATGATAATTGACAAAAGCAGACCTTGGCGGCGAACTTAATGCATGGGAGATAAACACCACATCATCTAATAGGTTCATGCCAGCTTCAGAAAATGCATAATAGCTATTTGCGCTTCTATACGTATTCTCTTTTGAATCAATAAGAACCTTCATTGGTGTTCCGGATGATCCGGAAGTTTTTCTTACAATCAGGTCATTCATATTGGCAGTCCTGCTGATAAGAGAGTCTTTATTTTTGAGAAAATCAGATCTGGTTAGAGATGGAAGATCTGCAAGATCATCAATATCCCGGATTTTCAAATTCTTGTAGTATGGGACATTTAGTGAAGCGTGATCTGCAAGCTTTACTAATTGCTCCTGCTGCATTTCTTCAAATTCATCCTGGCTTTTCCACTGGTTTCTTTTAAGTTCAAGAATCCGCCAGAGAGTATGAGGAATTCGCATAAGTGATAAAATAGGAGAAAACGATTAATAAAAGTCTACCCTAAAAAATAATTTTAAACCTTTTCCACACTTCTGAGATTATTTTTGAGAGAACACTAAACGGGACAGATAGACAAAATGAGAACTTTCTCCAAACAGACCATTCCTTGATGATCTTGTCAAAATTAAGCCTTGTTAGACTTGCTTTCTTGAATAATGGGTGGGAGAGATCATCCTCGAAAGTATAGAGAAGAGCACGCGTTGATCTTCTTAGTGATTGATCTGGATCTATGAAAAAAGAAAAAACAGAAAATATTGAGAGAAACAAGTCATATGAGAAGAGGATCTTGAATAGGCCCCATTTCGAATATCTTTTTTTGAAGAGCTTGAGCACGGAATCATCCCCATAGAGAATTTTTCCATAGCGAACCGTATGTTGGAGCATTGCCCTTTGATACCCGAAAAATGGAGAGATTAGTGCAAACAGATCTCTTTTTTTTGGGTTTCCTTCTGGCCCAACAACATCAAATGGAGGCTTATACTGCCCATTTGGAACACTAAGAGACTGTTTAAATTTCATATTTTGCTTCGCATCAAGCTTCCAAAAGATTTCAAGGGCAGACTTCTTCACCTTAGCAACATTTTTTGTTTCCTTGATGATTATGCCCATATCAAGATCGCTTTTGCCTAAGACAAAATCTCCCCTGGATGCGCTTCCAGCTAATATTATATATTGGATTTCAGAAGGATAGATAGAGGTCAGCTGATTAACAAAATCATTGAGAAACAATGTTATTGCTTCCTCATCAGTTTTAGGCATGGGGTAATAATTCAAGATTAGTTTTAAAAGAACAGGAGCATAAGTCTGATCATGGGAGAGCTTGTCTCTGTAGTTATTCCTACATTCAATAGTGAGAAGGAAATTTCCAGATGTCTAGAGTCCATCAAAGGACAAAGTTATGATAAAATAGAAATTATTGTTGTTGATAAGTTTTCCCATGATAAAACAGGAAAAATTGCAAAAAAATATTCTGCCAAACTAATTCTGGATAAAGGAGAGAGAGCCAAGGCAAAGAATATTGGAATAGCTAATGCCAAAGGAGAATATATTTTTTTTATTGACTCGGATATGGAACTTGAGAAACATGTAATCAGTGAATGTGTAGAGAGGATGAGCCCAAAAACTGGAGGCGTGGTTATCCCAGAGAGAAGTATTGGAAAAACATTCTGGGTCAAAGTCAGAGACTATGAACGCAGTTTTTATTCTGGAAGCACAATTGAATCAGCAAGATTTTTCAGATTGGAAACAGCAAGGAAAGCCGGCGGATTCGATGAGGAAGTGATATTTTTTGAAGAAGCAGCCCTACCTGATAAAATAGAAAAACTTGGATTTGATGTTAGAACCAGAATTAAATCCAGAATACTGCATCACGAAGAAGGATTTAAACTTGGAAAATGGCTCAAGAAAAAGTACTATTATGGAAAAACTGCAACAAGATCCAAACACACAAGCGTTTTTTATAGATTGAAATTGTTTTTTGCAAATAAGAGATTCTATAGCAAGCCAATTCTTATGATAGGGATTTTGATTCTCAAGACTTTGGAGACCATTGCGACAGTTCTTGGAAAAATAAGCTGATTTTGAGAGGTATGGCATACGGACAATTTATTAAGGGCTAATCAAATGATATAACCATATGATCTCTGTAATCCTCCCAGTTTACAATGAAGAGAAAATACTAGAGGCTACAGTTAAACAGATTGAGCGGATACTTGCCAAAATACCTGAAAAAACAGAGATAATTATCAGTGAAGACGGAAGCACGGATAAAACAGTTGAGATTGCAAAAAGACTCGAGAATTCGCAAATCAGGCTTCTTCATAGTAAAAAAAGATTAGGAAAAGGAGCATCAATTATCAGATCAGCAAAATTTGCAACTGGAGATATCATAATCTTTATGGATGCAGATCTTGCATCAGAACCTAAATTCCTGGAAAAACTCATTGCTCCCATCAAAGAAGGAGCAGACATTGTAGTTGCATCCAGATATCTTAAAGGATCAAAAACATCAAGAGATTTTTTTAGGCATGTTGCAAGCAAATGCTTCAACTGGCTGGTGCGCCTTCTTTTGGGGTCAAAAATCTCAGATCACCAGTGCGGGTTCAAGGCATTCAGGAGAAAAGAAGCAGTTGGTATTTTTGAAAAAATAGATGATCAAAGATGGTTCTTTGATGCTGAATTTTTAGTTAGAGCCCAATGGAAGAAACTGAAAATAAAAGAAATCCCAATTGAATGGAATGAAGCTGGAACATCCAAATTCAATCTTCTTAGAGATGGATTTATGATGGGTATTAGTCTGATTAAATTCAAGTTAAAACACTGGTAATATTCTGAAAAAATTGAAAAAAATAATTATCTTGGGGAAAATGCTGCAACGCAGTGGTTTCGATCTTCCTGCTCAGCTAACTGATCACAGATTTTAATGTCTCCAGCTGCAATTGCAACAGTACCATAGCACTCTGGAATACTGTCTTTTTGATCAAGCTCATGGCAGACGGATACATCCTTGGTATTTTCTGCTTTTTCGAATCTGCAGCCATCCTCGCAGTATTCACCACTGCCAATTCCGGATGAGCATTGGTCAATGCACTGCTCAAAGCTTCCTGTTGTTATTGTTCCGCTCTTATCCTCGGGTTCGGTTGTTTTGTCAGATCCCACGCTCAGGGTATTGTCATTTGCATCAGCATTCGTATTGTCTTCTGAAGCCTCACCCAGGCATCCTGCAAACAAAAGAACTGCAAACATGATCAAATATTTCATATTTTCACCTTGATAGATAATTTCATCAATAGCTATTAACTTTTAGCTGCTTCGAGTTAGGAAAAATACAAGGAACCTTGCTGCTTTTTGAACTTCTTTCTGGGAGTTCCCATGTTTTTCATCTAAATAAACCTCTTATTGTTTTCCAAGCATTATCAGTATTAGTAGATTGAATATTCATCTGCGCCCTTTCTCTACGTAAGTATTCTCTCTGTGTTTTTTGAGATTCGGCTGTGAGTTTTTTATTAAGTTGAGTTTCTCTGTGTCTTGATTGGTCTTTTTGCCTTTTTGATTTAATTTTTTCTGTTTTGAGTTTTTGGTCGGCTTCGTGTTTTCTAATTAGGTAATTTAACGCAAATGTAATTAGCCCAAAAACAAATGAAACCCCTCCAACTGAAAGCCAAATGAAAAGATTTTCTGGTTGTGAGAGTCCGCCAGTTATAGCTAGGGCTGCAATTATCATACAGCCAGTTGGAACATTTTTGATAGAAAGAATCTTGTCCATGTCCATTGATTATACCTCTCGTAATATGTTAGGATCATCAAAGATTTAACATTATCATAAATATACGAGATCAATTATTTCCAGACCCGTTTTTTATTCATATCTAAACAATTAGGAATGATGGAACCTAAAAAACATACTGAATTTTTTATAAGATGTGGAAAAATAATTCAATATTCAATCATTGCTGAAACTGAAATAGAAAATTTCATTCTTGATTATTTTTCTCAATCAAATTATAAAAAAAGACAGTTATTTAGAGAAACATTTTTTGAGAGGTTGACTTTTGGACCAAAACTCCCCATTTTCTCATCCATTTGCAAAACAGAAAAAGTAAATAAAAAGTTAGGTGATAATGTTTATAAAAAACTGAAAAAGATAGTCGAATTTCGAAATGAGATTGCACACTGCGAACCACGGTCAGTTGATGGAGAAATTCAGATATTGTCGAAAAAAGTATTTTCTAAACCAGGTCATACTATTGAAATTAGCGAAAAGGAGATTCAGCTTATGAAAAGATATGTTAGAGAAATCATCATAGATTTACGTAAGATTAGGATATCTAATGGGATACGATATGATATGGATGCTCTGGCACAAGATCATTGAAGTTTTTTCAATACTCAAAACTGCAAACCGATAATAAGAAAATGGGCCCGGCGAGCAATTCAGTTTTGAGTTTAGGGTTTAGAGTTGTGGGTTTTACGTCGTGAGTTCTGCAGTTTTCTGTTCCGAGTTTTGCAGTTTTGTTTTGCTGCTTTCTGAACTTCTTTTTTGCAGATTTCATTTCTTTTCACCTTATGACATTAGGTTATTTGATTCTATTTAAAAAAGAGTTTCTCTAATTCGTTAAGCATGAGAAGAATTACAATTCATGTGATTGGTGCCTTAATAGTTACAAGTGGAATTGTCGTATATATACAAACACAAGAGCCAGTTGTACCATTAGGCCTTGTGCTTATTGGACTTTATTTATTGGTTGCAAGGTAGAGTAAATGGATTTGGAAATAATTAAGGAATGGTCGCAAGTACTAATTTCAATAATTACCTTCCTTGTGGGAGTGGCAGTTTTACTAGTATCACTCGTGGAAGGTAAGTTGGGAGTAAATGGCATTTATTCGATCGTACTAATAATTTTCGGCGGGATAACTTTACACCTAGAAAAGTTTGAAAAAATAGAGATACCTTCATTTTTCAAAGGTCAAACAAGAGAACAAACAAAAGGGCAGCCTAAAAAGAAATTTACAGAAAAAACAACTGTCAAAGAAAAAAATAATGCGGTTAATAGAGGGTACACGCCTGAAGAAGCAAAATCTAATAGGGCGAAATTACTTGCATTTAAGAAAAATTTAATTAAATTAAGAAAAATGGTTGATAAAGCAATAGCAAAACAAAGAAAGTTCATAAAGATAAATGAGGAGGAGAGAAAGAAATTTTCAAAAGTAAATGAAAAGCTTACTCAAGAATATGGAGAACTCCAGGATATATTGTTGAAGGATGAAAAAATTGGACGCAGAGTAAAATATGATGAACCCATATTAGATAGAGTACTTCTAAGATACAAATCATTAGATAAAATAATCAATGATGCAGAGCTTTCTTTTCTGAGCAGTCATGATAAAGGCTTTGATGAAGCTATTAGTATTATTGACATAATGATAGGAAAAATGAACAAGATCATCAAGGATGAATCAAAAACACTAGTGAAGCGATAGTATCTTCCTGACCAGCTATGCAAAGCATAGGAGCAACCTTGGGAGTTTTCATTCATTATTTCCAGATTATTACATTCAACCACCTTCCACACTTCTTTTCAAATTGAAGAGCATACTCCGGATTTTCACAAGTCTCCCAAGAAAATCAATATGCTCTCTTTGAGGCAGAATCTTTAACTCGTGCATCAAATCAAGCCAATATTCAGTTTCATTGCATTCTCCAATGCAAGTTGTAACCTTCTGCTTGATTGCTCCTTTTGAGTCAAATGCAGCCATTTCAGCTAGATTTGCACAGATTGAAGAAGCTGAGGCTAACACTTGCTCTTTTGTTCTAAAAGACATTTTTTTATCATGAAAGAAAAGGTAGAGATCTTTAGATAATCTAAATGATTCTCCATATACTTTCAGATTCTTGAAATTTTGCGTCATTCTTCCACCTTCTTTTCAAACCAGCACCGATAACATTCTCCTTCCCAAACTCCTTCGAAATTTCCTACATTCATTTTTCATCACCTGCTCTTCCCCGAACTCTCCTGTCGAGGAAGTTATTCAAGCGAGCTTCACTCGAAGCCCGCACCATTACAGGGCTGATGATGAAGCGAGTAAACTTCCGAGGTTTCAACTAGGCATTTAGAAAATTAGAATTGAAGAAAGACAGGAAACCAAGGCAAAACGGTTTTATTGTCTTCGTGTGCAAAGCACCGAACTGGCAAGGCTTGGGCATTAAATCCGTTTTGCCGAGAGAGATTAGAGTAATTTAAAGCTCATACTATACCGTTTTATCGAAATGTTTGAAACTGCAGATACGGCATATTCAAGTTTTTCATCAAGATCTTTACAGATTATAATTCCTTGAACACCTTGGTCTTTGGTTGCCAAATTCTTTTTTACCCAGCCGATATATCTGAGTAACTGACCTACAACTTTGTCGCTCTCACGTCCTTTTTTCAGTTCGATTACAACAAAATTATTTTTTTCATCAATTGCTAAGATATCTATATAACCCACATCAGTAGTATATTGCGGACCAGGATTTCCATCATCATCTTGATAAATACGAAGTTTTTGACCAAAATCGATGTTATCCCAATTACTAACAATAAAATCTTGGAGATATTTCTCAAGAACGAACAAACCTTTATCTTCAATACCTTCTTCTTGGCCTTTTTGAGATATTTTAACAAGATCTTCAGAAACAATCATGTCAAAATCAGTCTTTGTTATTGATCTGACACCACTTTGAAAATAAGCCGCAGCCATTTCCTTTTTTACAATGAAATCCAAGTTTTCGGCCAGATCTGAAAGAGGTTTTGATTGTTCAAAAGCATCAAAATCTTCGAATGTAACAATGTTACCCCATTCGTAAATGATATTATTAGTTTTTTCAGAATAATGAGAATCTTTAGAAAAATGTTTACATTTAGATGATAAGGTTCCATGACCAAGAAATCTTTGTCCATTTGAACCTGCTTGATAAAAAACAACTTTATCTCCAGAAGACAAATTCTTTCTATTTGGAGTACGCTCTCCAATACCCCAAACTTTATCTACTTTCAGAGTATCAAAAATTTCATTTGCCTTGTGCTTGTGACCAGATGAATCTTTCCAGTCATTTACCACAAATATCCAATAGTTATTCATGTTATCACAATAAATGAAAGAAGTCACAATTTTTAGTCATATTGATGAGAAAGATTCTCAGATTTCTTTCTTTTTGAAGAAGAGTTGATCCACAAAAGGAGAAATCAGATATGGGTCAAAAACTCTTTTTTGCATGCGTCTTGAGTCCGTCCTTGTTTTTTTTGCTGCAATGTATAAGATATCGAATATTTCAGAGAGTTGAGGATCGATATTTAAGGCAAAGCTTTTTGCATGCTCTAAGGAATCTGTGTGTTTTTCGGTTGGTAAAGCGCCCTGAAGTAGATCAATAATTTGCCTCTTCAAATGTTCAAAATTTTGTTTTGGATATTGTTTCTTAAAGAGACTAATTTTTTCAGATTCAATAGTTTTTATCAAGAGATTAAGTCTTTTTACAAGTTCCAGAGTTTCTATTTTTCTTTGTTTAGATTTTTTGGCTAATTTTATTCCAGTGGGGATTTCATTATGTAATATTTTCTTCTTGATCACTTGTTTTTCCTTTGGAGATAATTTTTTTGATTTTGGAGCAAGATAAGGAAGGACTGGTAAAATTTTTGAGATATTTAGATTTATTTTTTCCACTTCGGACTTAGTAAATGCTTTTCGGACCCAATATGATCTAAGCAGGATGGCCCTACTAACAAAAACGTCTTGTTTCTGAATTTTCCAAAAATCCCCTTGTGAGGTTAAACCAATTTTTATAAGATAATCTCCAATTTCCCATAGTTTGCTAATTTTAGTATTTGGCAGATCCGCCCTTTTATATTCACTTGCAAGTTTTTGGAGTTTTACGAGAACTGTTTTATCAAACATCTTCTACCTCTGCAACTTTTTTCTTTATGAGTTCTCTTTTATCCCAAAGTATTTTTTCTACTCTCGCTATCGTCTCGACAATTTTTTGAATTTTATCGGTACTTTCAGGCTCTACACCTCTTTTATTCCAATATTTATCAAGGAACCATGGAGTAGTTACAATAGCTAGGTAAGCTATAAGTCTTTTTGTAATAATTTTGCTCTTATGTTCAGTAAGTCTTTCACGGTAAAATGGATGTTCGGTATTGACTACTATCATTCTATCTCCCCAAACATTTGATGGAGGTTGAGTAGTACCAAGAGGTTTGAATTCCACGCCCATGCCTCTTTGTTTTATATCTTTATATGGCATTTGTCCAGTACCTTCTTCTGAAGGAGATGGGGTTTTTTCATCAGATATAGTTGATTCGATACCTTCTTTTCCTGAATCATCAATTTGAGAAGACACGTCTCCTTTTTGAGATCCGTCTCCATGGAAATCTTTGTTACCAAGAACAAATCCAGCACCAGTTTCTATCATAGAAGTTATTAAGCCGCTAGAACTGCGTATTTTTCTTTTTCGTCCAAATAAATCAGCATCTAACTCTTTTGAGAGGTCAGTAAAAACATCGGACATTATCTCTGAAAGTGATTCTTCATGTTCTTCGAGTTTCCTTTTATCCATTTCATCAAATTTTTCTTGGATTTGGAGGGTTAATTCTGCAATTTTATCAAACAATACTTGACTTTCCAATGATGGTTCTAAATCAGTCCTGTCAATGCGGATGGGGATTTTTCTTTCTATATTTATTTTTCCGATTAATTCAGGCCTATCCCAGATCAATAGATCTACATCGTTCGATCTACCAAAATCTTGGAGGCTTTTTAAGCGACTTAGTTTTCCGAGTTCAGTACCAAGCCTACTTAACCTTGGTTTGTAATCCTTGATCTCTGGTGTTTTGTTGAAGTAGATAGGTTCGACAATTTTAAAGTGATAACTAGCAAGTTTTTTACCAGAGTTATCATTTATAGTTCCAGATATGTCTTCTCCTGGGATATCTGAAAGTCTCAGTGGATTTAATTGGTAAACACGTGGAAAGAATTTTCCAGATCTACGTTTCCAGTCATAAATCTGGATTTCTACCAATCCAGATTCAAGAGCATCTTCAAAGTGGATAGGGATCAATGTAAAAAGGTTTTTTGCAATAAAGTCAAAAGATTTTTTCCGTAATTTTTTTCTAATTCCTTTTATCCAAACATCAGTTCCGGTCGGTCTTTTGTAGTTTATTGAACTAGCCCTAACTGGGTAAACAGCTCCAAAATCAGGCAATTTCTTTTTTTCATCTATTTCAGCATCGACACTTTGATTAAAGATGATAGCTGTTGCCTTTGATTGGTCACTTGCCTTTGAAACAATAAGGATTTCGTCGAACCAAGCCCTAAAGGATTGAATTCCATACCCAAATTCCCCAGTTATCCAAGGAGATCTCTTTTTCCTAGATTGAAAGACGCTATTTGGAAGGTTTTCAATCTCTTCTTCATCCATACCAGCACAGTTATCCTGAATGATAAACTGTTTTTTAGAATAATCGATATGCACTAATATTTTTCTTGTATCATATGAAGGTTCTTTGTCCTTAATTTCAAAAGCACTGTCAATAGAGTTTTGAATGTATTCATAAACGACATATTCTGGATGATTATATAATTGGGAGATTCTCATCAATATCTCCTGTCTTTGGGAATCAGTAGGTTTTTCTAAAATCTTTATTTTTTTAGTCAATCAAATCACCTATAATGAAAAATCATCATCAACTTTCTTTTGAAAAAGTACCTTGGTCCGTTTAATCTCTTTTTCAATGGCGTTGTAGATTGCTTTCACATCTTCATCAGTATACCCATAGGTCGAGGTATTCGAACAATTTCCAAGAAGCCTAATGGCATCAATAATTTTCCTAGTTCTCATAGTGGCTATCCTTTTGAATTTATCGCTTTTAGATTCATTTTCAACTCTTGGTTTTACCATTTAATCACATTAACATTTTGCTAATGACATTAATATGCAACAAATGATTTATAAAAGTATCTATTTTTGGATATGTGTGTAAGATTAGACTGTCAAAAAGTAGTACTATGGATTAATGACAAACAAGCACATATTCCTCTACCTTGAGAGGTTTTCCATTGCCCAACCGAGAATGGTGATAGTTAAATCTTATGGGCTCAGAAACATTACTAAATTCAGTAGATGCAATTTCAAGTAGTTTTTTCTCAGGCAACAAACCACTTCCAGAATTGACATAGGACAAAACAAGTTTTTTGTCATGAGTTGCAATAGATGAAAACATTCTTTGAAATTCTTTCTCAACAGTTGATTTTCTGCAAAAATCACTCAGAAAACGTCCAGGCCTATAAAGTCCCTTGTAAGATGTTTTTGGATAGTCATATTCAACCAACGTTTCAAGAATATGATAATAACGAGAATAGTGCGCCTGAGAGTATGGGGGATCTGCATAGATAACAGCACTATCTTCAATGTAGTGAGTAAGTCTTTTATCAGAAAATAATTTTTTGTAATCATATTTCAAAGAAATGTTTCTGGACGATCCTTTTACAAGGTTAAAAGAATTGCATTTTTTTAAGAAGTGGTCTATGATACTTCTAGATTTTTGTTGTTTTGTTTTTTCTCGAGGTAGATATTGTGCAAAATAACCAGTAGTAGAGGCATTTTGACCCATAGAGTACATAAGACAACATAAATAGGAAAACTTCTTCTTGGTTGGAATATTGGAGTTATCAATCGCAAATTTTAATTTATCTACCTCAAGACATTGTTTTTTACCGAAGTAAGTATTTGAATATATTTCAGAAAACAGATGATATTTTTCATAATCAAAATCATCAAACATACTTAAGATTTCATCTTTTGCTGATTCGGTTGAGAGCGAATAATTACTTTCCAATATTCCTTTTCCTATAGCCCAACCATATGCTTGAACATCATTGCCGATTATCCGATTTCTAGTCTTAAGGGCATAACCAACAGCATGGGTTCCGGCAAAAAGATCAAGAAGAGTTTGATTTGGTGCAAGAATTTTTGTGATGATTGGGATCAGGTGACCTAATAATTTTGCCTTGTTGCCAGCATATTTGACAACTTGTACATGGTCAAATTTGGAGACAGGAGAACGCATAGAGGGAAATCAGCCTAAAAGATAATAATACTTCACATGAAATCATTGATTAATAACATATTTGACAAGTCATAGAAGTGGATTATAATAAGTTATATATAGCCTTACAATCATTATGAAATTAGCCTAATATAACAGATCAGCAACAGTAAAACATCTGAGGAAAGAGAATGGTAAGATCTAAGTATTTAGAAAAAGAATTTTCTGAAAGTGATTTTGATGTTTTGTCAGAATACAAAGTATCAGAATTTTTAGTTGAAATTGGTTTTGGTTTCTTAGACGGTGGAAAAGGTTGCAGCATTGTCCACAAAGGAAGAACAGTAGGCCAGTTAGACGCTATCTTCATTTGTGATGATGATTATATTATCCTTGTGGAGGTAACAGACCAGGAAGAAAAATGTTTTGCTAAAGCAGAAGATTTTTTTCTAAAATGGTCAAAAAAGGAATACCTTGAAGCTGTATTGGAAAAATACCCGCAGATACCAAAAACTTTAAGGGTTAAACGTCTTTTTGTCGACCTAAAGTATGATGATATTTATTGGAAAAAAAGCAAAGAAATTGACGACAAAGGAGTATTAGAAAATGATGACAATTACATACTCAACAAAGGATCATTAGATGAATTAATGTATTATAAGAAGATTCTAGGGGAATTTGCCAGGTTTAATCTACTTAAAGCAATGAAAATGAAAAAAATTAAAGAAAAAAATTCCACAGAACCTGCATTAAAGATAAGGAATAGATATGGACATGTTTTTTATGTTGCATCTCTCTCACCAGAATTCCTTTTAAAAAATGCATATGTTCATCGTAGATCGGCATTCGAAGATGAAATCGGAGGATATCAAAGATTCTTAGAAGAATCAAAAATCAAGGACATTTGGAAATATGTCGAGAATTCCAACCACCACCATCTTTTCCCAAATGCAATAATATTGAAATCTGACGTGGCATTAAGTCGATATACCTTAAAACTTAAGGAAAGTGAAAACATACAGGAAAATGACCCCGTAGTTCCAGTCAAAATTAGAGTCCCAGAATCATACCTATCTTTCAAGATAATAGATGGACAGCATAGGGTCTGTGGCTTTGCAAAATTAAAAGTTGAACAAAGAGAAGGGAATAGATTACCAGTTGTAATTTTTGATAATTTGAGTGACGAAGATGAGATGCAAATGTTCATTGATATTAATTCGACTCAGAAAACTGTTGATCCGAATCTCGTTTGTGTTCTTCTTATAGGAATGTCGATAAGCAGAAAAAACAGACTTTTTGCTAAAAAAATTGCTTCGAAAATCATACTGTACTTGAACATGAATAATGACTCAGTGCTAAAAAATCAAATTTACACCCACAAGACAGTAGGCATAAAAAGGACAAGGGAAACACCAACAATTATTGGTCTTGTGACCGCTTTAAAATCAGATCCTCAGTTTAGAAAATTAATAAATGACAATGGGGAGGAGGACAATAAAATAATTGAATTTTCTAAAGGACTTTCATCTGATCTAGCAACTTTGAAATATATTTGTGAAAAGGATTTCGAAGATTTTTATAAATCAAATGCTGGATTTGGAGTATTTTTAAAATTGCGACAATTCTACAAGGATAATCAGTCTGATCTTGAACGTTCATTTGGTAAATTCATTGAAGCACTTTATAGCAAAAAAGAAACATTACTTCCGACAAAAATAGATTCTTATGGATCTACTGCTTCAAAAAGAATTTACGAAAGTTGCTTTTTACCATTAGTTCAAAAAAAGATAGAAGAAAATCAATAGTGAACAATGCATTCGTTGCTAGTCAAATATATTACAATATGTTAAGACGTTTATGGGTTAAATGTAAAACTATTTCCTTAATGCTCTCATTATAGTTCATATAGTTCAACAAAATTATTGGGTATGATGAATCTACAATATTTCTTTGCTCTTCCCATTCATGAACTAAAAGAATCGCCTGTTTTGCGAACATATCTTTTTCATTGAAATAAAAGTCATACAGATACCCCATTACTTTATACAAAGACTCTTTGATATACCCCTTATCTCGCGTTAATTTTACTTCTAATATTATATATTCCCGTTTAACGGTGCCATTTTTTGTAGATACTAGTTCTATGATTATATCTGGTCTTCTAGATTGTTCGTCAACTGAATTTAGATCAGTACCTGGGAAATATCTCTTTTTCAAGTTAGGGTAAACTTTTCCCACGAAATTTGTTGGAAGCGTATTGTCGTAGATATATACCAGAGTATTTGACTTAGGCAATTCAAAACTAACTATTTGATCCCCAGTTCCTCTGAAAGGTTTTAGGTCGCCCTTCTTCGTATACTGTATAAAATTAAGTAGTAAGCAATTCAATGCGAATAATTCATAAAGACGGGAATTGTTTTTCGGACTTAGGATTGTTTTTTTGATAACTTCATCAAGTGTGTTGGAATAGTTATAAACCATGAGCATTTTATATTCGGCGTAGGCACGGGAAATGAGTTGTTCTCTGATAAACTTACTTCGTGAATTTTTTGCCAAATATTCTGTTCTGGAACCGATCGCTTGCTCCAATTCACCCAGTGATAAGTTCTTGCCGATTTCTTTGAAATATACATTTTTCTTTATCCTATCAATCAAATGTTTTAATTTCGCTAGTGCTACCTTCCACTCTTCAATATTTTCATCACCTTCTTTAACTAATTTAGAACTTGAGATATATGAGTCGATTTTTAACAGCAAAAATTTTAGAATAAGATTCTCTGGCAGGTCATAATCTTTCTCAATTTCTTTACAAAAAAATAGTGACATATCTTTGCCCTGGCAGAGTCGACCTTCAAAAGTACGTTTCCATTCAATTTTACCACGAACAAATCCTTTTCTTGGATATACTCTGTTAGATGTTTTATGTACAATATTTCTGAAATATGCTTCTAATTCTCTATTGAACTCTTCGACATATGAGCGACGGATACAATAATGAATTTTTTTTAATTTTTCTAAATCTGCACCACAAATGCGTTCCAGAAAATTGGATCCTATCGCGTCCTTTAATCTCCGTTGCTCAGGTAGTAATTCGGAGTATTCATGGAGATATATTTGAAGGATTCCATTTCCAATGTCTGCTCTAAGTTTGTCGAGAAATTCGGAGTCATAATCTTTAAGTGGTCTTTCTTCTCTGAGTTCAACCATATTCAATACTACCTCGTAAGATTTCCAAAATCTTCTCCAAACATTTCCTCAAAAAACCTCGCTAGGTGTTTCTCATATTTTTTAAGGGACTTTGCCAATGGCTTCAGTTCAGTTTCGACAGTGGCACCTTCGAATTGTGGCAGGACAAATGCGATTATTGCACTGGCTAATATTTTATCCAGCTTATCTTCGTCGGCAGGATCTACATTGCTATTCTTTACGAGTTTGATAATGCTTGAAAAAACAGCCGGACCTATTTGTCTTGGGTTTTCTTTTCCCTGTTCGGATTTGCTTATTGAATCCCACAGAATACCAATTTTTTGTATTAGTGCATCATCCATATCATAATTGTCTTGCCGGTTGATTGTTTTCAGACATTCAGATTTATTAATCGGGACATCAACATGGACGAATGCAAACCTTCTCATGAATGCATATGACATCTGATAAAGAGCAGCTTTATCCAAGGTGTTCATTGTAGCAAGGATGCGCCAATTTGAGCCAATGATGTATTTATTATCTTTTTTGAAACTATTTAGGATTTCTTTGGATGATTCTAATTTTATTGGCAGATTGTTAGCATCTAAAAACTGCAGCTCAACGCTTTGTCCGGAAAGTACAGTAAACAATTGTCCAAATGCCTTGTCTATTTCTGCCCTGTTTATTTCATCGATTACTAGAATTTTGTCATCGCGAATTGCCCTAAGAAACTGTCCTTCTTTGAACTCTAACTCATTACTTTTTGTCGGCATATAACCGCCGATCGTATCAAAAGTTGTCCAATCAGAAGTTGCAGTTGAAAAGACATGACATATTCCGTCTTTTCCTAGCACATATTTTTTAGCCAGCTTAGAAACGGCTAGGGCCACTTCGGTTTTACCAGTTCCCGGAGGCCCTACAAGAATTATATTACTTCCAGAATTTAATAGATTACACAAGTTTTTAAAAAAACTATCAGGCTCATCAAAATATAAGTGCTGAAGCTCGGCATTTAACATTTCCGGAGTAATATTCCATGGATTTTCTTGTTCCATTGATTTCTGTGGAGCTTGAATAGTTATTGGAGCTTTCAGTTCTCTTAATATATGAGGCTCAGAGTACTTATCCAAGAAACCTTCAACTGATCCAAATTCCTGGTGGATTTTTTCAAGACATTTTTCATTCATCTCCACGAATTGTTGTGGTCGAAATCCCTCACTATAAACTTCAGGAGCAAGTTGCTTCAATAGATGAAGTGGGATTGAAATAGTTTTTAGATTTTCAACAAAAAAAGTATACCCCCAGGATCTCCCATCTTCATCTGTGTCCCACAGATGATCAGCAAGTGCCTTATTATGCGTCTTATGATATAATTTTCCAGCTGCATAAAAGATGTTGTCGCCGTAAAAAAGGATAAGATCCCCTTTTTGCATTTTTCGCCATTGTTTTTGCGTTCTTCCGCCTTTATTACCCCAAATATGATACCTACTTCTTCCTTCTAACTTCTGTTTTTCATCATCGTTTAGATAAGGTTCGACATCTACCCAGGAATATCCTTCTAACGCATCAGTCGATTCTGTTATAGCTCCTTTATGTTCTCTCCGTCTTGGAGCAATGAAAATGCTCGGCTGGGTTCGATAGGCAAGCAAGTACAAAAGGAAAGAACCGATTTTATGCGAATCCCAATCATTAAACTCTCCATTTTTTTTCATATTCGCTAAAAGTCTGTGATTCGAATCCATTGGATGATCATCATCAAAAAGTACGCCCATCATTTTACATGCTTCAGCCACGTATGTGGAAGCCATGATGCTAGTAATCTTATCGGGGAAGTAAAGGTACAATATTTTTGACTTAACAACTGGTGAAAGAAGATCTAATTCGTCAATTGATTTAAAATCATTTTTTTCGGCCAACAATATAATTTTCAATATCGTATTCTTGATTTTTTGAAATTCAATTTCAGCAACACTACGGTCAATAATCCTTGTGTTATGGTGCCCGAGCATTCCCTGTTTAAATTTGGTTGGATAGAGCTTTTTTTCAGACCAGACATAGAACATTGCGGCACTTCCACCAGAAATCGTTGCAACAGAAGAGGTCTTTTTTTCGACCCAGTTAGAAAAAGAATCAGAATCAGGATCACCTAGAGAATAGCTCAATAATGTCAAGTTTGTTAAACTGTCTTTCCCAAACTTCTTATCAAAATTCGTCCATTCGTTTCGTGCTTTTTCTTTTGTTTCGTTATAAATTGTTAAATTATCTTGTTCAAATTCCTCTTTTTTCTTACGAAGATCATTGTTGGGCATGGAGTAGACATATACATTTAAAAATATTAAAGTTCTCTTCCATAAAAGGAAATAATTTTCCTTCCATGGAAATTATACTCGGTGGATGATTATATGATATTATCACAAATTGAATTGAATTATGACAATCTTGAGGATCTTAATAAAAAATTTTGCGTATTGTCAAATAGAATGCACCTAAAAATTTTACTCTTATTGGAAGAAAAACCACGTACAAATGAGGAAATTTACTCAATACTTAACAGCGAAGGTTTAGTTAAATATTCAGGATCATCGTATAAAGCTGTTGAAAAATTAGTAAAGAATCAGCTAGTCAACAAAAAATATGACTCAGAAACAAAGCGCATCATTTACACACTGTAATCTTTTGAATCAATCTCACCTTTTCTAGTATTAAATGAGAATCCATATCAAAAAGATCTAAAGACATTATTAGAAAGAAAAGAATAGTCATTCGATCTCTTGTAGTTTCCGGATTTTTTCCAATGTTCCATCCTGAAGTAGATCTATGCTTCTGTAAAGTTCTTCTTTTTGGGTGTAGACATAAACCATCGTCGTATTGATCTTCCTATGGCGTGCGAATTTGCTTGTCAGCATGACATTTCCGTTGTTTTTCTTTGCGAAGTTAGTGATGGCATAGTGACGCAAGCTGTGAGTGGTGAGGCGGTGCATGAGCTTGGGCTGTGAACCGGTTGAAATTGCGTAGGTTTCGTCAAGCTTGGCTTTGTTTAGTGCTTTGGTGAAGTATACTCTTGCATAGTCTGTACGGATATGGGGAGTCTTGTTGTTTCTTGGATAGAACTCGCTGTAGAAAAGGTAGCCTTCGTGCCTGACGATTTCATCCTCCCAGTCGCTGATGTATTTTATTGTTTGTTCAAAAAGTTGTGGGGGGATTGGCAGAACGTCAAGACGATCGCACTTGACATTGTGGATCTTCAGTTCCCTGGTTTTGAGATTGATGTCTTTGACGTGAATTTGCACTGCTTCACTGATCCGAAGGCCCAAAACCGCCTGAAAAGTGAATAGTAGCAGAGCCTTATGATCATCCACGCAATTCAGGAACTTTACAAGCTCATCTTCCGTGAATCCTTTGTTCAAAGATCCGTATTTTGGAATCCTGCTGCGCAGGAATCTGCGCTTGCGATGGTCGCTCAGTACCGTCAGTGCACGGATCAATCTTTGTTTGGGGAGATGTCGGCCCAGGAACTCCAAAATTAATTTTGCTTCTGGCCACATTAGTTTTGTTTCGCGCCTTGTTGGCTTGGTATCTGATTTCAGATGGGCCCATAGACCGCCAAAATCAGATATTGTGTTTTGGACTTCCAAAACTGGTTCCGTGTATGGTAAGAACTCTGACGTATTTTTCACAACACAAAACTCGTAACACTGGACCTTAAAATAAGAAAATGGGCCCGGCGAGATTTGAACTCGTGACCTTTCGATGACCGAGAACTTTTAGGAAGCAAGTTTTGGTCGAGCTTTTTCCAAAAGCTCGTATCAGTCGAACGCTCTAACCGGTTCAGGATAACTTCTGGGTTTTGATAAAACTTTTTCCAAAAGTTTTCTTGCTGAGCTACGGGCCCAATAAAGTGTAAAGTGATATTTGAACAGTTAGTTTTTAAACTATTCATATCTCGTTTGGAACTATTTATGTCAATTTATGTTAAAACGTAAGGTTAAAAGAACTATTTTACATAATTATATTGGGGTGTTTGGATGGAAATAAGAAAAACAGTTGGTGAAGGAAAGGAAAAAGAAGGAAAGGAAAGACGATTTCCAAAGCTGAAGGGGATGATTGATAAGCTAAAGATTCCAGTAATTGCTACAATCACTGCAGCAGTAGTAACGTTTGGAGCAATGAATTGCGGCAATGGAAGTGAAACGCATGATGGGGGACATGATGCTGATACTACAACAGATGCAGGAACTGATTCTGATGTAACAACTGATAGCGGCACAGACAGTGATACTCCAGGCCCAAGCTTATGTGAGGAATATCCGGAAGGACATGAAAACAGGCACACATTTGCACTTGAAGAGGCTGAAGATGTTGCAGATTGCAGCGGATTTTCATTAATGCTTGCTGATCTTACACAAAATAGCGAGCTTACAGCAAGATTCGGATACTATTGGAATGACTGGCCAGTAAATCCAGAGTTCATATTCTTAAAAGTAGGAGAGCAGATAACTCATGAAGTTGCTGATACTGGACCGACAAAATTTGAGCTTTGCCATACAACTCCAGAACCTTGCAGCCATGATGGCTCAGGAGACCAAAACTGTACAGCAACCTTGGCTTCTGACCGGGCATTTGATTGCAACTGATTTTTTATTTTTTCTTTTCTAATTAGTATATACTATGAAAATTGCTATTTTTTCAGATAATCATCTGGGCTATCCAAGATTCGAAGAGGATTCCTACAAACAGGCAGAGATGATTGTAAACCAGGCAGGAGAGCAGGCAGACCTGCTGCTTTGTGCTGGAGATATTTTTGATACTAAAATTCCAAAGCTGGAAACTCTAAAGAGGGCAGTTGATATTTTCAATAAACCAAACATTCCGATCTTTGCTATTTTTGGAAATCATGAGAGGCGGGCAAAGGACATGGTAAACCCAGTTCACCTTCTTGCTGCAAGCAGCAGTATCAGGCTTCTTCATGGAAACAGTGCAACATTTGAGAAAAACGGAGAAAAAGTACAAATCTTTGGAATGGGAAGTGTGCCGGAAGAGTATGCTGAGACTGCACTCAAAAAATCACTTGAAAATTTCCAAAAAGAAGATGGAACTTTCAGCATCCTTATGCTTCATCAGTCAATCAAGGAATTAATGGTAGGCTCAGATGAAGAGATTTCCCTTGAATTTTTAGAGAGGCTGCCATTTGACCTGATAATAAACGGACACATACATGAGACAACAACAAAACTCGGGGGAAAATTCATAATACCTGGAAGCACAGTAATAACACAGCTTAGAAAAGAAGAAACAGCACCAAAAGGATATTATCTATATGATACTGCTTCAAAAAAAGCAGAATTTGTTCCAATAAACTCCAGAAAATTCTTTTATGAAAAACTGGAATTTGAGGATGCAACAGAAATGCAGGTTAGAGAGGCGATTGAAAACAAGATCAAAGAAATCAATGATCCTGCTGCAATCATCTCAATAAAAGTTGAAGGAAAATTAAAAGAAGGACTGACTAGTTCAGATCTTAGGTTCAGTGAATATTCAAATGTATACATAGACAACAAACTAAACAGCCAAGATCTTAGTGCAAAGTTAGAGAGAATAAGAAACATAAGGGCAGAAAACCTGTCGATAAGAGAAATTGCGCTTGCAGAGCTCAGTGCAAAAACCTCAGGAAAAGTCAGCTTTGACAGCTCAGAACTTTTTGAAAAACTCCTTGAGGGAAGTGATGAGGCTCACGAGTTCCTTGAGAAACAATATAAAAAGGATTCCAAGTAAAGAAGAGTTTCCTATGCAGGAATAACAAAGCGGTCAAATGTGATGGGTTTAGGACCCATTGGCTTAGTGCCTTCGAAGGTTCGAATCCTTCTTCCTGCAATTAAAAAATAAATAAAAAAAATTATCTGGATATTTTCATATCCTGCTGAATGCTTTGTAGATCATGCTCATGTTTAACTTCATCTTCCATGATCTTTCGAACCATATTGAAAGTGATTGGATCATTGCCTGATTTTACTTCTTCAAGAATCTTGTGATAAGTAACAATTGCGCATTGCTCGCCTTTTATGTTCTGCTCAAGGATCTTTTTCACATTAGGGTCACTTGGAGCTGCATAACCGCAACCTGAGTTCTTTTTCCATTCATCAGGACTAAGCAGTGGAGTTCCGCCCAATTGAACTATCCTCTCTGCAAGCATGTTTGCATGCTTAAGTTCTTCCTCAGCATGTTCAACAAGTTCAGCTTCAACTTGAGGTCTCATTGGTCCTTGTACTACCTTAGAGCCAACCCAGTACTGGTAATATGCAAGCCATTCATCTGCTAAAGCTTTGTTGAGCATGTCAATAAGCTCACCAACATCCATTCCAACAATTTCAATTCCTTTTGTTCCCATAGATTTCACCATTAAAAATAGTCTAACCAGAGTTAATATAACAAAATTAAAAACACTAATGATCATCAGAATTCCATATTTTATACTCAACATTTTCCTTTGGAACGATCTTGGAAACAACTGTACTCAGTTTGCCGGATTTGTCTTTTTTGAGAGAAATATATTTTTCAAATTCTACAGAGACTGTTTCGCCCAAACATCCTTTTTGTATCAGATCAGTGATTTCTTTTTTCTGGGAAGCAGAAATATCTTCACCATTTGGAACATAATGAAAGACAAAGAGGTCCTCCTTTTCCTGAATTATTTTGAATTCAAGGAGATATGTAAGATCATCCATCCTGTTGATGTTAAGAGCAGAGCAGACCCTGCCGCTTGGAAGAACAATCAGATCATCCTTTCTGCCATGAACAGATTTCAGTACTTTGGAGCCTCTGCCACAGGAACAAGTTCCAAAGCTGGCAAAATCACCTGTTGCATAGCGAAGAAGAGGCATTGCCTTGTTATGAAGAGAAGTGATCACGACTTGCCCAACACCGCTTTGGATTGGTTTTCCATTTTGATCTGCAATTTCAACCAGCAAACTTGTATTGACATGAAGATTATGCTTCGGGCATTCAAAGGCCACTGTTGAAAATTCAGCAAGTCCATAGTGATCAAACACTTCGCAGGAAAATGAATCAGAGATGAATTTACGGGCAGCATTAGTCAAAGGCTCGCCACCGCAGAATGCTGCCTTGAGCTTGATCGGATTCTCAGACTCGGCATTGATTCTGGCAAGGCTTGTTATTGTCGAAGGATACCAGCCGATTATGTTGGCTTTTGATTTTTGAAGATATTCGTAGTTCTTTGATGGATCATCAAAAATTGAGAAGAAAAGAGGCTGATAAGTTCCGAGAAAAGAACGATAAATTGGAGCAGGCTTTCTGTCAACTCCAAAAATTGCAAATTTATCAAGAGGGCCAAAACCAAATTCAGTTGTAGATAGAGCGCGCATTGCAATGGCATGAACTACAGAGGCATTATCCAGGGATATACTCATCGGAGTTCCAGTTGAGCCTGAGGTTTTGGTACATGCTGCAATTGGAATTTCAGGATTGAGAAATGATTTGGGATTTTTTTGAATATCTTCTTTGGAGGTCAAGGGAAGCCCATGGAAATTATCTAGGGAAACGCCAGAAAGCAGATTTTTGTAAAATTCTGTTTTGGATGCAGATAATAGGATTTGATTGAGTTTTTTTGCCTGAATCACCTCAAGCTCATCCGGAGTTTTCCACTGTTCAGATCGAAGAATAAAAAACTGCCAG
Organism: Microcaldota archaeon; assembly: GCA_018812625.1. GTDB lineage: Archaea > Micrarchaeota > Micrarchaeia > Anstonellales > Bilamarchaeaceae > Bilamarchaeum. The sequence continues at coordinate 33,621 of JAHJDH010000033.1, read as the reverse complement.
AGTACTTCAAGAGGATTCATGTCATCTTCCTTTAAGTTTGCCAAGTGCTTTCCCAAACAAAATGCTAAGCTCAAAGAGATAAGGCTCAATTCTTATCTTATTGAGAAAACTTGGACGCAATATAAACTCATAATAGTGCAGTGCCAAGGAACTGTTCAATGAATATGTATTGTGTGCTGGATAGTATTTAACTCCGCATTTCTTTCCAAATGCAACAGATTCAGGAGTTGAGTATGAGTAGTACTTCCGATAGTTCATTTTACTCATTAGTCTCTTTCTTTCACTAACTAGCATTCTGCCGACATTGACTCCGATTTTCCCTCTTTGAAACTCTTTGGCAACATAGATATTGGAACCATAAGTACTCTTGAGAATTTTGTCAATCAAACGATTTGAAAAGCTTGTAAAGCCAACTGGAATACCCTCTGCATCAGCAACAAGAACAATATCATTTCTGCAAAAAAGATCAGATAATATCTTTTTATCTGATCCACTAAGAATTTTGTCTATGGAATAATCATCATGATCTCCACCCTTGCTTTTCCTCAAAGTTTCAAGGGCATTTTTGTAAATGCGGACAATTCCAGCCCCATCTTCTGGGAGATAACCTCGTATAATTACTTCCATTTTTGCACCAAAACTAATAATTAATGGCAATGGGCAAGTTTAAAAACAATATATAACAATTATCAACCTACTAATTAGGTGTACACAATGGGAAAGTTTCCAGAAGCTGATTTAGAAATTGCTCAAACACAGATTTGCCTCAGGTGCAAAACAAGGAATAAGAAAAGCGTAAAACAGTGCCGAAGCTGTGGTTCAAAATACCTCAGACCAAAGAGAAAGGAAATTCGGTCTAAGAAGTAGTCATTTTTCTTAAGATTTTTACCATATCAAGAAGATCATCTAAGGTAAATAACTCTAGTTTTTTCTTTATTTTCTTTAAGAAAAGAGCATCGCGAAGAAGCATATTGATTATTTGTCTTCTTGTAAAATGCTTTTTCTTTAGTGCAATAAGATACCTTGCTCGGGAAAGTGCAGGCAGCTTTTCAAGAATTTTGTCAATATCCTCGCCATTGCGAAGAGCTTCAATGGCATCTTCAAGAAGAAGGATCTCCTCGACAATCTTTAATTCGCTGGATTCCTTTCTCAAAATTGCCTCGGCAACTGCTGCCTTGATCTCTTCATCCCTGGCTTTTGCTATTTTGCGCTCAGCTGTTTTTTGAATAATAACGCGCATTGGAACAACTGCTGCCCCGCCTCCTGCAGAAGGAGGAGTTCCATATTCACGCTCAGAGAGAATCTTCTCAAGCTTCCATGGAACTATTTCTTCCCGGACAATTGGACTTCCTATATATTGATACAGTGGAATTGCTGAGGCAGATCCCATAGACTCTTCAATCATTGCCTTGGCATAATCCTTAACATGTATATCTGCATGTTCCTGGATGACTTCTGTTTCCTGTGTTTCTGGATTGTAATAGGTAAGGCTATAAGTTCGAATTGACTGGTTTTCGGCATTCTTATGAAGATCAGATGAGACTGATGCTGTTTCAGCCTGGGCCATAACAGATGCCTGCCGAGCGCCATCCTGCAGTTTCATCAGAGTCTCATGCATGGTGCTTCTGTCATTGAATGCAGTAATTGCCATCTGGCTTGCCGCAAGACGTTGCATTTCAATAATCGGAGCCATATCCGATAGCGAAAACGAATAGAGAAACTTGGAAACCATAAATGAACCCCTGTCATAAACTTTATAAAACCTTCTCAGTACTACAATAGTCTCTACTCATATTTGAGTTTTATTACTAGGTGTATTAATGGGAAAAGGAGGAAATGGCGAATTCGCCGGAAGAAATATGAAAAGGCGCCGAAAAGGTCAGCGCTGGCTCTCTAAGAAATGGAAACGAAGAACACTCAGGCTTAAAGAAAAGCATGATCCACTAGAAGGTGCTCCGCAAGCAGATGCGATTGTACTTGAAAAAATTGTTCTCGAGCAGAAACAGCCTCACTCTGGACTTATCAAATGTGTAAAGGTCCAGCTTCTAAAAAATGGAAAAGTTGTCAGTGCACATGCACCTAGAAACAAGGCAATTACTTACATTGATGAGCACGACCAGGTCACTTTGGCAGGTCTTGGAGGATCTCAACGAGGTCAGATGGGATCTATGCCAGGAGTTAGGTACAAGGTCGTTGCTGTAAATGGAGCAGATCTTCAAATGCTTCGAAAGGGCAGGAAAGAAAAGCCTAAGAGATGATTTTAATGGACAAACTATTTGGCAAATATTCACTTGAAAAGCTTGAGATAAAAGATTTGAGTCTTGCTCAAACTATTTCCCTCAAACCAATTGCAGTTCCACACACTTTTGGAAGAAATGCAAGAAAAAATCTTGGTAAGATGGAAGTCAATATTGTTGAGAGACTTGCAAACAAACTGATGAGAGGAGGAACTGGTGAAAAAACATCAGGAAAAGTCATCCGAACAAAGGGAAGAATGCAGGGGAAAAAGCTCAAATCACTTCGAATAGTTGACGAGGCATTTGGCATAGTTGAAAAAGAGACCAAGGAGAATCCGATTCAGGTTCTTATCAGAGCTCTTGAAAATTCAGCTCCAAGAGAGGACGTAACACGTGTTTCACATGGTGGAGTTAGCTACCAGATTGCAGTAGATGTTTCAGCAACAAGAAGACTTGACATGGCACTTAGAAACATTTCACTTTCTGCTCTTATGGGGGCATTCAACAAGCCAAAATCACTTGCACAGTCTCTTGCTAGCGAAATCATCTCAACTGCAAAGGGAGACGTTCAAACCAGTTACTCTATCAAAAAACGTGACGAAACAGAGCGTATGGCTAGAAGCGCAAGATAATTTTATTTTTTATATATTCATTTAATTATTTCTTTCGAATTCTAATTATGGAAATTTCAAGGATATTGGCAGTATTACTAGTATTTAGTATTCTCTTTGGCTGTACTAATCAGACTGTAGAGCAGAAAGTAACAGAAGAAGAGCAGAAATTAGAAGAACCGACGCCAGAAGTCAATGAAACAGAATTCTCAAAATTTACTGATGATGATTTTTCTCTTGAATATCCGGAGTGGGAATCAAGAGATCAGACGAATACCAGTATCCTTGCAATTGGAAATGCATTATGTGTCCTGAATGTAGATCGGCATGATGCCCCAATAACCCCGCTTTTCAACTGGATAGTAAATGCAACAGCAGCAAACGAAAATGTGAGCTTGGATGAAGTTGATATTGATAAGCACTCAATGGGATTTGCTGCAGATTTTGACAATATAACTTTCAAGGCAGTAACAAGCATGCATTATTGCAATCACAAAACATATGTAGTTCTGGCAACATGCGCAAAGGACTACTGGAACGAATATGAAGAAGATCTTGAACATTTTACTTCAAGTGTAGCATGCGCAAGAGAATATGCTGAGCCAGACTACAGTGCAAAGCCCGGCATGCCGAATCTGGATGATACAAAATACGGCACATTCATTGATGAGGATTATTCAGCCAAAATACCGGAATGGAACCAGGGCAAAGCAGAAAATGAAACAATAATTAGTCTAAGTCAAGGTGCATGCACAGTTCTGCTGAATAAGTATAATGCACCATCTGAAACCCTTTACGACTGGACAGAAAAGTACATAGAGGAAAATGACAGCCTGGAGCTTGATTCGAAAAGCTCCAGCAAGAAGAAAATATCATACCAGATGCATAATGAAAACTTTACACTTCATATAGAATCAAAGATTACTTACTGCAATTTCCAGTCATACAGTATGATAACAATATGCGAAGATGGATATTTCAAGGACAATGCAGAGATACTTGAATACATACTGGATTCTCCGGAATGCGCAAAAGAATATTCTATTGCCCCCGATATAGTAAAAGTTGAAGAGGCAGAAGAAATACCAGAGGAAGAGAGAATTGTTGAAACAGATGTTGGACTTGAATATGGAATAAATGCAGAAGCAGTTGTTTCTTTCTTCAACAGCAACCCGATTTTTGTTAAAGTAATGAAAAAATATGATAAGGTAAACCTTAGGATCGAAGGGGATGAGAACATAAAACTAAAGGCAAAGCTTGATGATGGCTACATAGTAAATGTAAAAGAAGGATCATACTCAGATGCAGATTTCACATTGACAATGCCACTGGAGGATGCGCTGAACATATTCAACAATGCAGACAATATCACAGTTGGAAATATCCTCAGTTTTATTATACATGTCAAGACTGATCCGCCTGAAAAAATGAATGAACTGATCAAGGAAGCTTTTAGCGCAGCATAGAAAAGTAAATAAATGATTGTTGCAATTAGCTACCTGATCCTCGCAAACATGTTCAAAATGGTTATTCTCAACTATTGTCCTTCGGGACCATGAGAGTGGTCGCCCTTAAACCGATTCGGTATTTGGGCCCAGCGTTTTCCAAGCTAAAACCTTTTCATTTTTGGAAAACACTATTGAAAAACAATTGCGAGGACCTTATTTTTTATCTGGTTCCAAAACTTTCTGTGCATCAGAATATACAAATGGTTTTCCAAGAGCGCCGGTAAACCCATGATCAGTCGGATTCTTCATAACCTCGTGGTCAGATTCGCCGCTAACTGCAAATATCCGAACATTCGGATCAATTGCCCGGATTTCCAGAGCAGCCTGCTTACCTCCCATATGCTCATCTGGAATATTCAAATCAAGGAATATAGTACTTATAGGGTTGCCCTTGGCTATTGCATCTTGGACTGCAATAATTGCATCTTCACCATTTGCAACCTTAGTAACACGCAATCCGAGTTTTGTGAATATCTTCCCCATCACAGTGCTTACATCCACAGAATCGTCCATAATCAAAACCCGGTTATGTTCCTCAATTTTGCCTGGAGCAGAATCTGGTTTAGGTTCAAATACTGCAATTTTCTCCAAAGTGCTTATTGCAGAACCAACTGTTTCCCTGGTCTCAGATGCATTTGAAAGATCATCAGCAAGCTCAAGATTAGAGATAGCAGCAGAGAGCAAATCCCTCATCTGCGATACTTCTGATGAAATTGGACTTTTAAGAGAATCCTCCTGTATCTGGCCAAATAATACGCTCAGCTCTTCCTTAGCATGAGATAATGCCTCTGACTGCCTAGTTCCTTCATAAGTCAAAGCATCTGAAAGTCTGGAGATTATAGCTGGAACTTCTGGGGAAATTGATTCGAGCAGTTTCCTTGAAGGTTCATTGATTTGACGAAGACGATCAGAACGGATTCCTTTTGTCGGAAGCCTGGTCAGTCGATCCATGACATTAAGCATTTCTGCCATCTCATCTGACCCTTGCAATGATACGTTTCGTATATATGAAGTCTCATCGCTTCTAAGGTCTGGCGGAATGAATAATTCTGCTGGAACCCAATATGGAATCGGAAACTTATATTTGATACATTCGCTTGCAATTTGCGCTGCTTGTGATGGGAAGTCCGGACCATGATAGCTCTGATAATGATCAAAACTAAACAGGACATAGAATGCACTGAGATTATCCCTGTTAAGTTGAGAGCCATCTAGCAAAGCTGGATGCAGGTGTACTGGACGGCCCATGGACTGCAAGGACAGAACACCTTCTGCAAATGCGACTGTTCTTGAGGATGATTCTCTTCGCATAAAGGCTTTGTGTGCATCGTAGCGAAGGTCTTCCCGCTCAATCAAGCCTGGATATGTAATTTCTGCAAACTCCCTCCAGGCAAGATCATTTGAAATATCAGCAAGCTCTATTTTTCCTGATGATGATTGTGGAATTTTTGGAAGAGATTCTATACTTAGTTTGAAATGAGGAACTGATTTTCCAGAACTGTCCTCAATATATCGCATGTCGATTATGCCTGCTTTTTCAAGACGTTCTGCTATTTCTTGGATATTTCCCCTGGTTACTGCAAATTTGTAAGCAGAGAGAGTATTAACTGCTAAATCTTCAACCATTTTGGTAACTCTCTTTACAGAATAATAGCCATCAGTATGTTCATGAGATGAAGAAGGCAAATCCTGAAGAACTTTTAGCACAGTTGCAATAGGTGCAAGCTCCTCCTCAACAGGACTGTGCAAATTGATTGAAGTGTAAAGTTTAGCAAGAGCTCTTTGAGTATCCATTGGCACAGTACCAAGAGCAATTCCTTCGATCGCATTCATCAAAAGGAAAAAGTCATGCCTCTCTTCCGGAAAAAGCCGATCTTCCCAGCGGATTCTTGCATATCCAACACGCTGACCTGGCATAGCGAGCATTTTGGAGAAACTGCACATATCGATTATTGGAACAAACACATCCTCACGTCTCTGAAGCACCATTGCTCTTTGGATCGGATCAATACGATTCATTTTTTGATTTCTAAAATGCTCATAGATAGTATCTGCAACAACAAGAATTGGATGGCCATATTGGTTCATCTTCCGATCAACAATTCGAAGGATTTCATCAAATTTTTCTGGATGCATGGCAACTGGAAGAGGGTTTCCAACAGTTGCAAAAATTACAGCGCGGGTGTTTCTATCAATGCTTTTCTCAAAACTATCAAGATCGACCTGTCCATCCTCTTGGATATCGCAGACATTAACACGGCCCTGCGCACCATAAACGCTTGCCATATGCGAAACATATGTCCAAAGAGGAACAACCACATTATCGCGTACAGAACAGCGATCATATTCAGTTTGTACGATCTTTTGAATAGATAAAAGTGCAGGCATTACTAGCGATGAATCAGAAGGACCATTTGAAATGCCCTCAAGAGAAGATCTGAGAAGATCTAAAGCAGGAGAGAGATTTGGCTGGGATGGAGGCAAGAGGAATGACTGGCAAATCAGCTTAAGTGCTCCTGCAACTCCTGGAGTGATATAAACCTGGACTTTGTCAACTGCAAATGGATTTGGTGAGCCCCTCCAACCAGCTGCCAGGATTTCTTTCAAATCAGTATCTCCAGAAAGACAGTAACTAGTAAATGTTGTTGGATCTTTTTCAAGAGAGAATATACGACCCTTGTGGCGGAAAAAACCTTCATATGGACCAAGGCCATAGCGAACAGGATCTCCCCAGTTGCCATACAAAATTCTTCTGGATGAGTCTCCTTTGTATGGAGCTATTACTTTATCAACATCAGTTCCGCCAATATTTGTAATTGACATTTGTGCAGCGTCTTCTCCGCGATCTTTATACCTACCAGCATGGAAAACTTTTGGTGCTGCCCGCTCTGGTTTCTTTGGAACATTTTGAGGCTTGATTAATTTTTCTGCCATATATATCACATTTTAAACGTCTTTAATTTTTCAATAACTTCAGAAGCAAGTCGCTCTGCTGAATCAACAGAACTGTCAGCTTCATGAGGAGTTGCAATTACTCTTGGATGGACTGCAAATCTGCTTGTAATCTCATCAGGTTCATTTCCAACCCAAAGTGAAGTGTCATTTGGAAGAACATCAGTTGCATAAACAGAAATAACTCCGCTCTCAATAGCAGAATAAAGTGCTTCGCTGTCAATGATTTTATCTCGAGTAACATTAACCATTACTCTTGGAATTGATGGATCTAAGCCTGCAATCACAGAAGCATTGATGATATTGGTTGTTTCTGCAGTAAGTGGAAGTGCGACAAAAATAAACTGAGCATCTGAAATTGCAGTTTGCAGCTTGGCAGCAAAATTTATTCCGATTTCAGAAAGTTCTGGCTTTTCAGTTCTGCTAAATACAGTTACATCACAGTCAAAGCCAAGCTTTGCAATTTCAGCAATTCTTGAGCCGATTTTTCCTGCTCCAAGAACTGCTACTTTTGAACCTGATAGTACATATGAAGAAGGCTCTAAACGTCGTGCATCGATTTTCAGCAGGTCAGAAAAGTGAATATTTTCATCATTAAGAAAGACATAAGCGCAAGACTTGCCAATTTCATAGCATGTGAAAGGAACTGCTCCAAGTGACTCAAGCGCAATATCGGAATGATGAAGAAGAACGTGAGAACCAAAACCAGATTTTAGTATTTTGATAAGTTTTTTTGCAGAACCATTTGTACCAACAATTCCTATTCTCTTATCAAGCAGCTCCTGATTAGACCAGGGAGCAGCATATCTACCAATTTCAGAGGGACCATAATCATACGCTTTTGCACGTTCAATGCTTTTATCAAGCTGGCGAATTCTAAAGAGAATTTGTGCAACTGCAGCTTCAACTAAGGAATCTGAAAGATTAGTAAATAATAATTGAGATGGCGAAAGTTGTGGAAGAGCAGAATCCTTATAGGACCCGCGAAGTGCCAGTGCAATAGCATGCTCAGCAACTGAATTTGAACAATAAGATGGACAGGTCTCTATTTGAAGGCCGTGTTTTGAAACTGCATCCATATCAATATGGTCAGTGCCAACAGTCATAGTCAAAATTCCAAGCTTGGGTTTGTGACATTCAAGAAAAGGAGCTTTTAGATTGAATGACCACTTATTTAGCCAGACATCCGCATCTGGCCTGGCGCTTTGAGCAGTTAAACGCATAGGTTCATCTGATAACACAGATAACCCAGATAAATTCAGCCTTTTTGTGAGCGTTTCCATGGGCGCTCTGGCTAAATCATATACTGCCACCCTCAACTTTCTGCTCATATATATACACTTCTTGTAATAAAGATTTTTAAACAGATGCTCAGAACACAATATGAGACAAAAAATCACAAAAAATAAGATAAAAAAAGAGAGAAAAATAGTGAAATTCACAATAAAGCCAATAAAAATCAAATAATCGAATCAGAAAAATACAAAAATCGATTTTCAACAAGTCATACCACGCAGATAGGGACCAAAAGCAGGTTTTATATTCTTTTCCTACTACCATTACAACAACTAATTGTCGGATAGACACTGTAATATATACATAATGGTAAAATCGGTGAAATTTTATGGCACGAAAGGAAGTTGTAGTCGAAGAAGTACAGAAGTTGATGGAAAATTCAGTCAACATCAGAAATGTTGCAATTGTTGCCCACGTTGATCATGGTAAAACAACCCTAACAGACAGTCTTGTTGCACGTGCAGGACTTATCAGCAAAGAACTTGCCGGTGCTCAGAGAGTTATGGATTTTGATGAGCAGGAAGCAGCCAGAGGAATTACAATCAAATCAGCTAACATTTCTCTTGGATTTAAATTTGAAGGCCAGGATTATTTGATTAACCTTATTGATACTCCAGGACACGTTGACTTTGGTTTCCACGTTGTTCGAGCTATGAGAGCAGTTGATGGTGTTTGTCTTGTTATTGATGCTGTTGAAGGAGTTATGCCACAAACAGAAACAAACCTTAGACAGGCACTTAAAGAAAGAGCAAAACCAATTTTGTTCATTAACAAAGTTGACAGACTTATCAATGAATTGAAACTTGATTCTGCTGCAATGCAGGAAAAATTTATAAAAATCATTACGCAGGTTAACAAAATCATTTCGGCAAATGCACCTGCAGATAAAAAAGATGATTGGCTTATCGGCGTAGAAAAAGGAAATGTTGCATTTGGTACTGCATACAACAAATGGGCACTTTCAATTACTTCAATGAAAAGATTCAATATCTCGTTCAAGGACATTTATGACAAATGCAGAGAAGAAGACCACAAATTCCTGGTTGAAAAGAGTCCTCTTGACGATGTTCTTCTTGAGATGGTAATCAAACATCTTCCAAGCCCCAAAGTTGCTCAGGCATACAGAACTCCAGTTCTTTGGAAAGGCGGAGATCTTGAAACTGATGAAGGAAAAAGCATGCTTGCCTGTGACCCTGAAGGAAACCCAGTAGCTGTTGTTTTCGGGGTTGTTTACGATGAACATGCTGGAGAAGTTGCTGTTGCCCGTATCTTTTCTGGAACCATACAAAAAGGAACTGAGCTGTATATTGCATCACTTAAAAAAACTGCAAAGGTTCAGCAAGTTGGTATCTTCATGGGGCAGGACAGAGTTGCTGCAGAGAGAATTAGAGCTGGAAACATTGGAGCGCTTGTTGGCCTTAAGGATGTATATGTAGGAGAAACTGTTTCTTCTAGACAAATTACTCCATTTGAACAAATCAAGCACTATTCAGAGCCAGTCATTACAAAATCCATTGAAGTAAAAGAACAGAAAGACCTTCCAAAGCTTATTGAAGCGCTTCGAAGCATTTCAAAGGAAGACCCTACAATCAAGGTTTCACTCAACCAGGATACTGGAGAACACCTTGTAAGCGGAAATGGAGAACTTCATCTTGAGATTATTGAGTACAAGATCGAGAAGGAGAAGAAAATTCCAATCATCACATCACCTCCGATTGTCCTTTATTCTGAAACAATCAAAGGAAAGGGAGGCCCGGTTGAAGGAAAATCTCCAAACAAGCACAACAGACTCAAGGTTACTGTTGAGGCAATTAATCCAGAACTACTGGAAGCACTTCAGAAGGGAGAGATTGCAGATGGAAAGCCAAAGGTCAGAGAGGATTATGAAAAACTCATTGAACTTGGCCTTGAGCGTGACGAGGCTAGAAAAGTCTACGACATCTATCATGGAAATATGTTCATCAATGCAACCAAGGGTATTCAGTACCTAAATGAAGTTGAGGAGCTTATGATTCAGGGGTTCAGAGAATGTATGAACCAGGGACCAAAGGCAAAGGAAAAGGTCACTGGAGTTCTTGTAAGGCTTGTTGATGCTACTTTGCATGAAGACAACATCCACAGAGGCCCTGCACAGATGCTTCCAACAATCAGAAGACCAATCTATGCATGTATGATCCAGGCAGAAATTGCACTACTTGAGCCAAAGCAAAAAGTTCTGATCAACACTCTTGGAGAATATTCTGGAGATGTCATTAACATGACAAACGGAAGACGCGGTGTTCTTGAGGCAATGGAACAGGAAGGAGAAAATGCAGTTATTACAACAGTTCTTCCAGTTGCCGAGATGTTTGGATTTGCAAATGACCTTCGAGGAGCAACACAAGGTAGAGCCATTTGGTATCAGGAATATGCTGGATACCATCAGGTTCCAAGAGATCTTACAGAGAAGATAATCAGACAAATCAGAGAGAGGAAAGGCGAAAAACCAGACGCTCCGGATGTAACCTTCTTTATGGATTAAGTTTTTAAATTTTCTCTTCTTTTTTCTTCCACGGCCTAGATTTCATGCACACTAGGTTACCTTTATAAACACATCTAGATAAAAGTGGGTTAATAAAGTAAAATGTGGCGATCATGGAAACACAACAAGTTGCGAAGAAGGTAGAGAAGGGTATCCCTAAGGTTAATGGTTTTGATGGAAAAAAACCACTTAACGGAAAAAGGCCAGAAGAAGAGGGCATCAGACTAGTAAGTCATATTAGAGAGGTTAAATCCCCAAAACTTAGTGCAGCTACAATCTGGAAAAAAGTAGAATCCTCAGAACTATCAGAAATTTATGGTAAGGCAAATGAATTGTGTAGTGGCAGCAATTATTCAGTTCATGATGTTGAAAATTTTTGCCAACAGATCAAACAGTTCCAAAGAGACGAGAATTTCAGCTACAAGGCAGGTTTGATTATCAGTGCAATGATTAATTCTGGAATGGATGATGGATATACTGTTAATACTACGCTTTACAATAAAAAATTAACATTGCTAGGGTACAAGAACGTCAAAAATGTCAGAGTAATAGGAGATGTTGGTGACGGACTTGCAAGTTTGATGGAAGATGGATCCATTACTGTTGAAGGCAGCGTACATGGCAATGTCGGAGATGGGATGAGCGGGGGAGAAATTTACATTAATGAAAATGTTTTCGGGCATGTTGGAGCAGACATGGAAGGAGGAATGATCCGCATCTTTGGAAACGTTGGCAGCTTGGCACATATATGCGTAGTCCATCAAGGCACCCCACAGCAAAAGATTTTGATTGGAGATGTCTCCATGATTGTTGGAGGCAGAATGAAAGGAGGCACAATCCATGTTGATGGATTTGGAGGCTCTCTGATTGGCCTGTTTCAGAAAGGAGGGGTTATCACTGTTGGATACGGAGGAAGCTATGTAGGCCCAAGAAGATCTGGAGGAGTGATAATTGTAAGAGAAGACCTCGAGAACACACTTGGCAAACCAGGCAAGGGCGGTGAAACATTTATTGGAGACCGGCAGCTTTATCCATTTGTAAAAAATGGCGAGGATGAAACACTAAAGGACTTGATAGATGCATGGATGCTCTTTAGATTTGATAATTTTGACATTGAGAGAAGCTATGATGAAATATTGGGAATGGCAACCGCACTCGAATATAGTGGAAGAGACCTGCTTCGATTCAGCAAAGCAATTGAGTGTTTCCAAAATGATCACATGTTTGGCAGAAAGGCAGGAATATTTCTCAGCGCGCTAGTAAATGGCGGAGAAAGCATGTTCCACACTTTTGATTTTACGGGCCTTGGCAAAAAAGTCAGTTTGCTCGGATATAGAAATGATGGAATTATCAGAGTATTTGGAAACCTTGGATCACATACTGGTTGTGAGATGCAGGATAATGGACTTATGATTGTTGAGGGTTCTGCAGGTTATGGTACTGGCGCATGGAAACAAGGAGGTTCCATAATAATTACTGGAGATACGGGCGATTTCCTTGGTCTTGGTATGAATGGCGGGTATATTGATGTGCTTGGAACATCAGGAAACAATATAGGCCAAAGCATGAAATCTGGAGATATTTACCTGGAATCTGGATATGGAACAGTTGGCAGTATTTATGGCGGAATGATACAATCGCAAGATAAGATTCTAATTAAAAAATAAATCAATTAGGCATTTCTCTTTCTTTTTCTAATTCAAGAAGCACTTTATCGCGATAACATTTAGTTGCAAAACAACCAATTTCAAAACTAAGTTTGCTTATTCTCCCTGGTCCTTCTATAAGCGCAAGAGCATCAATGCATTCTTTCCTAACATCTTCATGTTCAGAAGAAACTGCATGGAATTCCAGTAGATCAAGCAACCTTTTTGAGAGAACAGCATCATTTGAAGAAGCAAGAGCAATTACACTAAGGCCTCTTACTGCCATGATGCGAACATCAGATTTATCATTATCAAGAGCAAAGATTAGCATTGCAGAAGAATCTTCGGTCTGGAGATGATCTGGGCCTAGCTTCTTGCCAGATATATGATCTAGAATTTTGCTACCAGTTGGACTGCCGCGAGTTTTTCTTTTCATAATAATGTGTTAGTATGAGGAATATTATAAAAGACTACTTACTGGCAAAAAGCCCCTGGAGCCTTTTTGAATATTTAATAGATTTAAACCCGACCTCGAGAAGTCTTTTTTCAACCTCTTTTTCTATGTTGCGGCCTTTTTTCTTGCCAACAGAACCTACATAATGGAAAATCCGAGCGCCTTTTTTGCAAACACGGAATAGTTCTTTGTAAAATTCAGTTGAATATAACTCAGGCGCATGCGAAAACCTGGGCGGATCATGGATGATAAATGAGAAAGTAGATGCAGAAAAAGTTGTTATCAGCTCTGCCGCGCTTCCGCGCATAATAACTATTTTTTTATCCTTGAATAGTAATTCTCCAAGAGGATTCCATTGCGCAAGGTTGATTACAGCTTCAGAAATTTCGCATGTTATAACTGACTTGACATATTTCTTTTTTGCAGCGGCAATTGCAGTGTATCCAAGTCCCATACATGTATCAAGAATAGAATGTTCACCTTTTGATGGAATATTTAGTTCTTTGACAACTTCTCTTGAATAATCAAGAGGGCTGTCAAAATCTTTGATAAGATGCATCCGCACCCCATCAACTTCAAGAATTGGAACCTTTTTGTAAATCTTAAGCTTGTAGTAGTGACCATCAAAAAGGCCAAGCTTCATACTGTCGCTTCCAACTTCTGCATAAATAAAATTACCGTCAGTAGTATAAGTGATATTCCCATCGCTGCTTTTGCAATAGAACTTCTTCTTTTTTTCCATTTGGATTACCGAATATCAATAAGTTCCTTGCCCATAAAGTCCTGAAGAACTTTTGGAATTAGAATTTGTCCATCTTCCTGATGATTTTCAAGAAGTGCAATCAAAGTCCTTCCAACTGCAAGTCCGCTTCCATTTAATGTGTGGACATATTCAAGATGATCTCCAGTTCGGAATTTTATATTGGCGCGTCTTGCCTGGAAATCAGTGCAGTTTGAACATGATGAGATTTCCCTATAACGATCTTGTGACGGAATCCATGCTTCGATATCATATGTTTTTGCAGCTCCAAAGCCAAGGTCTCCAGTGCATAATTCAATTACCCTGTATGGAATTTCAAGGAGTTCAAGAATCCTCTCTGCATCTTTTGTCAAAGCTTCGAGTTCCTGGAAGCTTGTATTTGGATGAGAAAACTTAACAAGCTCCACTTTGTCAAACTGATGCTGACGGATCAAACCTTTGATATCTTTTCCATATGCCCCAGCTTCTTTTCTAAAGCATGGAGTATATGCAGCGAGCTTGATCGGAAGATTTTTCTCTTCAAGAACCTCGCCTGAATAAAGGTTGGTTAGTGGAACTTCGGCAGTTGGAATAAGCCAGAGATCCTCATCACATTTGTAGAGGTCACTGGCAAATTTTGGAAGCTGGCCTGTTCCTGTCATTGTTTTTGTATTTACAATATACGGTGGCGCAACTTCAAGATAGCCACGGGAAGTTTGTACAGAAAGCATGAAGTTGATAAGAGCGCGCTCAAGTTTGGCAATATCTCCATATAAAACGCAAAACCTGTGGCATGCAAGTTTTACTCCCCTCTCATGATCGATTAAACCGGTTTTCTGACCCAAATCAAAATGAGAGAGAACATCCTTTGATGTTTTCTTGATCTCGCCCCACTTTCGAATCTCGGGATTGTCTGCCTCGGTTTTCCCATGTGGAACCGAATCATCGGGAATGTTTGGCAGATAAAGTAGTTCATCTTTGATCTTTTCTTCAAGAGTATTTGTTTCAAGAGTCAGATTTTTTATTTTGTTGCTGATTTCTGTTGATCGCTTGAGTAGATCATCCGCAGGTTCTCCTGCTTTTTTCGCTTTTGCAATCTCTGGGCCGAGCTTATTGCGCTCTGCTCTAAGCTCATCATCTTCTTTTTTTACTTTGCGCCATGATAGATCATGATCCTTGATTCGAGCTAGTGCATCTGTTGCATCGCCTTCATAATGCCTGATGCGCAGTGATTCTTCGACTTTTTCAATATTGTCACGGATTAAGCGAATGTCTAGCATATAATCATCCAAGTATTTTTTCAAATTGTGCAACTGCTTCTTCCAGTTTTCCTTGCCTGTTAAAGATGATCACAGCAGGAGCGCCAGTTGCAGCACTGTAAGCAGCAAGAAATGCTCTATTCATATTATCATGAAGTGCCACGTCATCAGAATCCCTTTTTCGAGTAGGATCTTCTGCTCTTCTCTTTGCTACTTCCTCAACATCTGCAGTAATAAGAACAAGTGAATCTACTTTGAGCATCTTAAGGTAATCAAGTGGAAGGCCTGGGAAAAAACCTGATGGAGTATTTACTGAGCAGTGAGTATCAAGAATCACTTTTCCATCCATCTTAGCAAGCCTTTCATAAACCATTTTTTGTGCTTGTTTTTGTTTTTCAATTGGAAGCTTTCTCATATCATCCCGATCTTTGATTCCAAAATGCTCTTGCTCGATCTCAAACATAAGATCCCCATAATTAACAAGCACATAGTCAGACTTAACATTCTTCAAAACCGTAGTTTTTCCAGCTCCAGGAAGACCCATTGCAATTATCATATCAAAATCCTCTTTATATTATAATTTCTCCAAATAGCGAATTTTGGTCCGCATCAATAATTTTTACTTTTGCTCTTTCACCAAGCTTGCCCCCAAATTCTTTTACAACCACCTGCTGGTAGTTGACATTTCTTCCTCGAAAATCAGGGTAGCTTTCAGTGATCAGTATAGTATATTCTTTACCTATTAAATTTCTTCTGCTTTGAGACCTTATCTCGCTAGAGAGGAGAGTTGTTTCCCTGCTTCTTCGCTTCAGTTCCTGCGTTGGAAGTTGTTTGAGCTTTTGAGCTTTGGTTCCTGGCCTTGGACTGAATCTTGAGATGTTTATTATGTCAGGGCGAACATTTCGAAGCAGGTCCAAAGTCTTTTCAAAATCATCCTCAGTTTCAGTTGGATAGCCTACAATAATATCTGTTGAAATAACAAATTCAGGAATTTCTCTTCTAAAGGCATTTGCAATCTCAACAAAATCAGCAACACTATGGTCGCGGTTCATTTCTTTGACCACTTTTTCAGATCCTGCTTGCACAGGAACATGAAGGAATTTATAGAATTTCCTGTTTTTGAAAATCCGGATCAGCTCTGGAAGCATTTCTTTTGCATGATTTGGATTGAGCATTCCCAAACGAATCAGATATTCTTCTTCGGATTTGGTGCTGCTATTATCATCTAGTATAAGATCAAGCAATTCGATGAGATTAGTTTTGATATCGCGTCCATACGCCCCAGAATCCATACTAGTCAGCTGAATCTCGCGAGCTCCTGCCCCTACACTTTTATTGATCCAGTTAACAATTGTTTTTGGGAAGTAGCTTCGAAGATAAGGACGGGATAGCTTAGTCTGGCAAAAATTGCATGAGGAAAGACACCCATCATTGATAGGAATTCTCATAATCGGAGCAGATAAAAGTTTTGGAAGATAATCTTTGCTCTCTGGTTTTTTGTAAATAGTTGATTTTCCAGCTAAAGCATCATCAATTGCATCATTTATTGAATTTAGAGAAGAAGTTCCGACAATCGGAGCATTTGGTGCAAATTTTCTAATTCGCTCTGCATCCATGCATCCGCATACAACAAACTTTTTGGATAATGTTTCAAGTCTTGAAAAAATTTTATTCTCAGTTGTGCCTTTTACTGTACATGTATTGAGAATTATAAGCTCGCACTCATCCTCATTCAGGACAATCTCGTGCCGCTCTTGTACTAAGGCTTTGAGTATGTCACTATCAGCCTGATTCAAAGTGCAGCCATAAGTCTCAATAAAAACCCGGACCACTGCTATCCTCCAAATAATTTACTTAGCATCGGATTGCTGTCAATAGCCTTCATTTGCTCTAGCTGTTCATACATTCTGTGCAGTATACCTACAGTAAGCAATATACCAGTTCCAGTACCAAGTGCTCCTGTCAGATCAGCAACTCCTGCAAGAAGACCAACAGCAAATGAACCCATAACAGTAAGCGGGAATATGTGCTTGTTTAGTATTGTCTCAAGCATTCTCGGGTCTCTCCTGAAACCAGGAATCTGGATACCTGAATCTGAGAGCTGGCCTGCAACACTTTTTGCATCCATGTTAGATGTTTCAACCCAGAACAAACCGAATATTATGGAAACAAGAGACAGGAGGATTACATATGAAAAAGCATGAATCCATTCTGGAATTCCTAAAATGGGAGTGTGTCCTCCAGAAACTAAGTTCCACTGTGCAACAGTGCCGCCACTGCCGGCATAAAGCGGAGTAAAGAAGTATAAGAGCCCGTCTCGAAGCTGACCATTTTGATCAACATATCCAACCAAAGGAAGGAATCCGTGCTTGTCAAAATCATATCCAGCTCCAATATCATTGAATTGATCAATAGCTTCTCCTGTTGTCTGGTCTGCCCAGTATTGTCCGGCAAGAACTCCTCCAGAAAACAGCTGGATATTCATAATAAGAGCGCTGGCAAATATGACCGGGATATTAGAAACATAGAAGAATTTGAGTGGAAGTTTTGGAACCATTCCACGAACACGCTGAAATGCAATCGGAATTTCAACTTTTACACCCTCTGCATATACAACTGCCAGGAAAACCAGCATTGTAAATGCAAATGGAAGGAGCACAAGCAGTGCGTTTGGAAGCGCTTCAGCACCTCCTCCTGATATTGTTTCAATTACTCCCTGCGCGCCGAATATAAGAGATATTACTCCTGCAAACACTGCAAAGGAAACACCGGCTGCAATGAAAAGACTGATACCACTGCCAATTCCGTACTTGGTTACAATCTCATCCAAGAATAGGATAAGAATGGAACCTAAGGTAATCTGCAGCACTACAAGCACCATGACCACCATTGGCGATAGCCCGGCAACAGGAGCAAGAGGAACTATCTGCGTAAACACAACGAAGATCAAAGCTTCTGCAAGTGCCAAAAGAATTGCAAGAACTTTTTGAGTCTCTGCAAATTTTATTTTATCATTCTTGTCTTTGAGATTCAAATTAATAAGACCTGCACCTACGAAAAGCTGCAGGAAAATGCTCGATAGAACAAGAGGACCAATACCAGTAGTAAGAAGACTTCCGATTCTTGCTGCAGTAATAGTCTGCAGGAAATCAACTCCGCCAGTAGTATGAGGAACACCAAACACTGTGGTCTGGTACATCATGAAATAAAGAACAAGAGCAAGTCCTGTCCAAAGTAATTTGTCATTGGATCCAAGCGGCTTATCAGGGCCTTTTACAGTAGGAAGAACCTTGTGAAACGAATGGATTATATCAATTATTCCAGCCATTAGTTAACACCTTCAGGAGCCCTCTAGTTTCGAGATTTCTCCGCCGGTTTCACTAAGTTTTTTCTCAACTGATTTGCTCCAGGAAATTGCTTTGATCGAAAGAGGGACAGTAACGTTTCCAATTCCAAGGATCTTGCCCTTAAATGCAAACTGGAATTTGTCGCCCTTCTTTTCAAGCTTTTCTGTAACTGCTTTTTGGTTTATTTCATAAAGATTAACTTTTTTGACATTCTTTTTGTTTGGAGATGCAAAACCACATTTGCTGAAGTATAATGAATCAATATTCATTGCCCAGCTCCACTTGTGCTTGTCAACACCTGCCATACCACGACCACCGCGGTTACCGCCTCCTCTGCGGTTTTTTGTATTTCCTCTTCCATGAGTTCTTTGGGCGAGGAATTTACCTTTTTGTTTCTTTTGTCTCTTCATAAATATCACATCATTCTTGAGAGAAGCATTGTCATATCTCCTCTCTTACCAAGATCTCCTTCTGGATAATTTTTCTTGGTATTTTTATAACCTTTTGAAGGTGGCCTTAATTTGAAAACAGGGTTCACAAAATCTTTAAGTTTTGCTCCTCCGAAAATTTCAGAGGCTGCTTTCTTGATTTCGTCTTCTTTCATGACTGTAGAAAGATCAATTCTTCCTTTTTTGCCTCTTTTTGAAAGTAATTTGAAGATTGTAAGCTCGTCAACCTGACCGTATGCAACATAATCTTTTACCTTCATGATCATGCCGAGGTTTTGTGGAGTATCATCCACAATAACACAATTGTTTGGTCGAATTAACCTAAGCATTTTGAGTGTATCTTCAATTTTATAATTGATTTTCCTGCGACCTCTAACTCGTAAAATTGCTAATTTCATTTTACTCAGCCCTCTTGAATGTATTTAGATTATTCAGTGCTTTTGTTGTAGCAGAAGCCATGTTGTAAACATTTTTTCCACCAACACAATTGCTCCAAATATCTTTGACTCCAGCAAGCAGAAGAACTTTGCGCACAACGTCGTTTCCTGCAAGACCAAGTCCTCTTGGAGCTGGCCTGAGGGTTACAACTGTACTTCCTTCTCTAGCATGAGTTTTAATTGTTGCAGAGTGTTTGTTTGGACATCTACACTCCCAACTTCCACAACCCAATGTAATTGAAATCATGTTCTTTTTTGCATTTTTGACTGCATAGTCCATAGCAGGCTTGATCTCATCGCTTTTACCAACGCCAATACCAACATGGCCTTTTCGGTCTCCAATGATTTTGACAACTCTGAACTTAATTCTTTTACCAGAGTCAGTAACTCTCTGAGTTATCTTTACTTCCAATGTCTCAGATTCTAGGTCTTGGAAAATAGTATCAATAATTTCTGACTCCAAAATTGGTTTGCCAGATTTCCTGATTTCCTCGAGAGTAGTGATTTCTCCTTCCTTAACTTTTTTACCGATAACTGTTTTCGGTTCCCAATTATCTATGTTAACACTTCTAACTTTCTCTACCATAAAAATCACCCGTTGAGCTTGGATTTAACCTCTTCAAAAGCTTTTTTGTATTTGTCAGGCACAGTTGAAAAATCAGGAATCATTTTGGAATCAAAATTGGATTTGAGGCCAGAATCAGTTGCACCCTGAAGCGCTGCATATATAACTGAACCTTTTGATGAACCATACATTCCAACGTCCAAGACAAATTCTTTAACTCCCTTTTTCTGTGCTAGCTTGCCTGCCATAAGACCTGCGAGATATCCAGTCCAGATATTTCTCTTTGCGGGCCATTTGTAATCTTTTGAAAGCTGATTGCTACTCATAGTAAGCAAGGTTTTATCTCCTTCTGGATAGAAATCAACAAACTGAATTACAAGAGCTTTATTGCTTCTGCGAATAACCATTCTGGTTTTGCCGCTTTTAACAAGGGCTAACCTCTTTTTATAGTCAGTTTTCCCTTCTCTTCGTCTTCTGTAATAAACAACATAACTTGGGCCTTTTGCTCTTGTCATTTTTGCTCACCCTCCTTCTTGGATTCTTTTTTCTCCGGTGCTTTTTTTGCCGGAGTCTTCTTTACTTCTTTTTTTGGAGGCATTTCTTTTTTTGGAATTTCATAATCTTTTGCAATCAGTTCGTTATCCTTTAGATAAAGAAGCATTGCTCTTTTGCTTTTGAAAATTCCTCCTTTTACCTTGCCGTATATGGATCTCTTGTGTTCTTTGGCAAGAGTGCCTGACTCAGTAAGAATTACCAGTAGTTTCCTCTGGGATCTTACTTTTTGCATCCAGAGTTTTTTCCGGTCTCCAAGGCTTCCCTTCTTTCTTCCTTTTCCGCGTCTCTTTTTTCTTGCGGTGCTGTCTCTTCCTAGAACCTTGATTTTTTTGACTACTCCTTTATCTATAAGACCTTTTACATCAGATCTTGTAAGTGCTCCTTCTGCTTCCTTAAGACCATCTGGGCTGAATCTGACTCTACTCTTTCCAATATTAAGAATATCAGCTGCAAGTCTTCTTACTGTTGCAAGAGTCATGAACTTTCACCTCCCTTTTTTGAGGGTTTTTTAGCCGCCTTTACAAATGGCTTTTTCTCCTTTGGATTGAGAACCTTTAGTTTCATTGTTTTTGCCTTGGTTTCAATTTCTTGCTTTTTCTTTGCACCAACTGCAGCAGCAATTCTTACTGAAACTCCATCAAGACCATCAAGCTCTGAAACGTTATTTACAAGAACTTCTCTGGTTCCGTTTGGATGAAGCCCCCTTATTGCAGCTGGATTCTTATATCCAATTGCAGGAGATGCTCCGGCCCATTCCATCCCCATTCGTTTTTTGTTGTGGGTACCGCGTGGCTTTCTCCATCTGGATTTTACCTTCGTACGGTGACCATCATTGAGAACATTAAATTTTGGCTTGTTTTTCTTTTCCATATTACTCACCTGAAAGGTAGATGCCATCCTGGAATATCCTTCCATCCTTATCTTTGATCTTGGTTTTGGTTCTAAGGTTTGCTGCAGTTTGACCAACAGCTTCCTTATCTGGACCGGATACAGTTAGATTCTGCCCCTTGATCTCTAGCTTAGTGCTTCCAACAAGAACTGTTTTTCTAGGTTGTCTTTCTCCAAGAAAGTTCTTTATTGTAATATTCTGTCCTTTTACTTCAATTGAAATTGGAAAGTGCGCATATAGAACCTTGAGTTTTTTGGTAAAACCAACGTTTACTCCAATTGCCATGCTGTTCAAAAGAGACTCGATAGTTCCTTTGAGTGCTTTGTCAGCAGTAACACTGAGTTTGTTTCCCTCAAGTTTGACTGTTGCGTTCTTTGAGAATACTTTTACGACTTCTCCTTGAGGTCCTTTTGCAGACACTTTTGATCCATCAACTTGGAATGTTACTCCGTCTGGAATTTCGATCATCATAATCACCTAGAATACATATGCCAGGAGTCTTCCGCCTGTACGGTTTTCCCGTGCATCTGCATTGGTCATTATTCCGCCAGGAGTTGAGATGATTAAAAGACCAACATTATATGCAGGAATAAACTCTTCCTCAGTCTTGTTCCAATCATGCCTTCTAACCGGAATTCTTGGCTTTATAACCCCACAGTCATTAATGGTTCCCTGAAGCTCGACCTCAAAGAGATTATACCTTCCATCTTTGATTTTTTTGTAGTCCTTTAGATATTTGTGTTGTTTTAGAACCTCGAGGACCTGGCCTATAAGCTTGGTTGCTTGTACAGTACACTTATCCTGACCCACGATTTCATGGGTTTTTATTGTATTGAGAGCGTTAGCTAAATGATCGGTCATAATATCACTTTCCGTATTTTCTGAAGCCCATATATTCCCCAACTTCCCTGAAGCATCTTCTGCAGATAATCAGGTCGTATTTCCTAATGAGGCCCCTTGCAGTTTCACAGATTCTGCATTTTCTTTTTCCTCTTCCTTTCATTTTTTCTTCTTTTGAGATCTTCATAAACATCACTCTAGAGTTACACCAAATGTTGTCTTGACAAATTCCATTGCCTCTTCTTTGGTGATCTTGTGCGATTTCCCGATTTTCGCAGATTCAAGTTTTCTCAACTGTACACGCCTTCCTGGTCTTGTCAATGAAACACAAACATCAAAACCAAACATT
Source organism: Microcaldota archaeon (assembly GCA_018812625.1). GTDB lineage: Archaea > Micrarchaeota > Micrarchaeia > Anstonellales > Bilamarchaeaceae > Bilamarchaeum. Next base: position 10,967 of record JAHJDH010000033.1, on the reverse strand, counting down.
GGCATAGATGGATCGTATTTGATTCCTGGAAAATCTATGTACTCTGCTATTCCGAATGAGAGGTTTCCCTGCTTGTCGAAATTAGAGGATTTTATGACTTTCCTCTTTGCTATAAGTGCTTTGTCCAAAAATTCCTGAGCGCTCTTGCCCCTGATAGTTACTTTGCATCCAATTGGAAGGTCTTTTCGGAGTTTGAATGTTGGCTCTCTTCTCTTTGCCCTTGTCTCAAGAGTTTTTCTTCCACCAGCAAGTCTGCCTAGAAGGTCTCGTGCCTGATCAAGTGTCTGGCCGGGTTCTCCAACACCAATGTTTACAGTAACTTTTTCAATAAGTATATTTCTCACGCATACACCTCGTCATTAATAACAAAGAGATACTTTGCAACTGTAATGAACTCATTATCGCCCTGTGAAACCAAAGCCTCTGAAGCCTGTCCACCTTTTCTTTGGATTATTTCTTTTAGAGAAACAATAAATCCAGCGTGCTTTCCATCCATGATGAGGCATGTTGCACCAGATTCTCTCTTTAGATGAGTTTTGATTTTGACCTTTGGAATTGAAACAACAACACTGTCTCCAACCATGATATGATTGTCTGCAATTATGGTTCTTCCATCATTAGAAGTAAGTGTAATCTTTCCTTTTGGTTGAATGTGTTTTTTTACTATACGAACAACCTTGGTTGAGATATCGCCCTTCTTGAGCTCTGCTGGAACAAGTCTTCCTTTTTTATCCAGAATGATTCTGTAGTGTGTTTCATTCTTTTCAAATGAAACGACATCCATAAGACCAACTGGGAATTTCTCATCAACACGAACTGTTCCATCTACACGAACAAGTCTGCTAGAGAGAATTCTTCCAACTTCTCTTGAAGTTCTGACAAGTTTTAGAACATCCCTGATCAAGACCCCAAGCGGAATTGAATAATCGCCTGAATGTGGTCCTGGAGATGATTTAATCATCCATTCTCTACTTTTTTTGTCATGAATTGGAACTGATTTTGGTACAGCGATCCTCTTCATGTGTTTTGGTGCTCCTCTTTTTCCCATAGTAACATCACCTTATTGATCTTCTACATCATTTTTTGACTCTTCTTTGGGTCTGCCATATTTGGCTCTTTCTTTGGTGCTTCGGCCTTTAGAACCGGAGCAGTCTTTGAAGGCTCGGCTTTTGGCGCATCAGCTTTAGCATCTGGCTTTGGCGCCACTGCTTTTTTTGGCTTCTCCTTTTTCATGAATATGTCTTCAGAAAAGATTGCTTTCCTCTCTTTGGTTGGTTCAAGTCCGACCAACATGAGGTTAGAGACTTCAAGTGCCATTTGAACTTCTTTTCCACGGGCAGTCTTGGCAACGACTCCTTCAACATATACTTTCCTATTGAGTGTACTGACTTTGCTCACTTTTGCAGTCTTTCCTTTTCCAGGGCCTCTCAAAACTTTTATCGAGTCTCCCTTGTGAATAAGTAGAGATCTCTTTTTTGCCTTGAGTTTTGATCGAAGTTCCTTTGAAAGATGACAGTGAAGCCTGTTTTTTCTCTTGTGAAGCTTTTCACTATAATATTTTTTTCTTTCTGTGTCGGGTTTCATTTAAACAACACCTGCTGAAATTGCTGCTACTTTTGGGAAACGCTCTGCAATTTCCCTTGCAACTACACCTTTAATCTCGGTTCCAACTGGAAGAAAATCATCATTGACAAGAACAACTGCATTGTCTTCAAACATAATTCTCATTCCGTTTGGTCTTCTGAATTCTTTTTTCTGCCTTACGATAAGTGCTTTTATAACCTTTTTCACAAGATCGGGCTTTCCTTTTCGAACTGAAGCAATAATAACGTCTCCAACTCCGCCAGTTGGATTCCTTCTTCGTGTACCCTTATATTTAAGAGCACCAACAAGCTTGACGATTTTAGCGCCGCTGTTGTCAGTACATGGAATAAGTGCTCCAAGAGTCAATGTCTTTGTAATCTTACTTGTTACGCCCTTCATGATGATTCACCTTTTTTGATAATTTCAACTACCATCCAAGCCTTGGTTTTGCTAAGTTTTCTTGTCTCTGCAATTGTGACAAGATCGCCTACCTTTGCACCAATAGAATCTGGATTATGAGCAACAATTCGAGAATTTGTTTTTGCATACTTTTTGTATTTTGAAAAGTATTTAGTAACATCTCTCTCGATTACGACTGTCTTTTTCATTTTATCGCTAACGACTATGCCAGTAAGGATACCACCACGCGTAGCAATGCCATCAATTTTTTGGAATTTTACATCTTGTTCTGCCATCTAGCTTCACCGCTATTAAATTCATCATTCCTGCTCGGGAAATTCGAGTGCTAGAGCAGGAAATTATATAATGCTAAATAAATCTTTTCTAATGAGGAAAAGGTGTTTATCAGCTTTATCCAATACGGATTACAATATTACAGATACAAGACTTTATAAACCATACGACGGACTATACTTTCTTGGGCCTCTCATGAGGCCTAAATGCAATCATCCTTCCATCAATATCCACAAATTCATCATTATCAAGATTAAACCTGAAGACAGACGAAACTTTGGGAATCCGAACTTCATCTCCAGATTTTTTTTCAATCACAATAAGATTTTTGGTTTCATCAACGATTTTTCCGCAAACTCCAATAAGTTCCCTCTGACTGCTATTAACTATCTCGACCATAAGGCCAATGAAACTTGAATAGACAAGATTTTTTTTTGTGATCATCAGGGTTTTAATATAAACAGACTGAATTAAAACCATGATTCCTCTTGAGAAAATTATTATTACTCAGCAAATGATTGATGCTGCAGCAGATGCTCTTGCAAATGAGGATCTGCTCTTTGGAGAAAGTGTGAAGCTGTTTGAAGAGGAGTTTGCAGCATACTGCGGCGCGGACCATGCAATTTCAGTAGCTTCTGGAACTGATGCCCTTCTTTTTTCACTTCTGGCAATAGGAGTAAAAGATCAGCATGTTCTTACCACTCCAATTTCCTACGTTGCAACTGCAAATGTTGCCTATCTTGCTCGTGGAAAACCAGTATTCTGCGATATTGGAGAGGATAATAACATTGACCCAGAGCAAATCAAAAAAACACTAAAGCGCGACAAAAAAATCAAGGCAATAATTCCAGTTCATTTGCACGGGTATCCGGCAAAAATGGATGAAATCATGGAAGCTGCCGGAGATATTCCAGTTATTGAGGATGCTGCTCAAGCGCATGGCGCGCTTTACTATGAAAACAGAGTAGGGACAATCGGAAAACTCGGATGTTTTTCGTTTAATCCATTCAAGAATATGACAGTAGGCGGCAGCGGCGGGATGGTAGTTACTAATGATGAGGCTCTGGCAAAAAAAGTTCGTATGATTGCTGATTCTGGAAGAGAGAGCATCTACACCCATGAGCACAAGATCATAGGCTATAGTTCGCGAATAAATAGCGTAAATGCTGCAATTGGGAGAGTGCAGCTTCAGCATATTGAATCCTGGAATGAACAGCGAAGAGAGGCTGCAAGGCATTACAATAAGATTCTCAAGGAGTTTGATGAAATTCTATTGCCACCAGCTGAAACTGCAGATATAAAACCAGTATTCAACAAGTATGCGATAAAACTGAAGAACAGGGATATAGTAAAAGAACAGCTTTTTGGTAGCGGGATTGATTGTGATGCACATTATCCAATTCCAATACATCATCAGCCGCCATACAAAGACAGAAATGAAAAATATCCAGTTGCAGAGAAGTTTGCAGATTCAACGCTATCGCTGCCAATATTTCCTGGAATAACAAAAAAAGAAATTGAAGAAGTTGCTAAGACACTTCGATATTGTCTTCAGGATAACCAAGTGATTTAAGAGCATCTTTTACTCTTGTTTTATGGTTTCCTTGGAGAATTATAATTCCGTCTTTTGAGGTTCCACCGCAGGCGAATTTAGTCTTCAGCTCTTTTGTTGTTTTGTTTAGCTGAGACTTATCAACGCCTTCAATTATAGTGACTAGTTTTCGGAATTTTTTCTTGGTGGTATATACCTTGATCTTCGTTGCTCCTTGTTTGTCAAGGGCCTCGGTAATCCCGAGTTCCTTGGGTAGCCCAGTTATGGGATCTCTGTCCATTAATGCATTCACAATTATTCTTCTCCTTCGTTAATTTTTAAGCTTTTTGCATTTTTTGCATTTTTAGTTTTGCAATGGTTTTCTTCAAAGGTTTGATTTTTTCAGTTCTGCCTTCTCCACGAAGTTCAAGAATTGCCTTTTCAATCTCGGCAATTTTGGCTCCACATTCTTTTGGAGTGAGTTTTTGGATTTCGTATTTCTTCATCTCCTTCCACCTCTGTTTCCGCCGCTGCTTCCGCCACGTGGTCCACCACGGTTTCCACCGCCATATCCGCCGCTGCTTCCGCCACGTGGTCCACCACGGTTTCCACCGCCTCGGTTGCCATAACTGTTTCTTTTAGGCCCAGTACTTCTAGGTTTTCCACCAGATCCTTGATCGCCATCTGCTCCAGCACGAGTTCCAACTCCAGTTGCAGCTGCAATCACTTTTGGAAGTACAACTGCCTGAGTCGATTTTTTATCAGGGAACACGGTTCCTGGAGGAACAATTCTAACAAGAATTCCAATAACACCAGATCTTGTATTTGCGTTAATATGTGCAACTTTGATCTGTCTGCATGGCTCTCCTGCTTTTGGAATATAACCAGCACTTACACGAAGGCTTTTTGCACGAGCTCCTTTTGCTCCGATTTTTCCAGATGCTACAATTTCAGCACCAAGAGCACCAGCACGGATAATTTCACGAAGCATATAGTGCAAAACAGCACGGACTTTTTTACCCATTTCAATGTATTTGGTAGCTCTTTTTCCAACCATCCTTGGCTCTAGGAACTGGTTGCGAACTTCAATAACACTGATCTGTGGATTCTCGATATTAAATTCATTTTTGATATCAGCTGTAAGTTCATTGATGAGTCTTCCTTTTTTACCGATAATTCGGGCAGGATTTGCAACTTCAAGAGTAATCCTAGTTACAAGCGGAGTTCTCTGAATATCCACACTGGCAAGACCAGCGCGGTCAAGTCTTTTCTCCAAATACTTCATAACCTGATATTTGGCAAATGGTTCTTCGATTAGTTTTTCTTGATAAAGCATTATGAATCACCTTTTACTATTTTCTCCATGTTGATGAGGTTTTTCTTTTCTCCTCTTTTCAGTATCAAGTGGAGGTTCCTCCACATCATTGTGTTTGCTGTAAGTAGCACCTTCTTGTTTTAGAGGTTGTTTTGGAGCTTCCTTTTTATCCTCTGCTTTCTTTTTAGGCTCGGTAGTTTCTTTTGCAGACTCTGCCTTTTTATTAGGCTCGGGCGTTATTTTCTTGGAGTCTACTTTTTCCTCTTTCTTTGCTACTGGTTTATCAGCTTTCTTTGGAGGAGTTACTTCAACACCTTTTGGAACCTCTGGACCTTGAAGAACGAGTTCTACTCTGGATGTTTCAAGGAAAGACCTTGCCCATCTACCCTTTGATGCAATTCTTGGATACCTGTTTTTCTTATTTGCAGTTGCAATCAAAACAGTATAAACATCACCAAGACCTTTGATTTTGCCATTGGCAATTGCACTCAAAAGTGCTTTGAGAACAATCTTAGCAGCCTTTTTTGGATATCTTCCTTTCTTTCCGCCAAGTTCTCTTCTGTGCCCAAGTCTTTTGTTGTTTGTCTTGTAGCGTACGGCTACTTCGCCTTCTGCGGCCTTTTCAAGGAAAGAAACTGCCCAATCAGATTTCTTTGATCTGATGGATCTGCAAACCTGTGAAAGGTCTTTGTAGGAAGCATTTACTCCCTCAACTCGCGCAGTCGTACAATTTTCTGGAATGTTTGATGAATAACCTTTCATAAGATCACTTCAGTGGTACGAACTTGGAACCTCTAGTTGCTCCGACACCAGGACCAGAGTGTGCAACTCTTCCAGTTGTATGAGAGAAATCTCCAAGGCGTTTGCCTACTTTGCCAACAGTTATCTCAACCTTCTTGAACTCTTTTCCATTATGAATTCCAAATGTCAATCCAACCCATTCAGGCAAAATTACTGCCTCTCTTACATGAGTTCGGATTAGCTTTTTTGGATTTTCAGCTTTGATAGTGCGAACTTCTTCCATAAATTCCTTGAGTCTTTTGTTTTTGTTTTTCAAAGCTCTTTGGAGTGTCCTTCTTTCTCTGGATGTTGCTTTCTTGAGAAAATCATCAAAAGATAGTTTCTCTATATGATCTTCATCAACACCTTTCCATACGTCTTTCTTAACCATAATTTCACCTATTTCTTCTTAGTTGGACTCACTGTTCTCTTACCTTTACGGCGTCCGGTTTGTCTTGCTGCAATATGTCCAACCTTAGAACCAGGTGGAGATGATCTTGCAACTGTTGTTGGCTTACCAACGTGGTGCTGCTTACCACCGTGGGGGTGGCTGTAGGCTGACTGATGAACACCTCGAACTACTGGCCAAAGTCTGTTCTGAGCCTTTTTCTTATAATGATTATTACCTGCTTTGAGCATTGGTTTTTCAAGTCTGCCGCCTCCTGCAATGACACCAAGCTGCGCCCGGCATTCGCTCGACAAAACAATTGTTGTCTTGCTTGGAAGCTTGATATAAACAATACCTCCTTCTTTTGCAACAATGTTTGCAGAATTACCAGATGCTTTTACTAGTGAACCGCCATCTCCAGGGTTTCTTTCAATGTTGAAAATGTATGCACCATCTGGAATTCTATATAATGGAAGAACGCTTCCAAGGATTAATCTTCCCTGGACACCAACGTCAACTGGATCTCCAATAGAAATTCCTTCAGGAGCAAGTAGAATTCCTGTTTCGTTATTATCATACTTGACTTTCATCAATAATGATGTTCGCCCAGGATCATCAATAAAGCTCATTACAGTCCCAGTCAAAACTCCTGTTTTTTCAATATCATCATAGCGTCGATATTGAAGATTAGTTTTGAATCTATGACCTGGAGAAAGATACCTTGGCCTTCCAGCGCCTCTTTTTTGTTGTTTTAATCGATTACCCATAAATATTACCTCATGCGATCATTTTGAGTTTGATTGCAACATCATCTGCCTTAAACTCTTTATTGAGTCGAACTAGAGCGTGTTTGTGACCTTTTGCAGTAACAAAAGTATTGACTGAGTATACCTTAACACTAAATAATTTTTCCACTTCATCCTGGATCTCTTTTTTGGATGATCTAAGATTTACATGGAAAGTTAAGGCATTCTCGTATTCAATCTTTCCAATTGCTTTTTCTGTTTTAATTGGTGCGATTAATATCATGCTTCAAACCTCTTTGCAATTTCTGGAAGTGCTCCTTCGCAGAATAGTGTCAGTCTTCCAGGATGAGTTCCAGGAGCAAGATCACGAACTTTAAGTTCACTTGCACGAACAACATCAACGCCAGGAAGATTTGCACTGGATTTTACTGAACCGGAATCAGAAACAACAATAAGAACAGACTTTGTTCCATTCTTCTTTGCTTTTTCCAAAAATCGTGACAGGTTAAGCGCATCAAATAGTTTTGCAACTTCATTTGTTTTGCTTAGTTTGGCAAAACCATCTTCAAGAACAATTGGAAGAGATACACCAATATCAGCATGCGCTCTTGTGCAAACAGTTTCACGGTCTGCACTAAATGCAAGAGCACTTGCAAGTGCCTTTACATGCTCTTTCTTGTTGATCAGCTCGACAATCTTTTTGCTAACCTTTGGAGGATGGGCTCTTCTACCTTTAACTGCATAAGGAATTCTCTTTACCTTACCAATTTGCCCTTTTGGAAGAACTTCGTGGGGAACGTGTGGGATACCTTTGTTTTTCACAGTACCAAAGTCATCTTTTCGACCTCTATAACGAGCACTGGTCTCGAGTCCAGCCCATTTGTAGCTTCCTTTTGGCTGATAGGTTTTACTCTCTTCACTCAGGACAGCTCTCTTGATCAAGTCTTCCCTTCTTGATGATTCAAAAACCTCTGGAAGATCGATTTGTTTGAGTGCTTTTCCTTCAACGGAATATACTGTTGCTTTCATATGAACACCTAATTGGAGACATAGCTAAGTGCTATCTCACTAACTTTTGGAGAACGCACTGCGAGTCTTAGCTTGATCAGCCTCTTTACAGGTCCGGGAATTGATCCCCTCACGATTAAGTAATCGCCATTGACAAATCCATACTGTGGAAAACCACTTGATGGATTGATTTCTTCTGGCTTATCACTAATTTTTAGAATTCTCTTGTTGAGCTCAGTTCTTGTGTGATAACCAGTCTGACCAGGCATTGGGATTGTATACATAATGTATGCTGGAGTAAATGCACCAAGCGTACCAACGTGTCTTCCTTTTCCAGTAGCTTTTCTTCTTTGGATTTTACATCCAAATCTCTTTACTGGACCTTGCCATCCTTTTCCTCTGGAAACAGAAATAGCATCGACATATTCACCGTTTTTGAAAGCATCGCCTATTCGAAGCTGCTTTCCAAGAAGTGTTTTGCAATATTCAAGTTTTGCTTTGGCATCTTCGCCACCGCATGCAATTTCCATCCGCTCAATGTGCTTTTTGCCGATCTTTGTTTGCGATGGCATTGCATAAACAAGAAGACGAACATCCTCAACTTTTGCCTCGTCAACTGGTTTGGTTTCTTTTTTCTTGAGGCCGATTGCCTTGAGTATTTTTTCATCTGTTGATAGAATATCTCCTGCAGAATTTTTGTTTGCATAGCAACGAATTCCATATACCATAATTGGAGGAACTTCTATCACAGTTGCTGCACTAACAATCTCCTGACCTTTTGTGGGTGATTCTGAATCATCAACAAAGGCTACATGGGTCATTCCTGCCTTGTACCCTGCAAAACCAAGAACTCTTTGTTCTTCTGAGTCTTGCCAACATACACGAACATTTTGACTTCTAGCTCGCTTCCTAGGCCTATGGGCCATTGAACCTCTTCTGGGTTTTTGAATATCCATATAGATATACCTTTTTGTAACGTCGCGTTGCCCGAAAAATTCAGGGACAAATCCCCTACAACAAACAGGATCTTAGAGAATAGTTCTCAAAGATGCAATTGTACAATTGCCGCGCCGGAAATAATTGGATTATCGAATTATAAGAAGAAATGTTTATAAAAGTGGCTACTGGCAAATATTCGAAAAAATGAACAACTGATTTTAAAAAATAAAAAGAAAAAAAATAAATTATGCGTTTTGCAGCTGTGCCAGGAAGTCCTTTCCAGCTTGCATAGTGTCTGATGCTTCTGCTCCTGCAACAACTATTTTTCCAGCAGTAACTTCACGGACTACTGTTGTTTCTGTAGTCCAGTCTACTGGAGAACTTGCAAGAAGATCACTGCTTACAGAGTTGACTGCATCTCCACCTACTGCAATAACAGTGTTGAGTCCAACTGCATCAGTATCCATCACAACAAGGTTTCCGTAGTTTCCAGAGTATGGAACTGCTACTTCTACTGATGGTGCATTGTTTGGCATAACTACTGCACTAACTCCGCTCATATCAGCTGTACATGATACTGCACCGCCTGCGGCGCTGCATGCACCAACATCTTCGGTGATTTCAAGTACTTTTACAGTTACTCCACCTACTGTTGTTGATTCACCTTCTCCAAGAGTAACTACAGTTGTTGAGTCACTTGCTGAAGATGTTTCAGAAGGACCTAGCCACCATTGCGCTTTAATGAGTCTGTGTGCCATGTCGAATTCAACTGTGTTGCTGTCGATCATGTCAAAGACAGAACCACGCTCGGAAATATAGCCCTCTTCTACAAACTGATATCCTTGGTCAATTGGACCTGATATCGGATCAACGCCATCATATGTAGCTGGTGGTGCTTCTGAAGCTGCATGTCCATAGAGAATCTCTTCATCATCTGATGTAATAGGCTCATTGGCAGTGGTATCAAGAGAGTTGAAGTCAAATGTCGCATCTCCAGCATCTCCAGTATTTGTTTCATCAATACCAAAGATCCAGTAGTCAACAAATTCATTGGATGAGCCAGTTCCTGCTTTTTCCGAAATTGCGAAGAATACATCAACACAGTCGGTATCAGTATCAGTACCACAGTCAATTGCAGATCCCCAGTCTCCACTGCTTTCCATTATATCAGCAAGCTGGTTGTCGCCTACACCAAGCTCAACGTCATCATGTCTCTCAATGAGAATGACACCGCCGTGTGGTGGCAGGAATTCATTGTCACCATCTCCAATGTCTTCATACCTGACTTCAGTACCTGGATTTGTTTTGCCTGGATGAAGATAGTCTGAAACCCCATAGTTATTGCTTGAGGAAGATAGCTTCATGAAGATTGTTCCTGGACCAAACAGAACATCATCATTGGCGCTGATCGGTGCATTGGTGTATGGCTCTGTGCTTGTTGGAGAGCTGTCTTCATAGTCGCCATCAGGAATTGTAACTGAACCATCGCTTGTATCACAAACTGCTGCCCGTGCATCTGCACTTCCTGCACCTCCACCTTCACCACCAGTACCAGAAGCCAGAGCAATGATGAATTCAGAGTCTGAAAGTGTTCCGCCAACATCAGATCTATCTACTTCAAAGACAGAACCTGTGTCGCCAGAGGTTACTTCTACATATGGCGCGTAGATTCTACAAGCAACTTGCATCGGATTTCCAATACTGCATGCAGTTGGGTGGTCTCCGGTAATCTGTTCTCCAACTCCACCATCACAACCTACCATAGGCCCTTTGCTCTCGGAAATATCCTTGTCTGAAGTCTTAATTTCAAACTTAAGGTTGTACCTGTCATCTTCAGCAACATCAAGTCCTTTGTATGAAAGCTTCCATGCAGTTGGCTCTTCAACAAGTGATACATAGTCACCTGCTTCAAGTTCAGATTCACCAGAGCTTGATACATCTTCTACATCATCTGTGTAGATTACCATAGTTCTTAGAGTATCT
>JAHJDH010000032.1 GCA_018812625.1 Microcaldota archaeon | reverse complement strand
GGCCGGATTAATGATGGCCAAAGTAAAGGTGCATGAAAAATGACTATGAAAAATATATTATTGATTTTATTGCTATTTGGAGCCTCTTTTGCAGGTTTATCCATTGAAGAGTACAAAGTTACTAAGGATGTTTTCAAGCCCGGAGAGCCTGGCGTTGCAACTGTAACTGTTAGCAATCCAACTGGAGCCGAGCGCATCACATCGATCACTCTTTCTGTTCAAAGTCCCTCCGAACTTATTGTGACAAGTGCTCCAAAGCTTGCCGATATTGATGCTGGCGGAACTGCAATTATTTCTATTCCATTTAAGGTAGCAGCTAATGCCAAGCCTGGTATTTACACTATTCATGCATTCTTTACCGGATACAAAAGTACTGGAGCTGTTGGGAATGCTCAAACTACAGTAAATGGCGTATCTATCCCAGTAACCGTTGTCAATGAGCCTGAGCTATCATATTCAATGGGAACAACTCTCCTCACTGGATTTGACGATGTTGTTCTTACAATAACCAACAATGGAGGAACTGCCAAGAATGTAAAACTCAGCATGCCAGGAAATGTTTCCATTTATGGTTCTGATCAGGTTTATATCGGAGATATTAAGGACTCTGCAACTGTTGATCTTCTTCTTGATTCAAGGGATGTCCAAGATGGCGCAACAAATGTTTTGGTATTTTTGACATATAATGATGAAATCGGAATTGCCCATACTGATGATGCATCTCTCAGGATGACAGTTAGAAATGAAAAACTCGATGTTTCATTTATCCAGAAATCAGATCTTACAACAAGAAGTGAAAGCACACTTACTCTTGAAGTAAAAAACAATGGAGATGAAAAAATCCAGGATGTCCGTCTGAATTTTGATGACGATTCACTTAGGTTAAAGGATGTTTCAGAGTTCCGATTTGGTGATCTTGAGCCTGGTGCGAGCGCAACTGTCTCTGCCTTGGTATATACAGAACTTGAGCCAGGACTTAATCTTGTTCCATCCAATGTTGAATGGATCAAAAAAGATGTCCTGAATGAGGAATCAAGAAATATTGCCCTTAATGTTAATTCGGATGCAGAGGTTGCAGTATTCCTGGAAGCAAAACCAATTCCTCTAACAATTGGCCAGGAGCATACCATCTCGGTCTTGGTGTCAAATCTTGGTTCATTTCCAATTGAGAATGTGGATGTTTCACTTTCTTCTCCAGCACTTCGTTCTCTTGATATTTCTGATGTTCAGTATATCGGAGGTCTGCAGAGGGATGACTTCTCAACTGTTCAGTTTTTGATGGAAGCAAATGCAACTGAAACAGGCTCTTATCCAGTATACATAAATGTTAACTACAGAGATTCATCAGGAGAATGGAAATCAGAAACGATCAAGAAAAATATAACTATATATGGTGCTGTTCAAAGCGAAGGAGATCCACTTCCTTTGGTTGGACTGATTGTCATTGTGGTTACTGGAGTCTGGTACTTTAAATTTCGAAAAAAGTAAGGTGAAGAAACTTTGAATCTCTTGGACATGATCAAATTCAGTCTTACTTCTCTGGCACACCAGAAACTCCGCTCATTTCTGACTGTGCTTGGGGTAATTGTAGGAATATCGTCTGTCATTCTACTGGTAGGGCTTGTCCAGGGACTAAAGTTTGATATTTTAGAGCAGCTTGAAGATTTTGGTCCAAGGACAATGATCATAACTCCAAAATCAACTTCTGGAGGCGGCGGCATTGGCGCGTCCTCTTCATTTTTGCCAAGTTCAGGAAAACTCTTTGAAAAGGATTATGAGCGGATAAATCGAATGCCTGAAATCCAGAGCATTACAAAGATTATTTCCGGGCAAAAAACAATCATATACAAGAACGAATCAATAAGCGCTTCCATCTATGGTATTGAAGCAGGATTATTTGACGACACTGTGCCAGTTGAGATAGATTCAGGAAGATTCCTTGAAGACAGTGACCGGGGGGTTGCAGCTATTGGTAATGATATCGCTACTGGATTTGATGAGGATGTGCGAACCCAGTCAAATCTTTATCTTGGAGAGAGAAAATTCAAAGTAATAGGAGTTCTAAAGCCAACTGGAAATTCATTTGCACCTATTGATAATGTTATTTTTATTTCAATAGATGATGCCAAGGATTTATTCAACAAAAGTCTTTTGGATGGCGAAATCTCTGCAATCCGGCTGACGCTCAAAGAAGGAACTGATATGGATGCTGCAACTGAAGAAGTTGAAAATATCATGATGGCATCCCATCGTGTCACTGAAGATGAAAAAGACTTTGGAGTAATAAGTCCAAAATTCATAAATGAAAGATTTACGGAAGTTTTGGATCTGATAACTCTCTTTCTTGGTGCAATTGCATCAATCTCCCTTATTGTTGGCGGAATAGGAATTTCAAACACCATGTTCATGAGCGTAATGGAACGGCGCAAGGAAATTGGGACTATGAAGGCAGTTGGAGCAACCACATCACAAATTCGAAATATCTTTGTTGTTGAGGCCAGCATAATAGGTCTTCTTGGTGGAATTCTTGGATTTATGCTTGCAATTGTTGTTGGATATATAATCATGCTATTTGAGGTGGCTTTCATTTTTGATCCTCTTGTTATTGCAGGATCAATAATATTCTCAATGGCAATTGGCCTGATCTCAGGAACATTTCCTGCGATTGAAGCAGCAAAAGTCGATCCAATGATCGCTCTGAGGTATGAATAATGAACATAATAGACGTAATGATCTACGGACTGAAAAACCTCTCCAACCGCAGCATGCGCAGCTGGCTTACGATCATTGGTATGGTTATTGGAGTAATTGCCATCGTAGTTATACTGTCTATTAGCGAAGGTTTCAACAAAGACATCCTTGACCAGATGTCTTCATTTGGTGCAGACCAGATGATCATATTTCCAATATCCGATATAACTCAGGCTCTTAGTGGTGGAGGATCTATTGCATCCCCTCAGACCAGTGGAAAATTATTCCAGGAAGATGCTGACGATGTCGAAAACATTCCAGGAGTAAAAAATGTTGTCCGCTCTATTTTCGGCAGGGCCACCCTTTCTTTCAAGGATAAAAATATCACGGCAACCATCATTGGAGTTGACCGGAATATGTTTGATATGTATGACAATTATATAGAAGTTGAATCCGGCCGGATTTTCAAAGATGGGGAGAGAAATGTTGCGTTTTTTGCAGCTGATGCTGCAACTGAATATTTTGGAAACGACAAGATCGAATCCGGGAGTGTCATAAAGCTAAACGGCAAGAATTATCGTGTTGTTGGCATCCAGAAAAAAATCGGCACTTCACTTTCCCAGACAGATGATTCATCCATATACATTCCATTTGAGGATGCAAAGGATCTATTTACAGACCAATTCCTTGATGATGAAGTTGGATATATGATGGTGCAAATTGATGAAGGTTTTGATGCTGATGAAATCAAGGAAAAAATAGAGATAAAACTAGCAGACAATCATCACGTTCGTCTTGATGACAAGGACTTTTCAGTAATCACTTCAGAACAAATTTCTGAAATTGTTGGTACTGTCCTTCTTAGTGTACAATTAGTTTTGGCAGCAGTTACCCTCATTGCTTCAGTTGTTGGTGCAATTGGAATTGCAAATACAATGTTCATGAATGTTCTTGAGAGGGTAAGAGAAATAGGAATTCTCAAATCTGTCGGGGCTCGAAGAAACGATATTCTGAAGATCTTCCTTGTTGAAAGTGCCATGATCGGTTTTGCTGGGGGAATCATTGGTTTGATTCTTGGTTATATCGCACTTGAGCTTTTGGTGGAATTTTTTGGTGTTCCGGCATTTCTCAGGTTGAGGATCATTGCATTTGTATTCATCTTTTCAGTTGGAACAGGGGTTCTTGCAGGCTTTATTCCAGCCTGGCGCGCTGCAAAGATGGATCCTGTAGATGCGCTCAAATTCTGATTTTATATTTTTTCTGCAGCAGCTGCTACTGTTTTGAGAAATGCTTCTGTATCATTTTGATCTGTTAGTGCAGTTATTCTAATCAGTGCCGGATGTTCTGACCATCGCTCTTGCGGGAGGAATGAAATTCCCGGAACGCAATTAATTACTGGAAGACCGTTTTTTAGCGAAAACTCTGCGAGCCATTTTGCCTGATTAAATTTAGCTCCAAACTTAGTTAGTCCATGAAATCCAAATCCAAGGTAAAATGAAGCAAGTGTATTTGGATCAATATGGTCGATCTTTCCAGAATGATCATAATAGCGTGCCAGATACACTCCATCTATTTTTCGAAGTGCTCTTGCTATCTCAAGTAAATTTGCATTTGCAGCCTTTCTTCTTTTATCCATATATTCAACATCTATACCGAGAGCAGAATCATTCGTTTCAATTTTCCTTATGTACTCTAATAATCCTCTTTGAATTGGATTTGGAACAAGGCCAAGAGTTGGCTGAACAGAATTATCCAGGCATGTAAAATAGTCCTCTCTATGTTCTGGGTAGAATGATTTTGGCCAAAGCATCCTAAGTGCTCCTAGTCTTAGCCCGCAAAGACCATGTCCTTTTGATGCTGTTTCAAATACGCCAACCGGAATTTCAATTCCTTCATCTATTGCAATTTCTATTGGATCAAGTGGTTTGCCATCTGGCCTGAATGTTTCATATGCCGTATCAAAGAATGCGATTATCGGCCTTCCCTCTTTTTCTGATTGCCGCCTAATAATCTCCATTGTCTCCACAATTACTTCTCTTGGAGCAGCAGATCCAATCGGGTTTCCAATAGTTGTTGTAACTACGCATTTGATCTCTGTTCCGTTTGAAGAGTTTTGTTCCAGCACTTCTTGAAGTGACTTCGGGTCGGGCACACCATCATCTCTCAATTCGAAATTTCTAAGCGTTGCATTTCTGTAATATGCTGCGCCTAAATGTATTATGTATATCCAGTCATGAACAGCTACTGCATGTTCTGGCCGAAGAAGAGCTGGCGCAAGTCCATAGTGTGCTGCCTGGCTGCCTCCAGCTGTGATTAGTACTTTAACTTCTTCAAATTTTCTCAAGTCCTTTCTAACACTTGCCGGATCTGAGAGGTTTACTCCTTTCAAATATTGTCCAAGTTGTGGAATTCCATATGATGCAGTATAACTGCAAGATGCCCTATCCTTTGAAGCGCTCATGCTTTCTCTCATACATTCCATAAGAGTAGGGTTTGGAGGAAATTCTGGGTATGCATTTGGGTTTCCAAGAGACATTCCAACCATTCTAACTGCTTTTTCGTGATTTTTTCCGCCAGCAGCCTTTACTTCATTCCAAATCACTTGTGGATTCTCTCCGCAGGTTTTCAGTATTGTTTCCACGCGTGCCAGATCTCCAAGCACACTTCTTAGTGCAACTTTATTTTGCGCATTTACTTTCTCAAAAACAGGCTCGAGTCCAGTTACTCTCAATGTAGTTCTAGACATCCTTCCAAATGTTCTGCTGGCATCTCTTCTATATTCTGCAGTTCTAAACTGGCACTCTCCCATAATACAACCCCAAACAAGAATTAGAATAAGCAATAGCTCGCGCCTTTTTTAACTCCACACCACAAGAACTCAGAAATTCCGTCAATCGCCATTGTAAAAATGCATTGTTTTCCAGTTAGCTATTTATACTTTCCTAATTTAAGTCAGAAATGATTCTATGGATTTAATTGTTGCAGAAAAACCTAGGGTAGCGGAAAAGATTGCTAATGCTATAGGTGAATCGGTTAAGAAAAAGTCATACAAAGGAGTCTATTACTACGAGGCAAAAAGAAACGGGCAAGAGTTTATGGTTGCCCCAGCTGTTGGTCATGTTTATACTCTTGTTGAAAAAGAAAAAACACGAGGTTACCCCATTTTTGATATTGAATGGGTGCCTGCTTATGAAGCATCAAAAGAAGCAGCCTATACCAAAGGCTATGTAGAGCTTATTCAAAAACTTGGAAAAAGCGCAGACACTTTCGTCTCAGCTTGCGACTATGATATTGAAGGAAGTACAATTGCATACAATGTATTTCGTTTTGCAACTACTATCAGGCAAGGACAGAGAATGAAGTTCTCAGCTTTGACTCAGGGGGATCTTGAAGCTGCTTATGATGACCGCGCGGAGTTTGATTATTCTAATGCATATGCTGGTGAAGCGAGGCACATCATTGACTGGTATTATGGTATTAATTTAAGTCGGGCTCTTATGGGAGCTCTTCGCGCTGCCCACAGATATAAAGTCATGTCAGTCGGACGTGTTCAGGGACCTGCACTTTCTCTTTTATCTAATTTAGAATCAAGCATTCGTGCTTTTGTTCCAACTCCTTATTGGGAATTAATTACTCAAATCAAAGAGGTAGAATTCAAGCACAAAAAAGATCGTTTCCTTGATGATGAATCCGCATCAGTTTCTCTTGAAAATACAAAGACAACTGGAAAAGTTTCTAAGGTTGATAAAAAAGAGCAAAAGATCGCGCCAAATCCTAACTTCGACTTAACCAGTTTGCAGGTTGAAGCATACAAGCTTTTCAAATTCTCTCCATCAAGGACATTGGAACTTTCACAGCATCTTTACGAAGCTTCTCTAATTACATATCCAAGAACTTCTTCAAATAAGATTCCACCATCAATCAAACTTGATCCAATTCTATCTGCTCTTGAAAAGAACAAGGACTATTCAGCATTAATCAAAAAGATCAAAGCAAACAAATGGACAAAGCCAATTCAGGGAAAGAAAGATGATCCAGCACATCCTGCAATTCATCCAACTGGCCAAGCTCCTGGTTCAATTGAACCGCACCAAAAAAACCTCTATGATCTTATTGTCAAAAGATTTTTGGCATCATTTGCTCCTTCTGCAAAGAGGGCGCGAAACAGAGTTGAAGTGGAAAGCGGCGGCGAGGAATATGCTGCATCTGGAAGCAGAATTGTAGAGCCGGGCTGGACTGAATTTTATGGAAAGTACTATACAACTGAAGATGTAGAGCTTCCTGAATTCAAGGAAGGAGAATCAGTGAAACTTTCCAAAGTGGAAAAAACAAAGAAAGAAACAAAACCTCCAAAAAGATTTACTCAAGCTTCAATCGTTTCAGAACTTGAAAAAAGGCATTTAGGAACCAAGGCAACCCGTTCTGTGGTTGTTGATACGCTTTTCAAAAGAGGATATGCAGAAGGCAAATCCATTGAAGTGAGCGACTTTGGGCTGAAGGTATCAGATGTTCTTCAGAAATATGCCCCAGAAATCCTTGATGAGAATTTGACAAGATCACTTGAAGAAAAAATGGAACTTATTCAAGCCGGCAAACTTGATAAGGAAGAAGTCATTAGTGAGTCTCGAGAGCTTCTGACTGGAATTCTTAATAAGTGGAAGAAAAACGAAGCAGAAATTGGTGCCAGCCTTCTTGATGCTCTTCAAACTACCATGGAGCAGGAAAGCTTAGTCGGTCCCTGTGATAAATGCGATAAGAAGCTTCGTATCATCAGAATGAAATTCAAAAAACAATTCATTGGTTGCCATGGATATCCAAATTGCAGAAATACCTATCCTCTTCCAACTGGTGCATATGTTAAGCCAACTGGAAAAGAGTGTACTGCTTGCAGCAAGCCAACTATAAATGTTAAAAAGGGCCGGATACGATATACTATGTGTATTGATCCGAATTGTCCGTCAAAAGCAGATTGGCGCAAGAAGAGTGGTAGTCGCAATGAGAAAGATAGCAAATCATGAAGTTGAAGGAAAAACTGTCTTAGTACGTGTCGATCTCAATTGTCCTCTTGAAAATGGCAAAATCACTTCTCATATACGTATTAACGCACACGCAGTTACTCTAAAAAATCTCAGTGATCGCGGTGCGAAAGTAGTTGTTCTCTCTCACCAGGGTAGAAAAGGTTCTGATGATTTTGTTACTCTCGAGCAGCATTCAAAAATTCTTCAGGATATAATAGGGCGCGAGGTTCTATTTGTAGATGACATGATTGGTCCTGTTGCTATTGAAGCGATTTCAAAACTAAAAAACGGCCAAATTCTTGTTCTTGATAATGTACGTCATCTTCGCTGCGAAACTACGCATCCTCATGCAAAGGGCGAAATTGTTTATCATCTTTCTCCTCTTGCAGATTATTTTGTTTTGGATGCATTATCTGTTGCTCACAGAGCGCACTCAAGCATAATAGGTTTCAAGGATAAGATTCCTTGTTTTGCCGGAGACGTTCTTGCAGAAGAGCTTGATGCCGTTGACAAAATCTGCCAGTGCGACGATGTAACATTTATCTTTGGCGGCTCCAAGGTTAAAGATTCATTTAAAGTAATGGACAAATGGCTTACTGATGGCAGGGCAAAAAAAATTCTCGTTGGTGGGGCGCTTTCAGTTCTTTTGCTTCGTGCAAATGGCTGCAATATAGGCGGCTCAAGCGAGTATCTAAAAGAATCAGGACTTGACAAATACCTTCCAGCTGCAATTGAGATGATTGAAAAATATGATGGAAAAATTCATCTTCCAACTGATGTTGGACTTTCATTTAAGAAAGAAGAGCATGGCCGTCAGGTTGTTTGGGATCGGGTAGAATCAGACGTTTCAAAAATAGAAACCGGTCAAATCTGGGACATTGGTGAAAAGTCCACAAAAGAGTACTCTGATATGATCTCTTCTTCCAAATGCATTGTGATGAATGGTCCTCTGGGCGTTTATGAACTTGATAAATTCTCCAAAGGAACGAAAACAATTCTTGATTCAATTGCAAAGACCAGTGTCTTTTCACTTCTTGGAGGCGGGCATACTCTTGCTGCACTTGAAAAATTTAATATTGACAAAAAACAGTTTGGCTATGTGAGCTTATCTGGAAAAGCCCTTATTGCATATTTGTGCGGAGACGATCTTCCAGGCCTTGTTTCACTGGAAGAAAATGAGAAGCTCTTTGATATGTAAAGTTTTATATATAATCATGCAACTAACTAGGCAGGGGTGACTCTATGAACCTGGATACAGATATTGTTGAAACTGTCAGAAAAGAACATGGCGAGGAAAAAGTAATTCTATCATTGGAACAAAAAGGTTTCTGTGTCTCCCTTCTAAAAAACGGAGAAACAAGTGAAAAAGAAGTTCGCAATGTACAAGAGTTTGCTGATCTTATAAAATCATCTTCTGTGTCCTGGGTCGACTATATCGTAGAAGATATTGCGCGGGATGCTCCAAAGGTTTCAACTTCACTGGGTTTTAGCGAGCAGCTTATCAACACACTTATTACAAGGACTTCTGAAAGCGGTTATGAAGATCTTGATACTGAGATGGGTCTTCTTGTTCCTGTTATTTTTGCAAAAGGTTTTGACGTTAGAATCGATTACATGATTCTTCTTATTCGTAAAAACGTAGTTGTTACTATACACACAACCAAATCTACCCGGTTCTTCAGGCTGAGGCGCTATGGAAAAATTTTCATGAAGAAAATTAAGCTCAAGCTCTCAAAGCAGGATAAGATAACTCAGATAATTTCTCGTCTTCTGGATGAAAATAACAGCAGAAACTTTGATACCCTTCGTGGAATAGAAATTGCTGCAGATAAAATAAGCGAAATGCTCTCTCGAACTGATTCAGATCGTGAAGAAGTCGGAAAGGAAATTCACAAGATGAAACATGCGCTTATGATTTACATGAATGGTCTTTGGGAAACCATTGATGTGCTCAACACATTGAGATATGGAGATCCGGAGCTTCTCAGCGATAATAGGAGGCTTCTCGAGCGTATCGGAGCTCTTACCATTGAAACCAATTATCAGATTGAACTTGCAGAACACATGAGCCAGGTGCTATCAAGTGGCCTTGAGGTTATGCAAAGCATTTACAACAACCAATTGCAGCTATTGAATAATCGGCTTTCACTTCTTGTTGCATATCTTACTATCATCGGTACTGCGGTTCTTGTTCCAAATACTATTGCAACAATCTTCGGTGTTCCATTCTTTGATTTTGGCCACGACTTTCTTCCGTATTATTATGCAATTATTATTGGTTCTACCGTGATCTCTCTGATACTTGCCTACATGTGGGTTAGAACTACTGGCCTTCTTCCTAAAGATCCAGAATAATTTTTTCTTATTTTCTTTGTCTAATCCTGATTTTGCCAATTCATAAGCTATATAAATATTCTTGTTCAAACCCACAACCCGGCGATTATATGAAAAGAACAATGTTCGTGCAAAGAGCAAAGGATTTGCTAAATAAACCAATTACATTCAAAGGCGCAGTAGAATATATTTCAAAGCTTTTTAAGCCCAAGGAAATCGTTCCTATGGCCGAGCCAATAATAAAGACTCAACAAAAAGAACGTACTGTTGATTCTGGTCTTTTTTTCCCAAATAAGCAGTCTGCAAGAACTCCTTCTCTCACTGAGCAGGGAGAGCGATACAGGAAAAATGCAGAGCGGCTTCGTAAATTTGATGCTGAACATGAGGCAAATGAGCTTGATCTAAAGGCTGCTGAAAAATTCATTGAAGCTGGCCTTCTTGGAAAAGCAGAGGCAATAGGAATTGAATTCAAGGAGCGCGGAAGCTTTATGATCGCTGCAAAGATACTTTCCAATTCTGGTGCTATTCCATTCTTTGAGCTTTTGGATAATCTTGTTGAGATGGGACTACCAAAAATTGCCCAGAGAATTATCACTGAATGTTCTGGTCCAAGAGGACTTGTGAAATATAATGAAATGTATAAGAGCGCTCCAGCAGCACTAGCACAGGCATTCTCTGACCAGGAACTTATAACTTATTCAAAGAAAATGCTGCTTCAGAGGAAGAGGCATCATGTTTTCCAGCTTGCTGAAATCACTGAGAATGCAGGACGATTCAATGCTGCTGCTTCTCTGTATGATTCTCTTGGAATGCACAAGACAAGCACCAAGGCCCGGATAAAGGCTCATGTTGCGGATGAGAACTACCTGGATGCAGCACAACTTGCTTTAGTATATAATATGGAAGTTGAAGCGCGCGATTTGGGTTTCGAAGCAGCAAAGGCAGGGCATATTATTGTTTCAGCAGAAATCTTCAATCTTACTGGAGATAAAAAAACTGCTCATGCATTTGCAGCCCAGGCAGCAACCCAGTCTGGGGATGATCCTGCTGCAGTCGAACTCTTCTTCAAGTCTGCAGATTATGGCTCTCTTTTCCTTATGAAAGATTCAGATAAAGATCTTCTTATCTCATGTGCAAGAAAAGCCTTGACTGATGCGCTCAAGCATCTTTCAAATGACAATCTTCAATTATCCTATTTCCACTCTCACAGGCCTGAGATCCTCGAAGGCGCGCTCCTGCTCTTTGAAGGCGGGAAGAGGCAGGAAGCATTTGAATTTGCCAGTTCTATGAGGCTGCTTGCCGATCGTCTTGCAAGTCCATTCTGCTTTGAAGTTGCTAAAAGAATATATGAGCGTGGTGCAGTAAGCCTTCTGCAAAAACAGTCTATTGCACCTGTGATCAAATTGCGTTCGTCTGCTGCAGCATAATATTAATCCGTCAATTGCCGACAGGTAACCGAAAAGTATTTAAATCCGTGTGCCTATTTTAAGTTTAGCAAATTTTAAAAATGTTTACTATATTTTGGGAGGATTAAATATGTCAGCAACTGGTTCTCAAGCTACCAAGAAATGTCCGGAATGCGGCAGCAAGAGAATAGTACGGGATTATGAAAAGGGAGAGTTGATTTGTTCGCAGTGCGGTCTTATTATCGCCGAAAATATCCATGATATGGGTCCTGAATGGCGTGCCTTTGATGCAGAACAAAAAGAGAAGAAAGCTCGAGGTGGAGCTCCAATCAAGTTCATGAGGCCAAACAAAGGTCTTGTTACTGAGATTGATCAATACAACCGAGATATTCGAGGAGGTAAGATCAGTCCCAAGAAACAGGCTCAGCTATATCGTATGAGAAAATGGCACAAGAGAGTCTCTATTGCAACTTCAATGGAAAGAAACCTGGTTATTGCTCTAGCTGAGCTTGACCGTGTGGCGTCTTCACTGGGACTTCCAGAAAACATCAAAGAAAGCGCAGCGCTTCTGTACAGAAGAGCTGTTAAGGAAGAACTCATTCGAGGAAGACTTATTGAAAGCGTTGTTGCAGCTGTTATTTATGCTATATGCAGACTTCAGGGTATTCCAAGAACACTTGATGAAATATCTCGTGCATCCGGTATTGAGAAAAAGGAAATTGGACGGGCTTACAGATTCCTTAAGGCAGAACTTAAGATCGACGTTCCTCTAACTGACCCAGCTCAATATGTTCCAAAGTTTGCAACTGCACTTAAGCTTGGTCCTGAAGTTCAAGAAGAAGCAATTAAGCTGATCAAAAAAGCTCTTAAGAAAGGTCTAATTTCAGGCCGTGGTCCAACAGGAGTTGCGGCAGCAGCACTGTACATTGCAAGTGCAATGCACGGAGAGAAAAAGACCCAGAAAGAAGTTGCTGATGTTGCTGGTGTGACTGAGGTTACAATCAGAAACAGATACCGGGAACTTAAGAAAGAGCTTGGTCTCAAAGTTAATCTCTAAATTTTTTTCTTTATTTTCTAATTTTTCAGTTGTGGTCTTATGCAGATATTTCCGAAAAAATTCGATAAAAAAGAATGGCTTGTTTTCATTGTTGCAATCGTAATTTACACTATTATTTTTGCAATAGTTGAATATGGCTATGGATTCACATTTGCCTCCGGCCTCCTGAATATTATTATCAAAAGTGCAATCTTTCTTTTTGTCATATATCCAGTAGTGCGTGGGATCTATCTTCGCCTTAACCTAGCAAGATTTCTGAAATAATTAGTTTTCCAGTGAATAAACTTCGTATCAGATTGATAGTTATCATCACAGAGTTCCAGGATCACTCCCAGCTCCCAAATTCTTGCGAATTCGAGACTCTCAGTTTGTCGAACAATCATCACGTAATGATAAATTGTCTAAGAATGCTTTAAATACGGTCTATAGCTTTGACAACTAAACCTGGCTAACGGAAGGCTGAGAATTTTTGTTTCTTCTCCACAAACTTAATAATGCTGATGATGTATTTTGAGTAGAACAAAATCATGTGATCACATGCCAGAGAAAAATCAACAAACCAATGCAAAAAAATTTTGTTTCAAATGCGGAGCGGAGATTTTTGAAGAAGCAGAAATTTGTCCTAAATGCGGTGTAAGGCAACTTACTCCGGTACGTGAAGTTAAGCCGACTCAGGTCATATCGAGTAAAGGTACATCGAGTCCTGGTGTTGCTACGATACTAAGTTTCCTTTTTCCAGGTCTTGGGCATATTTATCTTGGTGATATTTTCTTCGGATTAATAGTAATGGTCGTATATGCCTGTTCTTGGGGTCTTGCAATTATTACTGCTTTGATATGTTCTCCAATTCCAATACTGATCTGGATTTGGTCAATGTACAATTCATATAATCTAGCACTAAAAATAAACAAGGGAGAAGTTGAATAGGTATTGTTAATTACCCATATTGTGTATCTTCTTGCATTGGCTTGGACGGAACAGGCTTTGGAAACAGCGACTGCACAAAAGTAGTGACTTCATTGTGGAGATTGAGCACCAACTGCTGATAAGTCAGGAAATCAGTCTCATCAATCTTTGTATTAGACAATCTCATATTCCTTGTCTGAAGTGAAACTCCCTTCTCAGTTACTTTTTTATCCTCAATATAAACTATGGTTGCAATATATGAAGCTCCCTTCAATTCCTTATCTAGCATTTTGTTTATTCGGTCAATTCTTTCTTTAATATCTTTTTTCTCTTCCATGATCTTCACCTTTTTTGAACTATGTGATTAGACTCATACTAACCTGCCACCAGTTAAAAACCGTACCGAAAGCAATAAAATCTCACAAGAGGTTTTCTATTTATGAAAGCACTTATATTTGCAGAAGGCAATGGTTTTGGCCATGCTTCCCGCGATTCAATTATTTCAGAAAAATTCAATTTTCCTATCATGACCTTTGGCAATGGGGCCCAATTCTGCAAAATGAATGATATTGATTTGATAGAAATTCCTGCTCCATACACTATCAAAAAAGTAAAAAACAGAGTCAAGATAGTAACAAATCCTGGGGAGATACTGAAGCTGGCGAGTCCCAAAACAATCCAATCAATCAAAGAGCATTTCGCAGATTATGATTACATCATCGTAGATGGCTCTCCTCTTGGACTGGCAATTTCCATGGCTATGAAAAAGAAAGCAATATACATTACTAATGATACTTCCTCCCTGGTTGGCATCAATGGGAAAGTTTCAAAAAAAGTTGCAGCTTCTCTATATAATCAAATATTATCCTATCCGGAAAAAATAGTTATTCCTGATTTTTCTCCTCCGCTTACAGTAACTTCAAAAAATCTAAATCCAAACCTTCCGATGGTTTTCAGCGGACCACTCGTCAAGAAAAGAAAACAAATCTCTCATAAAAAGAAAATCATAGTTGCAGGAAGGCTTGAAGAAGAGCTTCGGCCATTTCTTGGAGATGATGCACTATATGGGAATACTGTGGAACATCTAAGTTCTTACTATCGGGACTGCGAAGTTGTAATATGCCATGGTGGACACACAACAATCATGGAAGCTCTTTCATTTGGAAAACCTGTCATTGTTATTGAAAACTCAAAGCATACTGAGAGATACAATAATGCGCTGGTTCTTGAAGAAAAAAATGTTGGAATTGTTTTAGAGAGATATGTCCTCACAAAAGAGAGCTTATTGTCTGCAATTGAATATGCAAAAACCCTGGATCACTCCAGGCTTTCATTATACAAAAAACAATCAAAACCAAACCTGGATGTTTTTTCTCTTTAGTAGGGTTTTTAACCTTAGGATGTCATATTTTTCATAAGTGATGAAAAAGCAATACCTCTGAGGGTTTGCCCCCTATGAAGAAGATCTTGAGTACTGACAAAAAGAAATCAAGAGACTTGAAACAAATTCAAGGTAATCTTGAGTTCTGACAAAAAGAAACTTGAAATGCTTTTGATATAAAAAAAGGAGGAACGCCATCCAAGTTTTTGGCGTCCCTCTAAACATCTGGCCTATTAATCCTCTTCTTCTTCGGATTCGTCGTCCTCAGATTCGTCTTCATCTTCAGATTCGTTTTCGGATTCATCTTCATCCTCAGAGTCATCTTTGGATTTTCCTGTTTTATCCTTTGTTTTTTCTTCTGTTTTTGTCTTATTCTGGCTCTTAGTCACATTCCCTTTTCCATTTTCTGATTCAGTTTCGTTTTCATCAAACTCATCCTCATCAGTTTCTGTCTCATTGCCCTTGTTCATTTTTTTCTGCTCTTTATATTCCTCTTTTTCCTGAACTTTTTCCTCATGCCTCTCCTGGTTCATTATGGAGTTGTTTAGGGCACGTAGCACTCCGTCCTTTGCTGATTCAGGTACTTTTTCATAAACTCTCTGCAGTACGGTTATGCTGTTTCTAAGCTGGGTTTCAACTTCCTCAATATCTTCTTCATCTGCACTGCCTTCTTCAATAGCTCCCTCAAGCTCTTGCTGGGCATCTTCCATCTCATCATTCTGCTCATCAGTAAGATTTTCTACTGCAGCAAGGGTTTCATTGGCCTCAGATTCTTTTCCTTCTGCTAAGAGCTGCTGGTATTTTTTAGTCATAACATGCGCTTCAACTGCACGAAGCTTTCCATATTTTGCATGCTTTTTTGCTTTCTCAGCTTTGTCGAGTGTGAAAAACTTATCCACATTTTCAAAGAACCTCTGGAATCCATAACCCAGATCTCCAGGAAGTGCTCCTACTTCCTCCTCAACAAATGATAATTCTTCTTGAACTACAGTTTCATTACTAACTACTGTAACATTGCTTTCATTTGTTTCAGTTACCGCAAAAACTGGAACTGCCAGAACTGCCAAAACAAGTACAAACATCATAATCTTCATACATATCATCTCCATCCCAACTGGGACGAACAAATAAAAGCGTGAACAGAATATAATCTGTTCAGGGAACAAGCGTGAACTTTGGAGAATCTGGATGAACAAAGCATTTTTTTTGCTTTTAGTACTTGCGTCTTCTGCCTATTCATCAGATTTAATCACACTTGATGTTGAACGCTCTGGTTCAACCTCTGTTACACTTTCGCTTGAAGGCGGTGGATCATCCTCAGTATTCCTTCCGCATGATTCGTCAAACTTCCGGATTGTGGGAGGATCTTACAAGATTGTAAATAATACAGCAACCATATCAGCAGGTCCATCTGGATTCACAACTTTTTCATATTCCTCATCTGAACTTACGACGAAAACATCAAGCAGCTGGAAGCTTTTCTTTACTGCACCTGAGAATTCAATTGTATCTGTTTACATGCCAGCACACGCTGAAATTTTATCCTCCTCTCCAAAACCAGTAAAGGTTTCTGCAGATGATTCCAGAGCCTCGCTCGAATTTCAAGGTGGACAGATCAGTCTTGAATATGAACTTAAGAATCTTCCAGAGCCAGAGCAATCCGACTCAGGACTCATTCTTCCCTCAGTAATTATTCTTGCAATGTCAATAGTTATTGCAGCCTATCTGCTGCGGACTAAAAGTCACGAACGACAAGTATCAGAAAAAAAACCTTCACTTGGATTGACTTCTGGAAAAAAGGAGATGATGGAAACATTTAATGAAAATGACAAGATCATCGTAGACTATCTTCTTTCCTGCGAGGGCAAATCAAAAAGAAATGATCTTGAGAAGAAGACTGCAATCAGTAAATCAAGTCTGGCCAAAGCGATAAACCGGCTTGAAAAAAGAAAAATAATCGAGATAGACAGAACTTCTACTACTCATTTTGTGAAGCTCTCAGAGTATTTCCTAAAACTTTAATCCATTAATTATGTCCAAATACGAACTTTTCCATTTAAATATTTTCTACAACAATATTCCTCCTAATGTCTTCTCACAAAGTTTCAATTCAGCTATCCAAAGTCCCAGATTCACTTGGAGATAAAAGACTTGACGGATTGCTCAAGCGAGCGCGGAGAATCAGCTTTACAAGATTAATGTCAACTGATCCAAATAACATCCAACTGCCTATCCCAACGCATCTTCTTCTAACCAAATCTGGTGAGATTTATCTGTTTATATATACTCTTCAAAATGGTGATGGGCTTGATACCAACCTATATGCAAAAACTGCAGAAATATTCGGGCCTCTTGATGTAAATAGGAATTTCCGGCGGCAAATATCCCTAAAGTATGGATGGGTAGATACGCAAGATCCGAACGAGCGACAGCTTGCTTATGACAAAATGAATTCCCTTGATGTTGCATTTTCATATGCTTTGGATTTGCGTGATCTATGTGCTTCGCAGAGGATTGCACTTGAGGCAATTTCAAAATGTGATATGGAAGCTCTTCAAAAAGTTTGCCCAGCTTGGCAGATGGCATAACTGTTTTTCTCAAGTGTATGTGCTCAAAAAATCTCTCAAAAAATATGCGCGTCTACAGAAAAAACCCCAAGACTTTTTTATTTCAGATTAGTTAGTATTCCATCTTATGCGAAATTTTCTGTTTGGTTTTTCATCTGGCCTCATAATCTTTTTCTTAATCTCTACATTCTTTCTTCAACCTGAAATCAATCCTGTTTTTTCTCCTGAAGATGGATCTGAAATCATTAACCTAATCAAAAATGCAGAAGAATCTATTGAAATTGAAATGTATGTTTTTACTTCAAGGGATGTTGTTGATGAGCTGGAAAAAGCAAAAAACCGCGGAGTCAAAATTCGACTAATAATAGAGCGAAGCACAATCAGCGGAAGCAACAAACAAATTTTTGAAGAACTCCAGGCAAAGGGATTCAACGTCAGATATGCAAGCAAAACCTACAAGCTTACTCATTCCAAATTCATGATTATTGACAATAAATCTGTCTTGGTAGGCTCTCACAATTTCAGCAATTCTGCTCTTTTCAAAAACAGAGAAGCATCAGTAATCATTACTGATCAGAATACCGTATCTGAATTTCTCTCTGTTTTCGAACTTGACTGGGCAATTGCATCATGATCCATTTAAATTTCTATTGTACCACAATGCTCTAAGAGACTATGGCAAAAAGACTAATGCTTGGAAAAAATGAAAAGGTAGATATCAAAGAGCATTTAACGAAAAAAAAGCAGAAGTATCAGCTTTTAGATGCAGACAAAATGCTTTCTATGGATACGAAAAAACTACCAATCAATGAAGCATGCGAACAGCTGCTTTCTAATTTATTCGGTAGCACTTCTTCTCCTGAAATAATAGATGCTGTTGCCGATTTCCTGAAAGAATCAACCTCTATGGATGATCTTGATATCCGAACCAAGCTAGTTCCCCAACTCCTTGCTTTATACTATCGCAGCATGCCAAGAATACGTGCAGTTCATAACAAACCAAGTCTTTCTTCGGCATTCATGGGTCTCTCTTCTGAAATGAGAAAGATGTCCATATCAGAATTAAGGAAACATAAGGTTGGAATTGTTTTTAGGAAATATGAAGAAGACGCAGGAAGAACTCGTGATGTACGTGTTTCACATTATGATCATGATCCAACTGGAAACGCACAGCCAACTCCTAATTACGAAGGAATCCCAAGTATGCGAACTGTATCAACATATGATTTTACTCTAAAGAGATTATGGACCGCAGATAGAATACTGAAAGCGTCTGCTACAATCATTGCAGCAGCTGGAATTGCCTGGTATCTTGCTTCAGCATTTGGGTATCCGCCTCCACAAAGATTACTTGTTCCGTCACAGAGGATTGAACTTATGCAAAATTATGAAGATGATTCATGCACAAGAATCGGCCCATTCCACAACCTTGGCGATTCCCTGCTATCAACAGAGATCAGCCTCAAGCGTGCTAAGATTCTTTGTGCTGAAGAATTATACAGAAAAAACAATCCCTAGCTTCTCTGGATGACATATCTGCCATAAAGCTTTGCAAATATTCTGTATTTGCCACGGTCAAGCTTCACAATTTGTCCTCTGTCCAGTAATCTTTTGATTAGTGCTGTTATTGGTCCAAGAGGTTTTCCAAGCTCCACTGCAATCTCAGATACATGCATGCTTTCATTTTTTGCAAGAACAAGGAGTATCTCCTTTTCAGCACCAGGAGTTTCCTGATACATTTTTCCAAACCATTCACGGGAGAGCATACTCATAATATATGGAAGATAAGCAAGGTAATGTCCCTTTGAAATAACCTTTTCATTGTCCCGAAGCCTTGCATATATGTGGTGGCAGACTGTTTTGAAAAGAAGTGGATTTCCCTGAGTATCATTCATTATTGTATTGAAGCATTCCTCTCCCATCTTTGGAGATTCCTTCCCAAGAGCCTTTTCAACAACTTCATGCCCCTCGTGCTCTTCAAATGCACTGATCTTCATTTTTTTGACTACTGAAGAGCTGAACTTAAATTCCCTGGTTGAACTTAGTACAAAACCAGCTGTTTTTCCCCCCCAGACTTCCTTCAGTTCTTTTTCTATTTCTACAATAGCATCATTTGACTTCTTCATTTTATCAATATCATCGATGAAAAACACAGTTCCAAAGTGTTTCCCCCCCATTTCAACGACTTCAATAAGCTCTTTTACTGTTTTTGGAGCTGTTTTGCCTATCTTGGCTCCTGGAATCACTCTCAGTTCATTGTATAGCTTATCTATAGTAACTTCCAAGCTCTCTCCTTTCTCTACTTTGGTATATGGCGCCAGGATGCCGCTTTTCTCTGCCAAATAGCCAAAATGACGAAGAAGTGTTGTTTTTCCAGTGCCCGGCACGCCAAATACTAAAATCCCTCCTCCTTGCTTTGAGGCTGCTGCATTTGCGAAACTGTTAAATATGCGGACTTCGTCTTTCCTACCAGATATTTCTTTGGGGTTTTCGTCCCAAAGTACGAACGGATTTGGGCCTTTCATTGCATAGCCCCCTGTTTGTCAAAATATGATAAATATCCACAATCCTCCGCAAAAACGCTTGTTTTTGTTAAAATATCCATGTTCTTTACCACCGTGGTATTGTTTCTACAACAATAAACTACAACGTATGTAGTTTTTGTAGTTTCTATAAGTACTATGAACATAAACATTTTTAAAGAACTGGAGACCCGAATTATTCATGAGCGTTAACAAGTATGTTTTCGGAGCATTGATGTTGCTCTTACTAGTTGGCAGTGTTTCTGCTGGCTTCTTTGGAGCACAAACCGATATGGAGAGTCAAGTAGTCGTAGTTCCAGACGATACAGGTTTATTGCTGAACATCAGCGTATTGACATTTGAACCTGCAGTTAGTACTGGTGGAACTAATATCAGAGACGTCATGCAACAGATTGTTACTGACTGTCAGGCTGAAGGCGGCGATCTCCAAGCTTGTATTAATAGAGAATCCATAGAAAGGACTGCGACTTCTACAGGCTACCAAATGAATCTAACTTCTCTTCAAAACGCTCGTGTTACTGTAGAAGTTTACAATCCAATGACCCAAGGATATACTCAAGTTACTAATTGTGGTGACCTTACTACTAATATTCATGGACTTGCATCTATTCCTGCAGAATCTGGTCAAACTGAAACAGTAGACAATTGGTATGCTCAATGTGATCTTTCTGAAGCTGTTGAAGGACAAACCCGCTCTGTATTTAGGGTAATGTATCTTCCAGCAGATTCTACTAATATCAGTATGAGTTTTACACAATACGAATATGACAATGCACACGTATCTGTTTCAAGTGCATTCACAGCAAGCTTAAACAGTGCAATAGATGGAATTGCTCAGGGCGGTACACTTCCATGTGTTGGTGTATTCCTTATACTTGGACTTCTGTTATCATCATTATACTTTTCAGGCAAGTCACCAATATCACTTCTTGATATTACTACTCCAAGGCTACCTGCTCCAAAAGGTGTTACAGCCGGAGGACAAATGCTCATGCCTTTTGGTTACACAGAAATGAAAAGAACAACAAAGGCAAAAATGGCAGCAGCTGCCGGCGCACTTGCAGTTTCTGCAAGCACAATAGCAAATTCCAGAAGAGGAGATTCTGTTCTAAATAGATTAAATGGCAGAGTTGCAGGACTTAATGGAACTGCAGCAGACAGAGCAGCTGGAGATGTTGCAGAAGGAAGAAGAATTGCAAGTTCTCTTATTACAGCTGGTCGAACAGCAGGAATGAGCGAGCAGGAACTTGAGAGGCTTGCAGCAAGATTACCATATCATTATGGAGACGAAGAGCACAGAACTATTGCTCAACTTCTTGAACGTCTACAAGGCATGGGCGGCCGAGAAAGATTAATGGCATTAACACTCAAAGACTACATGCTTGGTCTAAGACAATACCAATCTCTTGAAGTTCTTACAGCACATCCAGATATCGGAAAGAGAAGTGCAGTTCACCAGAGAATGTCCAACGTGCTTACAAAAACCGTTGGTGTTAACAGATATTCCATCATCGGTGGTTTTGTTCCTGGTACGCTTGACTCTACTGTCAGAACTGGAAGAGTAGTTGGAAGAATGGGTAAAGGAATGATTACTCATGCTCCAGAGCTTGCAAAAGCAACTGCGAGGACAACAATGTCTATGCTCGGAGGCAGAAAGATAGCAGAAGAGCGTGGAAGAAGTGGCTCTGCCGTTGCTTGGGTAAATCAACAAGCATCAAAGAACCCAGCATCACTTATCATTGGACAGGCATTCCCTGTTAGTGACAAGATGGGCCATCTTTACAATCAGCTCAACAAGGAAGCTCACAACGACTCAATGAGATATGTACTCAAGCAGCTCTACAAGAAAATGGGAATGAAATTCAATGTGTCTTCAGAAGAGCTTGCAACAATGGGACACATAGACGTTGATATCCTAAAAAGATCTGGATTCAACCAAACCGCAGAACTTGCAGCACTTGAGAAAGAGATCGGAAGAGTACTTTCAAACACTACATTCAATTCACAGCAAAAACTTTCTGCACTTACTAGTCTTGCAGAATCTCATGGAGCTCACATTGATCACCAGATGCTTCTCTTTGTACAAAAGCTTGATGCAATCAACACCTCTGGGCATGACGATCATGTCAAGCTTATCATGCTTCAGGAGGAGATGGAAAGACAAAACAAAGTTAGACTTGCAACCTATGCAACTGGCCATGTCAATGACGATACATTTGTCAGTCATGTTGGTGGAGACACACTTCGTGGAAGCCAGGTCTGGGAGACAATGGTTCTTCGTACTATGATCTGGGATCATGAGAATGGCCAGGTTCATGGTGGCGGAATTAAGGAAGAGCTTTTATCAGCCAGACTTAATGTTGCAAACAGACTTGGTTCACTTGATCCAACATCTGCAATGCACGAGCTTCCAGAGCACATGAGAAATGCTGGTCAGCTCAAAGCAGTAACTGAAAGAAACAGACACGACCTTATAGAACTTTTCACTGCTGAAGGGCGAGAAGCATTCCAGCGAAATCAAGGTAAAAGTATCACTACTGCTTCAATCGGTGACATAGTTGGATTCATGGCTGGCGGTGAACTTAACCGTACGGGTCATGTTGACAAAAAAACCGGAAGGATGGTTTGGTGGGGAGCTGATATGGAACTTGCTTCTCCAGCACACTTTACCAAGGTCGATACAAAGAGACACTGGGTTAGTGAACTTAAATCCGCAGATAACTTTGCAATCGGTCAGTGGACTGAATCCAGAATGACCAAGAGCTATGTTCCTCACTTTGATGCAGCTCAAGAAGCACAACTTGATAGAATGGCTGGTTCCAGTGGATGGACAAATGAACAGAGAACCAACGAGAAAAAGCAACTCATGGTAGCATCTGAACTTTCCAAAGATATGGAGCAAAGATTCAACTCACAGTTTGGCCACAACACATATGGAACAACAAGGGAAACCACGAGGTTCTATAACGGTGTACTTTCTGGCTTTATGGAAAAAGCTCTTGAAGAAAAAGGTCTTTCAGCAAATCATCCAGACCTTAGATTCATCAAAGAGATGGATACTACAAACCCAGATCATCTTGCAAAGCTCAGAGATCTCATGGTTACACACAAGAAAGAGTATGAAGCTGTTCTTAGCAGACCTGTTAGCTATGATGATATTGCAAAATCAAACAAAGCAATGGTTATGCTTCATGAAGGTGGTTTTGCATATTACTCTAAGGGTATGATGCTCAGTGATGCAGACCGTGTTATGGCTGGAGAAGTTTCACTTCGAGATGACAAGGGTCAGCTTCGTAAATTCGTTCCAGAAGATGTTCCAGTCAACTTTGCTGGCCGTGACGATCTTATGAGACAATATCAGAAGATCGGAGGATCTAAGGATCCAAATGAATGGAGATCATTCATAGGCGAAGCAACTAAATGGGCAAAAGAAGGAGGATACAGTTACGAGAAGGAGAGAGTACTTGCAGCAGTTCTATGGAACCAAGCAGGCGCAACATACAATTACTCCGACTATTGGAAGCACAGTGCAGTTACTGTTGCTCCAAAGAGAGAAGTTACTCCACTTGCACCATCTTCAATGCGATTCTTTGGAGCAGAAGGACATACCTTCACTACTATGATGAAGCCATTTAGAGACATTGGACTTCATGGTGGGGATTACATTTCCAAAGTTGCACTTGCAGCAGGTGGTTCTCTACAGAAAGCATCCTATGATATTACTCCAACTTCAGAGTATTATAGACAACACTCATGGAATCTTGCCAGCAAGATCATGTCTGGTCAGGATATGAAAGGCCTATCTGAAGCAGAGCAAGTAGCATACAGGAATGTTGCAACTCAGCACTACGCATATCATCAAGTATGGGACTATGCAATCGACAGAAACCCCTGGAGAACATCAACTTCATTTGGTACTCACCAGTCATGGGCTTCATTCTTCCACTTTGGTCCAGCATCAAACTTTGATGTTCGTGATAACCTTCGAGGATACATGGGCAAGGGTGAATATGCAAACTTCATGTCACTCTA
Source organism: Microcaldota archaeon (assembly GCA_018812625.1). GTDB lineage: Archaea > Micrarchaeota > Micrarchaeia > Anstonellales > Bilamarchaeaceae > Bilamarchaeum. The sequence goes on along the minus strand of JAHJDH010000032.1, from coordinate 31,659 downwards.
TGGTTTCCCAATGAATGCTGCTGCAAAGCTGATGAAACCTTATGCAGGTATGGTCAGAGGTATGCAGATGTCTATGCAAGGTTATGCATCCAAATGGGATCAGACACCTGATGCACTTAAGCAATGGAACTTCACTGAACCAAGACTTCGAGAAGCTATGCAGTCAATTAATCCATTTTCTGCTAAATGGTTCTCAGGTAAAACTTCAGAGAGGGTTGCCAAGCTTAATGTCTTTGGTGGAAGTCTTGAGCAGCACCAGCTTGCAGGTCATGACTACATGGCTGGTCTTAAGCAGGCTCCTCAGGATATATTCCTACAGAGAAAGGGTGTTTATGCATCTGCTAGAACGGGTGAAACAAATCCAGGAGCCAGCTTCATGGACTACCGAGCAAACCTACACGTTGATGCTCCAATGGCAGAGTACCTGATCAGAAACAACGAAGCAGCCTACAAATATGATAAACAGATTCAAGCTGAGGCTATGAACAACACCACAAGAAGAACAGTTTCTGCTGAGGCACTTTCTCTTAGAAGAGACCAGGAGCTTCGTGGATTCGGCGCAATGCAGAACCCACTTTATGGTTGGGCTAACCCACTTGCATTCCTATGGCATGCACCTGTACCACTGTTCCCACAGTCACTTACTCCAAAGGATATCATTGGAAATGCAGTGAAGAAGCACAAGCATGGCCATGGTGGATCTTGGGAGCAATCTGTTGCTAATGCAGGAACAGGAGTTGCTCGTGGAACAAAGAGGCTTCTACAACCACATCTCATTGCAAGACAGGTCTACTGTCCTAAGTGTGGCCGTGGTGGTCTTAGAGGTGCAACCTGTCAGTGCGGACAGACCCTCTATTAGTTCTTTTTTTATTTATTCTCTTTCATATTTTTAGTATATGAGAATCATCCTTTTGTTTGTTTTAGGCCTAGTGCTTATTTCTGGCTGTTTGCAATCTGTTGGTGGAGACAGTTATACTACTGATTATGCAAATGAATTGGCACGTGTTGCTATAACTGATCCAGATCAAATTGCACAATGTGAGTTTGGAAAATGCTGGTGCATGGTCTGTGAAAACGGAACTAATATTTTTGGAAGCTCCATTACAAGTTTGATCGGCGGATACTGCTATCTTGAGAAAGACTGCAATGAAACTGTTTCGCATTCACTTTATTCTACAAATGAAACTCCGAGTCTTTCAATTCGCGGTTTTATGATCGGACAAGGTCCTACAATTGCTGATTTTGCAGATGCAACTCCATACTGTTCCTATCGCCTTAACATGGCTGTTCAGTTTTTGAGCGCAACAGAAGAGTCTCCTTATCTTCTTCCAGATGCAGGGCGGTCAATGTGCCTTCTTAGCAAGGATGTTATGCCTGTTTATGTCCTCTACAGCGGTGGAGAAAATATCAACAATACACAAGCTAGGATGATCGGCGAAGTGCTTGGAACAGAAGGTGATGATCTTTTCCTTGGAAGACTTTCTGATGGTCCTGTTGGTCCGGTTGTTGTAGTTACTGAGATCGATTTCAATCGCAGTGATGTTAGCCAAATTGCAGATCAGGTTCGAGCAATAAATGACGGATGCCGAAACGTAAGAACTGGCGATGATGCGCGGGTCAATTGCTGGGTTGCAGTTTCTCCAAAGTTCAATGATTTTGATTCTCTCAATGCAGTAATGGCACAGGTGGGAGATCAGGTTGATCTTATTTCCTTTGGAGTAAATGGAAAATATGTTGATGCTTGTACCAATAACAGAATCAATACTGGAAAGATGATGAATCAAATCAGAAACTATACTACTTATGCACTTTATAATCTCAGCAAACCAACAATTATTCCATATGTTTTATTTGATCCTGGAACAAATGATTCTGGAGGATGCAACTGGACTGAGGCTGATGTAGTCTCAGCATATGCTGCATTCTGGCCAAATGGAATTCAATCTTTGCAGCAAAAAGGACTGATTGGAATTGCTCCGTATTCATTTAATTCAAGTGATTATGGATATATCGCAAATCCACTTGGATGCAATGACTGTTCTGTTGGTTCGAGTGATGCAAGAATGCGCGCATGGTATGGTTGGTGTCAAAGTTATACTAATGTTTCAGGAAGAAACTCTCCACATCCAGGTGGAGGAACTCCAATAATTTTCCCAAATGCTTCTGGCGGTTATTGTGATTTCAATGCCCAGGCAGACTATCTGCTTCGGGAAGTGAGCTTTATGGATTCCGGCTCAAACCGGGACCTTATGAATCCTCAAACTCCTGATGTTAGGCCAGCTGGGGACCCTCTCTTTCGCTGCAGTGCATGCGTTAATTATAATTTGAGTCTCGATGCACTATCTCACTTTTCATTTGATCCAAATGAGGGAGTTCCTCCAGAGAGATACTGTACTGCATATCCGCAAATTGAGCATTGGGCAGATGCGAGAAATCTCGATCCTATGTTTGTTCGGGCAGTTATACTTACTGAAAGTGGTTTTGATCCATGTGCTGCTGCAAGAGTTTGCCGTGGCGGTTATGATGATGGTCAATGTTTCCAGCCTGGTCCTGGGGTAGATGAATGTTATTCAAAACCTGCATATAATGAAATGTGGGATCCTGACGTTACCTGCAATGTAAATCTTACTCCAGCAGCAAACTCTAATTCAGATAATCCTGATTGGCGTTGGTGTGCATTTGGTTTGATGCAGGTTATCAAACCTCCATATACCTACTGGCCAGCATCTGTTCATCCAGACGGCGTGGATGGAACCTACCTTGATATTTATGAGCAAACTGGTTTCTATCCACAAGAGCTTGATTCAGTTAAGGCATGCGCAAATCCAAGCGGTGAATACAATCCATTTAATCCAAGCCATTCCATTTGCGCAGGTACTCTTGGAATTGCAAGTCAGCTTCGTTCTGCCAGAGGAATAGTGGATTCATCTCATAGTGCCGGACTACTTAATTGGGATGCTGGCGATGTTGAGAAGAATGAACTATTTGCATACTATATTGTCGGTCACCTGTATACTGGTTTCTGGGGTGCTGCAAATAGGCATGATGTTGATGGTATCCCGGCTCCATGTGGTATTGGTACAATTGGAAATGGGGATTGTCTTCTCCAGGAATTCCATAAGGCATGGACAGTTGATGATGAATATTGCGAATCTGATGATGGACAAGCTGATACAATAGCATGCAGTGGTGATCATCCAAGAGTGGATCCTCCAGAAGCATGTTATGGATATACGGATATTCTTCTATTTTATCACGATTGCATCCAGCCGTTCCTGCAAAGACCTGCTGATCCTGGAAAAGAAAAAATGGAAGCATATCTATGGCTTCGCAACTGTCCAAACAATATGTGTCCAGATGGTCAGGCTTTAATCAATGCAATCTGCACGCCGGATGCAACTGGCCAGGTTGATCCAAGTCTTTGCATTGGTCCAAATCAACCTTTAATAACTGGAAATCCATACATGATAGAAGAAACAGCTGAGGAAGAAACTCCAGAAGAGTAACTAGCTTAGCCATTCTTTATTTTCTATTTTTTGTTTTATGTATTCTCCAACAAAAGTAAGTCTTTGTCCTTGAAGAGCATCCTGCTCAATCTTTTTCTTGGTCTTTAGAACAAGCTTTAGTTCACGAACCCAGTCCTTGTGCCTGTTGATCCAAGGGTAGCTCATCATTTCTTCAGCTCTTTTGATGTCTACATCCTTTGCTTTAATCGTTAGTTTATCAAGGAAACTAAATTCAGTAATATCACTCATAGTAACTCCGATAAATCTGGATTCCGGAACTGCAAAGTCCCGCCCTAGATAAGCAAGATTCATGCTTCCTGTCTTTATTGTCCAGTAGATGTACCATCCCCAGGCATCACAGTCCATGAGGCAGTAAACTGGCAATTTTTTGTCAGCTAGTTTTCGAAGCAGTCTTCTGGTTCCTCTGGTGGATTGTCCCTTTGGAGTAACAAGAAGGCAATTTTCTTCCTTCCAGAATTTATCCTCATTTAGCCTCTGCCAGAGTGCATCTTTTTCAACTACTAGAACATAATCAGCTTCCAAGCTTTCAATTTCCATACCATTGTCAACATCACTTGGAATACTCCAGCCGCTTCGTCCTTGTTTTGCCAGATCTATTATTGTTTCTTCTCCTCCAAATTTGTCTCTGATCTTCATATTTCCGGCAAGGAATCCCTTTCGATCTGTTGTCAAATGCAAATCTTCTCTCTTAATCTTTAAGGCAACTTCAAGGTCTTCAATAAGTCCGTTTGATTCACTTTGCTCTGTAAATAAGTCTTCATCAAGGTTCTCTCCAAGACTGAACTTAAGCTGGTAAAACAAACCTCTGATTGATGTGTGAAGGTCCTGGGCTAGAAATTGTTTTGTTTTTGCTGCAATTGCAACTGTCTGCATGAATGTTCTTGCCTGTGCAACGCTCAAATATTTCCGCGTTTCTTTTTTCTCTCCGGTTCTAAGACAGCCATATCCCTCATCATAAATAGTATTGCTTTTTGTCCTCAAAGTTGTTTCAAATGTTGGCCCTTCTCCTGCGTCAATCTGCTTTACCATTCCTCGTCCAAGCTCTTCAAGCTTTTTCATTGCCTTGGAATCACTCATTTGTTTCACCCTCGTTTACATCAGGTTCCCCAGACTCATTTGATTCATCCTCATTTGCTTTAGGTTTTTCAGGGGGCTTTATACTTTCCTTTTTTGTATCAACGTATTTCTCTTCAACGATTTCTCTAAGTTCCTTTGCAATTCTCTCTGGTTTTCTCTGAGTGAGGGAAGCAAGATCATTTGACAGCTGCTCAATGTATCTGCTCACAACCTTTTTCTTTGTGGCAATTTCATTTGCCTTTTTCCTTCCAGAAATAAATCTTTGAATTCCGCGAGAAGCTTCCATAACAGCAAATTTTATCTCTGCCATTAGGTCCTCTTCACTTGAAAGTGCTTGTTTTCCAGCACTTGTATAGGGAACATGTACAGAAACTACATTTACAAGTACTGCAATAGGCTCCTCATCAAAATTACGAATATTATATCTCTTCCAGTCAATGGTCTTTATTGTTTCAGTAATTGCACATCCGCCTGCATCGAACAAAAGAGGTACCTTATTTGCAAATCTCATAACTTCTCCGCGTTTATTTGCAGCAGCAACTCCCCCTCCATAAGCAATTCCAACTTCAACTGAAAATGGAATTCCTCCTCGATAAACCTTAGGGCTTCTCTGGGTGATTACCAAAACTTCTGGATTGAAAATGTTTCTAAAAGATGCTTCTACCTGCTCTCTTCCAATTGGAACAAGAGAGTCTGTTGAAGGTGCGATCCATTTGACATTTTCAATTGCACCAACTATTGCCTCTGCATCTTCCCAACTCATCTTGTCTGGTCTTTTGTTGAAATCAATTTCTGGTAGCATGCTTTTGAGGTCTTCAACCTTAGCAGCACTAACTCTTGCAAAAGTATTCTGAAGAAATGATGATATTCTCTTATTTTCTACTGAATGCTTTGCAAATTCAAGAAGATCATGAGGTTTGATTCCAAGGGGGTGCGGTTTTATCTCATATGCTTTCTTTGGATTTATTTCAACTGATCTTGGAAATACTGTTTTTTCATTATTTGGTTCGATCAGCGATATGGTGCAATGCGGATTTGCAAGAGCTGTTCTTCGAAGATATTCAAAGATACCATAATTGCTCCTTTCATATCGAACATCCTTGTATTCAGAAATAACAGTCAGGCCATGTTCCTCTGTATCTGTTTCTTCTGTAACCTCAATTATCGGTTTATTTTTCTTAAAATCCATTGAAATTATTGCAGTCAGTTTTTTTCCACCGTGTGATGTAATTGCTTTTGTTGATTGTCCAGTAGTAATATATGAGAACATAGTACATGCAGCAGCACCAATACCCTGCTGTCCTCTTTGTTGGATGTATCTGTGGAATTTGGTTCCAGCGAGCATCTGCCCAAGAGCTTTTCCAAGGTGTGATTTTGGAATTCCAGGTCCATTATCGCTGATAGTTACTTTGTAGTGATCCTTTCCAAGTTCCTCAACCTGTACTGAAATTTCCGGAAGAATTCCTGCTTCTTCACAAGCATCCAGGCCATTTGTCACAAATTCATGCACTATCATTGTTAGAGAACGAACCTTTCCTGAAAATCCAAGCATTTGTCTATTTTTCTTGAAAAATTCGGCTACTGAGTGTTCTCTGAATTGTTTGAATACGTCGTCTTCCATTCAATATCCTCTTTTACTTCTACTGGTCTTCTTGCATATTGTATTTCCTTCCCCATATTAATACTTATCTTTGGCTAGAGCCATTAAACACCATCTTTTAAAATATTTTGAAGATAATTAGTTTTATGCGCTTTTGGCAAAAACAACAACTGCCCAAATCCAATGATGGAAATGCTCCAAGTATTACTAGTGGAACCTCTAAAGTTCCGATGGCAGAATCTCTAAGAAAAAAAGCAAAAGTCGCAATCTTTGATGATGTTGCTGAAATTATTGAAGCATATTCTGTTTTTCTAGGCGAATCAAAAGTGTGCATAGTTTCCAGAGAACCTGTGGTTTCTGTCTCTGATGCACTTGAAGTATTTCGTGCAGAGCGACCAGACATAGTAATTACTGATCTTTCACTTACTGTTGGAGGAACTGAAGGCTTTGATATACTTGATCAGATAAAAGCTATTGCCCCGGAAGTTCCAGTTGTTCTCTCAACTTCAGCCTATTCTCATACCTCAGTTGATGAAATTTGTGTAGAAATTAGAGCCAAAGGCTATGATGCTGTTTTTGAAAAAAGAGATGGAGATGGAATTGCAGAATTTGTAATGTCCAGGTTCAGCTCCTGAATTTGGCCTCTAAAATCTTTCTTCTTGCTTTTGATAAATATGCAAGAACTGAGGCATGCATTGCCCCATTTATAATCATGGATATTGCTTCTTTGGCATAATTTATTGTTTCAACATTTGAAATTATTGCAATGGTGCTTCCATAAACGCTGATGAAAGAATCGGTTGCGTCTTCTATTGCTATTTTTATTTTTCCATCATCCCCAATAACTCTTCCTTTCATTCTTGTTATTGTCTTCTCTGTTGAAGCAAGTTCGCGAAGTGAAATCAAATAAAATGCGTTTTCTGGTTTTAGTAGCATGAAAGCTTTTCTTGGCTCAAAACCTCTTCCAATTGCCTTGACTATATCTTGCGCAAAGAATATGTCTGCAGGCTCTCCCACAATTTCTACTTCGCTATCGCTGATCTTTAGTGAAACGTTGCATTTTTCTTCAATCTTTTCTTTTGTTTTTTTGTTAGTTCCAATTAAAATTTTAATTCGTTCTTCTGGAATTCTTATTATCTCGCTCATTTTGCAATCCTCTTTAATATTTTCTTAATCTCTGCATCGCTTTCAGAATTTAGTTTTTCTCTTGCAGCTTTTTTCACTTCTTCATCATCAATTCCCTCGAGTGCTTTGGCAGCCGATGCTCTTGCATTTTTATCCCAATGAGAGAGCAATATGATGAATGCTTTTTTCACTTCAGGTTCTTCCTTTATTGTTGAAATTGCTTCAATTGCACTATTCTGATTCTTTCCAATATCTCCTCTGGCAAAAATAACCAGTTCTTTTTTCAGAAATCTGGAAAGTTCAGCTTCTTTGATAAATGCTACATGGGCCAGCGCAACTGGAGCATCATCACTGTTTCTTAGCATATTCATCATGTAGCTATATATTATTTTTTTATACTCGTCTTGAGTCACTAATTTTTTGAGAGCGCTTCCAACACTTTCAAATATGTCATATTTTTTGTTGAGTGCAATTTCAAGAAATTCTCCGAATTCATCCTCCCACTTTCCATCGAGCATCATCATTGAGCTGTAAAGTGAAATGAATTTAGAAGGCAGTCCGAATTTTTCTCCTTCGGGATTTGACAATACTGATACTGCTACTCGCATTAATGCAAATCTTTCTTCTTCCAGTTTTTCAAGTTCAATTCCTGGTTTTTTGGTAGCGGCATATGATCCTATTATCTTCCAAAAGAGATCCCGAATATTCATATCTGGGGAAAGTTCAAATTTATCCAGCCCCAACTTCTTTCGCTCTTCTGGGACCTCATCGTCTATATCGCCGCCAAATGCTTCCTTTGGCATACACTATTTATCATTATCCTTCTTTATAAAAGCCTTATGTCGCTGCTCTCAATGGTGGAAAAGCTCCGCATTGACGGATATTTACATTCAAAGATGATCGAGGATGCATTGCTAGCTGTGGACAGAGGTTTTTTTGTTTCAGCCTATCCTTATGATGACAGGGCCTTGCCCCTAATCTTGGGACAGACAATTTCTGCGCCTGGTGTTGTGGCATTCATGCTCGAGAGACTTGAGCTTGAGCCTGGAATGACAGTGCTTGAGATTGGTACAGGATCAGGTTACAATGCAGCACTTCTTTCGCATATCTTGGGTGAAAAAGGCAAAGTGGTTACTTTTGAGGTACTCAAAGATCTTCATGAGCTTGCCAAAGCCAACCTTGAGAAGATTGGTTCACCGAAAAACATAGAACTCCACCTTGGTGATTGCAGTGCGGGGTATGTAAAATCAGCACCTTATGACAGGATAATTGTGACGGCAGCCATGCCATATCTTGATGATTCACACCCGCTGATCGGCCAGCTCAATGAGGGCGGTAAGCTCATTGCACCTGTAGGCGAAAGGTACTTCCAGAACCTTGTTCTCTATGACAAAAAAAGTAAAAACTATAAAAACATCCTTCCTGTGATTTTTGTTCCAATGGTGGGAGACCGAGGATTCCATGAATGATTATGATGTTGTGATTATAGGCTCTGGTCCAGCTGGTCTATCTTGCGCCAGAACTCTTGCCAGATCCAACCTATCTGTTCTTGTTCTTGAGAAAAATGATCAGCTTGGGAAGAAAATCTGCTCTGGGGAGATATCCCCAAAAGTGCTTCCTGATGAAAAATTTGATCGGGGGCATCCCTGGAAGAGTATGGTTGTTGGAACTGATACTACAAAGCACACAGTTCATTTTGATCATCCATATCTATGGACCATTGGAAGGTATGAGTTTGAAAGCTACCTTATGAGCAAAACCGATGCAGATATTCATTTTTCTGAACTTGTTACTGAGATTACAAACAAGTATGTCAAAACAGACAAGGCAAAATATTCCTACAAATATCTTGTTGGAGCAGACGGGTCATTTTCAAAAGTCCGTGAATTTTTGTCTCTTCCAACAAAACATATTGTTGGTTGGGCGTTTCACGTAGTATTAGACAAACCTGCAAATGAGTTTCATCTCTACTGGCTTCCCAAATCATTTCCAAAATGTTATGGGTATGTAATGTCAAAGAACAGATCCAAGACTATGATAGGAGTTGCAACTACTGGTGAAAATTTTGATCATGATTTTGCCCGAAGAACAAAAATCTGGGTAGAAAATCAATTTTCTCTTGACACTGCTCTGCTAAGATCAGAATCTATGAAAGGCAATGCTGATTATAGGGGCTGGAACTTTGGTAATATCTTTCTGGTTGGAGATGCAGGCGGGTTTCTTAATCCACTAACTACTGAGGGAATCTATTACGCTGTTAAAAGTGGAGAGGGAGTTGCGAAGCACATTCTTGGCAATAGTGGCGGGCAAAAAATAATGAACAAATTAGTCAGTACCCACAAATGGCAGGTTCTGATTTTTGATCTTGCAACAAATACTAAACTTCCATTTTGCTGGATTATTAATTGGATTTTGCAAGATCCAAGAAAAGGGGTAAGAAGAAAAATCTTTGATTTTGTTCTCTGGAAACTAATTGCCTAGTCTTTCCACTTGATGCTGCATCCGCATGAAGGATTGAATTCTGCGGTGATTTCTTCTCCTGCAAGAAGTTTTTTTATTGCATCTTCAATCTCACTGGTTTTTCCTTCTCCATGAGATTCTGCATGAGCATCATCGAATCTTCCGTGGTACTTGAGTTTAAGTTCTGAATCAAATAAGTAAGGGTCTGGAGTGCACATTGCTCCATATGCCTTTGCAATTTCCTGTGTTTTATCTATTAAGTATGGAAAATTGAAACTGTATTTTTCTGCATATTCCTTCATTTTCTCAAAGCTATCTTCTGGGTATTTTACTGAATCATTAGAATTGATCGCAACAATTTGCAAACCTTGTTTTCCATATTTGCTTTGCAGCTCTACTATGTAATCCATTTTAGGAACAACATAAGGGCAGTGGTTGCACATGAAAATTATCAAAACTGCTTTTTTACCTCTGAACTCTTCCAAAGAATGTTCCTTTTCATCAACCCCATCAAGATCAAAATTTGGTGCCTCATTCTCCCTTTCCAAAACTCTGTCATTTGAATATTCCAGGCTCATTTTTTCATCCTCGAATTCTTTGTTTTTCTTACGCTGCTTTCAGGCCCATTATTATTTTTGTGTTTTGGTCTTTTTGATGCCAGTTCTGTTAAGTAAAGTCCGATCATTTCACGAATGGCATTTTTTGCATCTTTTTTATCATCAACCTGAACACTGCATCCTGGAAGCTCTGGAACATAAACCATAAATTTATCTTCTACTTTTGTAATTTCGATATCATATCCTTCTACTTTCATAATCTCAACTCTCTTCTTTTTTCTTCAAACTCATTCAAGTCAACCCCACTTTCCACAAGCTTTGCCTTTACAACTGATTTATTGAGCTGTGTTTGCGCCTTGTGCGACCTTTGAACGCACATTATATTATCTCCTCTTCTAAAGAGGGTTCCGTGGTTTGATTCTCTCATTTTTTCAAACCCAAGTGCTTCAACAACTTTTGCAAAATCATTCGGATACATTGGCTTGCCCTTGTACGTTACCTCTTTTTTCTCTGATTCTTCTACTTGCTCTTGTTCTTCGAGATCAAGCAGTCTTGCAATATCATGATACTCATCGAGTAATATCCCAGGGAAAATCCTGAAGTCTGCCCAAATCGGTATGGGCTTTTCACTTGTTTGAGACCATATTGTAATCATCTTTTTCTTTGTGCCAATTGATTCAAGTTCTGAGATGAACTCTTCTTCATCTGGGATAAGTAAGACATTGGGCCAACTGCCAAAAAGTTTCTTTTTGGTTTCCGTATCAAGATCCAGGTATTCTATAAATTCAACTCTAAGTTCAATTGAATCAACGCCAAACATGGCTTCTGCTTGCCCTGCAATTTTTTCATCATAAATTCCAATAGATTTGAGAAGCTCAATAGTTTTTTTGCTTGCTTTTAGCTCTTCAGTTACTAGTCTAAATGACCTTTTCCTTTCCTGTTCTTGTTTCCTTCTTTTTGTTTCTCTATGTGTAACTGCTTCTGATAATGCTACCAGACTTAGAATGATATTTTTTGCTTTTTGCAATCTCTCTCTGCTTTTCTTTTCCTTTGCCTCCTGCTTGCAGCAGTTTTGGTATAAAAAATGAAGTGTACTGTTTGATTTAATTGATTCCTCTATCCCAAATTCTTTTGCAATCCCTATTGCCTCTGATTGAATTATTGGATCAAGCTGTCTGATTTTAACCTTTTTGAGCAGGTCAATATCCATATTATCCATATTATTATATCGTAACTATCGAATTTAACCGTTTCTTTTTTAATTCTGAGGTGTGATCTTCGTCTATTGGTTGATTCTATGGCAATTGTAGTAAAGAGAAGAGGAAAAAATGAAACATATGATGATCGAAAGATCTATGGTTCTATTTATGCAGCATGTAAAGATTGTGATCTTGGAGAAAAGGAGTCAGAAAAAATTGCTGAAAAGACCTGCTCCGAAGTGAAAAAATTCCTCCAAGGAAAAAAAGAGGTCAATTCAACTGAAATCTTTGGTTTTGTACTACAAAAGCTTGCTAAGGAACACGAGGCTGTGGCATTCATGTACCAGACTCACAGGGATATTGTATAGGAGAAGCCCATGAACGTTATAGCATGCGGAAACAAAAACACTGCGCAGGCTGCTAAAGAAGTAATGGATAAAGGTGGAAATGCCTTTGATGGAATTGTTGCTGCCTGTTTTGCAAGTACAGTTACAGAGCCAATGCTCACATCTCTTGGGGGCGGCGGAATCGGACTATTGCGTTTTCCAACAGGCAAGACAAAATGCATTGATTTTCTAACTGATTATTCAAGATCCAAATCTCATGTGGATGCAGAAAAGATAGTAGTAAGCTTTGGAGGTGAAAAACAAGTTTTTTACCTTGGTTATGGTTCGCTCGGTGTACCGGGTTGCCTTGAGGGTTTTCTTCACATGCACAAACACTATTGTACAATGGATCTTGCTACTCTTCTTGCTCCTTCAATAAGATTTGCAAAAGGACATAAACTGGATAACTTCCAGGCTTTTGTGTTTCAGGTACTTGAGACATTTTGTATGTATACTGATGATTCAAAGGAAGTCTTTGCGCCCAATGGCATTCTTCTCAAGGGTGGCGATGTAATAAAAAATCTGAAACTTGCTTCCTTTCTTGAGGCTCTTGCAAATGATAAACAATCTGCATTGCAATCCTTTCGAGAGGCAACAGCAACCACTGTTGCAGGGAAGATGAGCACTCTTACTCCAGAGGATTTGGAGAGCTATCAGGTTTTTGAGCGCGAACCCCTTTCAATGAATTATAATAACTATGAGCTGGCACTTACTCCCCCACCATCTGCAGGCGGACTTCTGATTGCCCATGGTTTAAAGTTTCTGGAAAATAAACTCGGAGGAATTAAACACAATTCTCCTGAGCATATCAAACTTTTAGTAGACTCGACGAAATACTCAAATTCACAAAGAACAAAGGAATTTTTCAAAGGTCTTCTTTTTGAGAAAGGATTCTGGAAAAAATCGCTTGATAGGTTTGGGGGCACAACTCACATCAGTATAATTGATTCTGAAGGAAATGCTGCCAGTGTAACCTCAAGCAATGGACAGGGGGCAGGTATAATGGTAAAAGGAACTGGAATAATGCTCAACAATTTTGCAGCAGAGCCGGATCTCATGCAATATAAAGATGTTTATCTGCCTGGAAAAAGAATAACGAGCATGATGTGTCCTTCTATAATAAGCAAACATGGCCAGATGCATGCAGTGTTGGGTAGTGGAGGAAGTAACAGAATAAGGAGCGCAATGCTCCAGAGCATCTCTAATCTTATTGATTTCAAAATGTCCCCCCAAGAAACAACCAATGCAAGCAGAGTGCATTTTGAAGATAATCTTCTACAAGTTGAAAGTGGCATCTCTCCAAAAGGTCTTGAAGAATACGAGACTAATCTGTGGACTGAAAACACAAACTTTTATTTTGGTGGAGTTCACATAGCTGGAATCAATGCAGCAGGAGGAGACAAAAGAAGAGGCGGGACTGTAATTCTCTCTTAAGAGCTAATTGAGAAAATATATTAATATTCCATTGCAAATTACTTTTTATGGCAGCTCCTCGTTCCAGAACTCAAAGACGTACTACCCCACCAGAATATTCTCCAAGAGTAGTTACCCCAGTAAGATCTCAACCTAAAGAACTATCAAGATCCAAGGAAGTTCCAAGAAGGGTGATACAATCTCCAGAAAGCGCTCGTGCTGCAATGAGAGCACAGGCACTTCGCGATCTATCAAGCGCCCGGCCTCAAACAAGAGTCCGAGGTCTCCTTGTACTTGGAGATCTTCATGATACTTCTTCTGCAGGACGAGTTTCAAGCTTTCTCACAGATGAAAATGGGGGCGTTCGAAGAGCTGCTGCTATTGCTCTTGGTACTATGGGAGATCGAAGTGCTGGACGTGCTTTGGTTCGTGCTTTGAGAGACCGGGAGCCTGCTGTTCGTGCAGCTGCTGCTGAAGCTATTGGAAACCTTAGAGAGCCTCAAGCAGTTCGTTATCTCGTTCTTCGCCTTCGAGATCCAAATGCAGTAGTTCGAAGAGCAGCTATTCATTCACTTGGACAAATTGGAGATGTTAGGGCAACTCCTGCACTAAGTGCGCGATTGGTTGGTGGAACTGTTTCAGGCCAAGTGATTACTATGGATCCTGACCATTACAATAGAATTGAAATTGCGCGTGCTCTTCGGCAAATTGCCGATCCAAATTCACTTCCTGCTCTTGATCGGGCAAGACGATATGATCAAAATGCTTTGGTTCGAAGATATGCTCTTGATGCTCATCGTGAGATAACCGCTGCACAACAGACTGCAGGAGCCGGAGAGTAATAATGGATTTTTTTGAAGCAATGATACTCGGTACTATTCAGGGCATTGCAGAATGGCTTCCCATAAGCTCTGAAGCAATGGTTACCCTTGCCGGAAAATTTTTTTTTAATGCAGAATATAAGGAAGCACTTGGTACTGCAATTTGGCTTCACAGCGGCACCACTCTCTCTGCTATTATCTATTTCCGTAACGATGTTATTGCAATAATAAAAAGCATTTTTAGCGGAGAGAGAAGTTTATTGTTTTTTCTGGCAATTGCAACTTTATCTACATCGTTAAGCGCAATCCCCCTTTTGCTTCTTGCATTTTCAATAGAGCTTCCCGATGTTCTATTTACCCTCTTTATTGGGATTTTTTTGCTTCTCATATCCTATCTTCAAAAAAGCAAACACCTCTCAAAACCAGATGATTCAACAACTTCAAAAAAAGCATTTATATCTGGCATTGTTCAAGGTTTTGCAGTTCTTCCTGGCGTGAGCAGATCAGGATTGAGTGTTGCAGCGTTGCTTTCTCAAAAATTTTCATTGAAGGAATCTCTTAGGTTAAGTTTTTTGATGAGCATTCCTGTTACCGGCGGAATCCAGATCTTTCTTCCTCTTGTAAGTGATTCTTTCAGTGTAACTGCTCCTTTGATTCTTGGAAGTCTTGTTGCTTGTGCTGTGGGGCTTTTAACTATAAAAACACTGATGGAATTTGCACAGCGCATTAGTTTTGTCCGGGCAACATTTGCTCTTGGTATTATTGTTATTCTTCTTGCAATAGTTCTTGCACTGTAAATGATGCCCAAACAGGATAATGGTCCGAGACTTCTTCAGTTGTGGATTGGTTTAATTCATATGCTAAATCAAATCTGAAAACTCCACTTTGAATATACTCATCTACGGTAGAGTTTGTTATGATTATTCTGTCATAATTGCATACTGTTGATTTTGTTGTCGTATCCTCATCATTTATCAGCCAGATATAATCTCTAAGCGAAACGTTGTCACTGCCTTTCAAATAATTGCAATCTGCATTAAGGTCGCCAAGAATAATGAAGTCTTCTTCGTCTGGATATTCTGCCATAGAATGATTCAAGACAATTGGCAGCGCGTCTAATTCCTGGGGGGTTTCATCCGGGTCACTGTGAAATACAAGAAGTACAAAGTCAAATTCTTCAGAAACAAATCTTGCGATGTAAGGTTCTCTATGAAATCTGTCTTCGGTATCATTGAAAGTATAATTTGAGAGCAGCTTAATTTTGCTGTTATATATGTAGGCATATTGTTCTTTGCTGGAGGTTCTACCCAGCCTTGGCCCTACAGTGTAATTATATTTTTCTCCTGGCATTGAGTTTATCCTTTCTATAAGAAGAGGCAGAGCGCTCTGGTCTTTATCTCTGATCTCCTGCATTGCTATAATATCAAAATTCCTCATGGTTTTTGCCAGGATCTCCATTACTTCTTCTTTCTCTGATTTTGATTTTCCAAAAACCTGAACATTGAATGCCGCAATTGTTATGTTTTCCAGATCGCTCGTATTCTTTTCAAAAACAGTATGATTATCCTCGCCAGAATCATTCATTATTGGCTGTTCATTTTCAACAGAAGTAATACATCCAAAAATCAAAAACACAAGAATGACAATGCCTGCTCTATTCATGCTGCCTTTCTACAATGTTAAATAATAAGAATTATTCTCTTTTCTTCCTATAAGGTTTTTTTCCTCTCACAGGATGCCTTGCGCCGGTTCTGCTCGGCCTTCTGCCCGAATCCCTTGTTGGCCTTTCTCTTGGCGTATGTTCAATACCATGCTTCATCCACGCGAAATCCGGATGATCATCGGCATGTCTTTCTTTTACTGTTTCTACTCTTTGAACAAAGTTGACTACCTTGCCCTCAGCACCCATTCTTCCTGTTCTTCCTACTCTATGAAGGTGGGTCTCTTCACTTTCTGCTTTATCATAGTTTATGATAAGTCCGACTTCGTCAATGTGCAATCCCCTGGCAGCAACATTTGTTGCAACAAGGATATCAACCTTTCCTTCTTTGAATCTTGATAGGACTGCGTTTCTTCTTGACTGGCTCATGTCTCCCTGAAGCATATCTACATTTTTGAATCCCTTGAATGAAAGTTTTTCTTCAAGCCACATGGTGCCTCTTTTTGTTTCCATGAAGATAATTGTTTTTATTCCACGATGTGACTTCAGAACCCGAAGAAGCTCTGAGAATTTCTCTCTTCTAATTGTTTCAACGTGCTCCTCCGTTATTGTTGCAACGACTTCTATCTCTCCGATTTCAATTGTTTTTGCCTTTGGAATATATTTTGATGCAATATTGAGAATGCTCTCATCAATTGTCGCTGATAGCAAAAGCATTGTTTTTTGATCAGGGAGTTGCGCTAGGATATCTGTCATTTCATCTGCAAACCCCATATCAAGCATGTGATCTGCTTCATCAAGAATAATTGTATCAAAATCCTTGATTGAAACAACTCCTCTTCTGTTTAGATCAAGAAGTCTTCCTGGTGTTGCAACTAGGATGTCTACTCCACCTTTCAAGTCCCTGATCTGGACAGTTATGCTATGTCCTCCATAAACAGCAAATACTTTCATCCGGTGCATCAAACTAATTGCTTGAAGTTCTTTGCATACCTGAAGAGCAAGTTCTCTTGTCGGAGTTAGTACAAGTCCTTTTTTTGAACTTCCAGAAGCAATTCGTTCTATGATTCCAATCCCAAATGCTGCTGTTTTTCCAGTTCCAGTCTGGCTTCTAATAATCAGGTTGTGCCCTTCCATAATCTCTGGCACTGCCTTTTCCTGCACTTCTGTTGGTTCTTCATAACCTAATTTTTCAAGCGCTTCTAGTGTCTTCCTATTTAATTTTAAATCGCTAAATTTCATTATCTCACTTTTTGGTAAAAAGAGTAATTCTATGTAATTATCTCTTTACTTATATATAAACCTATTCATTTTTTATAAAAATCGCTATCATGAGCAATCCCACTAAAATGAAGGCCTCTCCGCAAACAAAATCCCAAAGAGGAGCTTCTCTTTCTTGTTTTGATGGTGGTTTGGTTTCATTGACAGCTGGTTTGTCTGGTACTGTTCCTCCAGCAGAAACATTGTTGAATCCAGCATCTTTCTCTGTTTTGCCTTCTACGCATACTCTATTTGATGCTTCTGCGCACCTATCTGCAGTCTTAAAACATTCGATCATTTCTGCATTGTTGCAATCTCTTGCATCTGATCCTGTTTTGAACAATTCCTTGCATGTACTGAGTCTGCTCACACATTCGTCCATATGAGGACAGCTTCCAAATGCATACTTTATGCTCATCATCGGATATGTGGTTGCAATGCAACCTGTTCCAGCTTCCTGAATTGCCTCGTAGCATTCCTTATCCATTTTCCCGCTTTCATCAAATGAACAATCATTGCATGATTTAGTAAACGAATCAAGTGCGCAACTTCCAGCAAAAGAAAAAGTACTAAGCGCTACTATCACAAGACCAATTAGGAATATTCGAGTTAGCATAACTTCCATTCTGTATATTCATTTTAATATTTTGTCATTTTGCCAATTCATATATTCTCTCGATATCTTCTGATTTCAATCTAACAAAATTGCCTCTTCTTCCTGAACCTGCACAGATTTTTGCCATTTCCACGAATTTTTCATTATAGATATTTAGCTCGGAGAGAGAGGTTGGAAGTCCAAGTTCTTTGAAGAATTCTTTTGTTTTTTCTATTGCTTGGATTGCCATATCCTCATCGCAGCATTCATCAATTTTCCATACCTCTCTTGCAAATTGGGCAAATCTTGAAATATCCTGTTTAACTACATATCTCATCCAGGCGGGGAAAATAATTGCAAGACCAGCGCCATGTGGGATATCATAAAATGCACTGAGCTGATGCTCTATCCCATGAGATGCCCAGTCTTCTTCTCTTCCTGTTCCGAGAAGTCCGTTATGTGCAAGAGTGCTTGCCCACATAAGGTTTGCCCTGGCATCATAATTTTCCGGCTCGCTCATCACTATTCTCCCGTTTTTTACTATTGATCTAAGAGCACCTTCACAAAGCTTGTCTGTCAAATCCACTGACTTTGAATTGGTAAAATATCTCTCAAAAATGTGCGCCATCATATCTGCAATTCCATTTGCCGTTTGGTCTTTTGAAACAGAATATGTCAGCTCTGGATTCAGAATGGCAAACTTTGGCCTTATGTTTCCATGCGACGAAGCTTTTCTTGGTCCATCTTCATTAGTTATTACTGTTGCATTGCTTGCTTCAGAGCCTGCTGCAGATATTGTCAAAACAACTCCAACTGGAAGTGATTTTTCAATTATTTTCCCTTCAAAGAAATCCCAGACATTCCCATCATAAACTGCTCCTGCTCCAATTGCCTTCGCAGAATCTATTACGCTTCCTCCTCCAACTGCAAGAATGCAATCTACATCCTCTTTTTTGCAAAGTTCTACTCCTTCTTTAACTAAACTAAGTCTTGGATTTGGGACTACTCCAGAAAGCTCAACAAACTCTACATTTGCCTTTTTCAGACTCTCTACAATCCGATCATACAGTCCGCTTTTCTTTATGCTTCCGCTGCCATAGTGCAAAAGGACTTTTTTTCCAAGCTTATTAATTTCTTCTCCAGCTTGGTTTTCTGTTTCTTTTCCAAAAATGATTTTTGTCTGGCACTGATATTCAAAATTTTCCATTATTTGATCTGCCTATTTATCATTTAAATATTCTCTAATTTTCATTGCAAAATAAAGCATCTTATATGATTTTACCTGTCATATTGCATCTATGAAGAGCAACTGGGATAAGGCAGCTTCTAACTATGTCGATATAATAGGAGAAACTGGAAGCCATTCACAAAGAACTTATATTACTCCTGCAATGCTAGAAATGGTTGGGAATATAAAGGACAAAAAAGTTCTTGATCTTGGCTGTGGTGAAGGCTATTTCTCAAGAAAAGTTGCAGAACTTGGGGCAGAAGTTACTGGGATTGACATATCTGCAGAACTAGTGAAAATTGCAAAGGAAAAGGAAAAAAGAAAGTCTCTTGGAATCAAATATCATAATTTGAGTTCCGAAAGTCTTGATGGCATAAAAGATTCATCCTTTGATCTTATTGTATCCAACATGGTTCTTCATAATGTCAAGAATCTGGAAGCTACTTTTGCAGAATGCTCACGTGTTCTCAAAAATAATGGCCGTTTGATATTTGTAATTATCCATCCCCTGGTCGATACAATGAAGATGGCTTCATTTGACAATGATCTCCAAGGGCTTTTCGTCAAGCTCAGAATTTATGGCAAGCAATGCACTGTTCCACATCGTACTCATTGGAACAAGGGAGTTGTTCTCTATCACCGTCCATTTCAATATTATTTTAATCATCTGTTCAAAAGTGGCTTTTCTATATCCAAATTTGATGAAATTTCATTAAAGCATAGGTCTCCTATGGCAGAAGCCTCACTTCTAAGTCGTCTTCTTATGCGATTAAATGTATTTGGCAAATTCTTTTTTCCTGATAAATCTGTGAAATCAATAATCGGAAATGAAACTGTTCTTGAATTCTGGGAACAGATGCCTTCTTTTGTTGCAATTGAGGCAACCAAAAATTCTAAATAAGCTCAAGGCTCAGAGCCATTATCGCCATTCCTAAAAACAGGCCAAGAATAGAAAGATGCGCATGACTTTCTTCTTTGAGAGATAGTGGAAGAAGCTCATCGAAGCTTATGAATATCATGATTCCTGCAACAAATGCAAGAAGAAGAGACATGATGTCTGTTGTGAGGAAAGGTGCCAGGATCAATATTCCTATAACTGCTCCAACTGGTTCTGCAACCCCTGATAAAAGAGATACCCAGAAAGCCTTTGCTTTGCTTTTGGTTGCATAATATATTGGCATTGCAACTGCAATTCCCTCTGGGATATTGTGCATTGCAATTGCAAAAGCAAGAGGAACTCCTACTGTTATATCCCCAAGTGCACTGACAAAAACTGCAAGGCCTTCGGGGAAATTATGTATTGCTATTCCTATTGCTGTGAAAACCCCTGCAGTCATCAGCTTTTTGTTTTTCTTATCTACCTTGACATGTTCTCCAATATAGTTGTGCGGCATGAGAAAATCAATTGCCATAATAAAGACAATTCCGACAAAGAATGCCAGATTGGCCGGGCCAAAACCAACTCCTTCAATTGCAGTAGCCAGAAGCTCTGCAAAAGAAACGTATATCATAACTCCGGCAGAAAGTCCCAGTGCGAAAACAAGGTATTTCTTTTTGAAATTTGTGATAAATAGTGAGATGAGGCTTCCAATTCCAGTTGAAAGTCCTGCAAGTATTGTAAGTGCCAGTGGTATTTCTATATTCCCAATTTCCATGATCATCCATTCTTTTTAATCTCTGTGCTCAAGCAGGATTTTTGATACCTCCTTATCGCGTTCAGATAAACATTTCTGGCAGAATGTTTTTGAATACCCACTTATTGTTAGTTTAAATACCTGTTTTTCAGGTTGATTTTTACAAATGCAGCAATGTGATTCTCCTTCAAACATATGATCGCCTCCAGTTAAAAGAAAAAAAAGAAAATGATATTTATTGCTAATGAAAATGTTAGCTTTAATCAGATTTTGGCTTTGGTTTTTTCCCCATGATGTGCACCTCCGTACACTCCAGGCACATGGCCTGGTTTTTCGCGTTTTCACGCAATGCAGTTATGCAGCATCTAGATTAATAATCTGCATTTTCACGTCGGAGAAAAAAATACGTCATATTTGCGTCGATAAAATTTGGTGTTGTTGTTTTTAGTATTTGCTGTATTTCATTGATGAATATGCGCCTCGGGGAGGATTCGAACTTCCGGCCTGCTGATGTCTGTAACTGAAAAAATCAGTTTTGATCCAACTTTTTCCAAAAGTTGGAATAACAGTCAGCCGCTCTAACCAGCTGAGCTACCGAGGCATATAGCTTCGGTAGCGCATTGAACGAAGTTCAATCCAATCTACCGAGGCAATTAAGGGATATTTGATGATATGTAGTTATAAATCATCCTTCTTCGCAAAGGCCCCATCCGCAGCCTTCACACTCAAGACAGCCTTCTTTGTGTGCTAGTTTATTCTGACAGACTGGACAAATGCCTTCACTTACAAATTTCCGAACTTTCTCATCGTTAGTCATTCTGCTCCAACAACGCTTTTGAGGCCTTTTATTATGCCTTCAGATTTTGCTTTCCAGCCCATAAGGAATCCGCTGAGTCCATCCATGCCTCCTAGCATGGATAAAAGTTCTTCTGCAGTACCAAGTACATCACTGTCTGACTCAAGTCCTGGATTTTGGAAAAGGGTTTTTAGAAGACCAACGACTCCTCTTTTTGTATACAATGACTTTCCATCTCTGGTTTTCTGTGACCATTTTTTGATAAATGTCTTTGTTTTTGCACTACTTAAGAATGATTCCGAATCATTTGATTTTTGTGATTCTGGGGGCTTCTGAGTTGTTTCAGGCTCATTTTCTTTAGTTGTTTGTGTCGTGACGGGTCTAAATTGGCCAAGGAATCCACTGAACATGACTGTAGAACTCATAACAAGTTTATAAATATTTCACAGGCCAAGGTCCTCAAGGATTTTTCTGGTCTTGAATTTTCGGTCATCTATCTTCTTCGAAACCTTGATAATTTCAATTCCATTTGGTTTTAGGAATTCTTTTTGGTCATATCCATATGCAATTACATCTGGTCTGATGAACTCAATCATATCTTGCGGATTCTCAAAACCAGACAGTGCAAGATCAACCATTTTCAGAGAGCCTACCATAATCTTTCTGTAATCTTGTTCATGAATGGGCTCACGGTTTTTCTTTCGAATCATCTCATCCTTTGCAACTGCCACAATGAGAAGATCGCCTTGTTTTTTTGCTTCTTCAAGCGTGAATATATGCCCTATATGAAGAATGTCAAAAACCCCTCCAGTCAGTACAACTCTTATCTTCTTCCTCTCTTCGTCTCTAAGGAAAAATCTTCCTTTTTTTTCAATTAGTAACTTTCGCTGTGATTCTGGCAGGAAATGGTATGCATCTTCTGGAATTCCAGCATATTGAAGTTGCATAAGAAAAAGCTTCATGACAGTTTCCTTCATGCTTATCTCTTAGTTGCCTGATTTTTTAAACAATACTTATAATCTTTTCCTGGGAGTTTTATGTTATATCATTTGCACTGGATTGTCTTATCCAGCTGCTATAGCTAGACAGTACAACCAAGGTGAAAATATGTTATTACCAAAACAACAACTGGAAAATGCAAATGTAGTGGAAGTCCTCAATTCAAGTCAATATCAGCCTTCTGGAGTTGATATTTCACTTAAGGAGGTATATTCCTTCAAGAGTGCAGGAATAATTGATTTTGATAACAAAGACCGCAAAATCAGCGAGGTAGAACCTTTATCTTTTGACGGGGATTTTGTTACTCTAAAGCCTGGAGCATACAAAGTAATATTCAATGAATATGTAAGAATTCCAAAAAATGTTGCAGGGCTTTGTCTTCCCCGCTCTTCACTCTTGCGCTGCGGGGTTACGCTTGAATGCGCAGTTTGGGATCCAGGTTATGAAGGCCGAAGTGAGGCTCTTCTCCTTGTTAAAAATGAGCATGGTATAAAATTCAAAAAAGATGCAAAAATAGGCCAGATGGTCTTCATCAAACTGGCCGAAGCAACATCCTCCACGTATGAAGGAGTTTACAAAGGGGAAAACAAATAATTATTTCAAAAACTTTTCAATTATTTTTCCCAAGCTTCCTTTTCTCTCGACAAATGTATAATTTATGTCTAGAACTGGGATATCTATCTTCAAAATGCTTCCAAGATGCATGGGAGTTCCTGAGACTACTAAATCTGCGTCGCTATTTTTTATTGTCTTGATAAGCTCTTCTCTTTGTTTTCCATAATAGCCCAAAGAAGGAACAACATCTCCCATATGATCGTATTTCTCATAAGCTTCTTTGATACTTCCAACTGCATATGGTCTTGGGTCAATGATATCTGCACCGCATCTTGCAGCATATTCAAATCCTGCACCAAATCTCATGCCTCCATGAGTGATTGTAGGACCATCCTCAATTACAATAACTTTCTTTCCATAGATGTTTCTCTCTTCCAGTGGCGAGAGCTCCATATCGCTTTCAATCACTTCTGCGTTTGGATTTACCTTTTCTACATTTTTCATGATTCTATTGACATCTGTTGGGTTCTCGCTTGTTTTGTTGATGATTATTACATCTGCTGCTCTGAAGTTTGTTTCTCCTGGATAATACCACATTTCATTTCCTGGACGAAGCGCATCAGCTACTGTAATATAAAGATCTGGTTTGTAGAATGGAATGTCATTATTTCCTCCATCCCAGATTATCACATCTGATTCTTTTTCTGCTTCTTTGAGAATAGCTTCATAGTCAATTCCAGAAAATACTATGACCCCATCCTTCAAGTGCGGCTCATACTCCTCCCGCTCTTCTATTGTACAGTTATGCAAATCAAGATCCTCGATTGTAGCAAATCTCTGTACTTTTTGTTTTACGAGGTCTCCATATGGCATGGGATGCCTGATAACTACAAATTTCACATTTTTTTCTTTGAGCTTTTTTGTAATTGCTCTTGTCACTGTGGTTTTTCCAACTCCTGTTCGAACTCCTGTAACAGCGATTATTTTTTTGCTGCTCTTAATCATGGTTTCTATTGGTCCAAGAAGAACGAAACTTGCTCCGCATGCCTGCGCCCGGCATGCCAGATGCATTACATATTCGTGTGAAACATCTGAATATGAGAAATAAACTTCATCAATTTTTTTGTCAGTAATATGTTTTTCCATGTCTTTTTCCTCAAAGATTGGAATGCCGTTTGGGTATAATTCTCCTGCAAGTTCTGCAGGATACTTCCTGTTTGCAATATTTGGAATCTGGGTTGCAGTGAATCCAACCACCTCGTAATTTTTATTTTTTCTAAAAAATACATTGAAGTTATGAAAATCTCTGCCAGCTGCTCCAAGAATAAGTACTTTTCTCATAAACTGATTTTGATCAAATAGGTTTTTTATTCTATTCTGTAAAATCTAGATATGAGAATAGTTATCGCACTTGGAGGAAATGCTCTTTTACCAAAAGGAGCCAAAGGCACTGCAGAGGAGCAATTGAGTTCTGCAAAACAAGTTGTTATACAGATAGAAGATATGCTCAAAACTAATCAAGTCGTCCTGACTCATGGAAATGGGCCCCAGGTTGGGAACCTTCTATTACAACAACAAGGGACAAAAGAAGTTCCAGAGATGCCTCTTGATGTTCTTGGTGCAATGACTCAGGGCCAGATTGGTTATTTTATTGCCAGCGCTATTTCTCTTACTGGTCTTCATTCATCTACTCTAATTACTAGAGTTGTTGTTGATCAAGAAGATCCAGCATTTGCAAATCCTACTAAACCCATTGGTCCTTTTTATGAAACTGCAGTTCGTCCAAATATGAGAATGGATGCTGGAAGTGGTTATCGGCTGGTAGTTCCTTCACCAAAACCAGTTAAAATCAGGGAACACGATGCAATATCTGCTCTTCTTGAAAAAGGATTTGTCGTGATAGCTGTTGGTGGGGGCGGAATTCCAATCAAAGAAAACGGAGAAGGACTTGAGGCAGTAATAGATAAAGATCAGGCAACGTCACTTCTTGCAAATCAGGTGGAAGCTGGTCTTCTTGTTTTTGTCACTTCAGTCGACAATGTCTATCTTGATTTTGGAAAACCAACTCAAAGATCCATTTCACATACTTCTATTGATATTTTGAAAAAATACTTGCAATCTGGGCATTTTGCAGAAGGAAGCATGAAGCCAAAAGTCGAAGCAGCAATTAAATTTGTAGAAAGCGGAGGCAAAAAAGCAATCATCTGCTCAATTTCGAACATCAAAGCTGCCATAGATGGAAAAGCCGGTACTGCTATCTCCAAGTGATGATATGCTCGATGATATCCTTAAGGCAATCGGAAACACTCCACTAGTCCGAATCAATAAACTGACTCCAAATCCAAAAACAACCATATATGCCAAACTCGAAGGTTTTAATCCAACTGGAAGCATCAAGGATCGTATTGCCCTGAAGATGATTGAACAGGCAGAAAAAAACGGAGATTTATCAAAAGGAAAAACAATACTTGAGCCTACTTCTGGAAATACTGGCGTTTCACTAGCAATGATTGGAACTGTCAAAGGTTATGCTGTTGAAATTGTTATGAGCAGTGCAGTTTCTCTTGAAAGGCGTCAGATGATTCGTGCATTTGGTGCCAAAGTGACTTTGACAGACAGTGACCTTGGAACTGATGGTGCGATTCTAAAAGCCAAAGAACTAGTCAAAAAATATCCTGATAAATATTTTATGCCAGATCAGTTTTCTAACGAATACAATAAACTGGCCCACTACAAGACTACAGCTGAAGAAATCTGGAAACAGACAAATGGGAATGTGGATTATCTGGTCTCATCAATTGGAACATCTGGAACAATAATGGGAGTCGGAAGATATCTGAAAGAAAAAAATCCAAATGTTAAAATCGTTTGCGCACACCCAGTAAAGGGCCACTATATCCAGGGTTTGAAAAATATGGATGAGGCAATAGTTCCATCTATTTATGATCCTTCTAAAATTGATGAAACTATCATGGTTGAAACCTCTGTTGCATTTGAAACTGCAAGAAAAATAGTTAGAACTGAGGGTATTTTCATTGGTATGAGCAGCGGAGCAGCAATGTATGCTGCAATCGAAATTTCAAAGAAAGCAGAATCCGGGAATATTGTTGTTATTTTCCCTGATCGCGGCGAGAAATATCTGAGTACTGGTTTATTTGAAGTAGATTAAACATCTAATATTACAAATGCCTTCCATCCATGTTCTGTTTTTTCGAGTTTGTACATGTGCCAGCTCACTGCCTTAACGTCAGTTATCCATTCATGCTTCTCTTGATCCAATTCTTCTCCTACCACTTCTGCTTCAAGTGAATTTCCTGAAATTTTAATTGTATATTTACTAAAAACAAGGCATTCGGCATCTTTGTAAAATAATAGTTCCTGCATGAAATTATGCAATAATCTCTCACGGTCTTTTCCAGTAATTGATATTTTCTTTGTTATTTTTTCTTCTATTGTTTTGAGATCATCAACCATTGAAGCTGTAACTGCTTTAGCAGCGCTTTCGAAAAGTTCTTCAAGCGTACTGCCTGTTGCTTCGAAAGTGACGTCTGCAATTGCGACTCCGTCAACAAATTTATATGGCATTTTATCCCTTGATATTCCCAATTGGAATAAGCTTTGCAACTTTTTTTGAAATTCCAGCACTCGTTGCAGATTCAATGACTTCGTCTATTTTTTTGTATGCTCCGCCTGCTTCTTCTGCAAGACCCTTTAAGGATACTGCTTTGATGTAAATTCCTTTTTCCTCCATGTCCTTTTGGAGTTCTTCTCCTTTGTATGTTCGTTTTGCCTGAGCTCTGCTCATAACCCTTCCAGATCCGTGTGCTGTTGTGAACCAAGTATCTGCTGCACTATCTACACCAGCAAGAAGCCATGAACCTGTTTCCATGCTTCCACCAATAAGTATTGGCTGTCCATCCTCACGGTATAATGCTGGGATCTCTTCTCTTCCTGGACCAAATGCTGCAGTTGCGCCTTTTCTGTGAACTATAAGTTCTTTCATCTCTCCATTGACATTATGCTTTTCAACTGATGCACGATTATGACATATATCATATATCTGGTGCATTTCGAGTTCTTCTGCGCTTTTTCCAAACACATTTGCAAATGTTTCTCTAACTCCATGTAATATTGTCTGTCTATTTGCAAATCCCATGTTTACTGCACAGTTCATAGCTGAGAAATAATCCTGCCCTTCTTTTGATTTGAATGGAGCGCATGCAAGTTCTCGATCAAGAATTGTTATCCCATATTTGCTTTGCATAACATCCAGGAATAAGTCCAGATAATCTGATGCAACCTGATGTCCGAATCCTCTGCTTCCGCAGTGGAACATAATAACTACTTGATCAGGAAACAATCCCCATTTTTTTGCAAGTTCGCTGTTTTCTATATTCTCTTCTTTGACATGTTGTATCTCAAGATAGTGATTTCCTGAGCCAAGCGTTCCAACCTGCCCAAGTCCTCTTTTTATTGCCTTTTCACTTACCTTGCTTGAATCAGCATTTTCAACAGAACCTTTCATTTCAGTTCTCTCAAGGTCTTCCTCCCATCCAAGTCCTTTTTCAATACACCATTTTGAACCTTGCTCCATTACCTGCTTGAATTCCTGTGGGGAAAGTCTCATTTTACTTTTTCCGCCAACTCCTGCAGGTATCCTTCTAAATAGCGTGTCAACTAGTTCATGGAGTTTGGGTTTAACCTCATCAATTGTCAGATTGGTTCGAATAAGCCTCATACCGCAGTTGATATCAAATCCAATTCCACCTGGACTAATAACTCCTTCTTCAGTATCCATTGCAGCAACTCCGCCAATCGGGAATCCATATCCAGAATGTCCATCTGGCATACAGTATGCATAATTGACAATTCCAGGAAGTGTTGCAACATTTGTTATCTGATCATAAACATGATCGTCCATCTGATCAAGAATTTTTTTGCTTGCAATGATTCTGGCAGGAACTCTCATTCCTTTTTTGTAATCCTTTGAAATTTCCCAAATATAATCACTAATTTTTGTGAACTGTGGTTTTTTGAAATCCATAATAAACCCCTCAAAATGAGTACGTTAAAGTTAACAGATAACTAAATTAAAGTTAGCACCTATATTTATCTCTATGTCCGAAATAAAAAGCCTTGCTGATAATGCTCGTTCTATTGCAAAAAGTGGGAGTTCTAAGGATGCCTGGTCAAAACTAAAAACCTGGGCAGGTTCACAAAACCATCCATCTGCTATGAAAGTGGCAGTTATGCAATTTTTAGAAGCTCACGGCACAAGTCCTGACGCAGTTGCCGTTCTTCCAGAAGTGCTTCGTACTGCCTCACGAATTCCATTTGAAGGCGATGAGAGAAAAACACTTATTGATATGACTGACCGCGCTTTCAAATCTATTGAACTTAACACTGCCTCAGCAAGACAATTGCCAATTTCTGATAATCGTCCTGCTCCAATACTTTCACTAAATCCTATGAAACAAGGTTCTTCGGATATTTATGCTCCAGTACATCATTCAAAGGATGTGGCGAGTCTTATCGAAGCAAGAAATACTTTATTCCATGTTAATGATCATTTACTCAAAAAGGTGAAGAAAGATGAAAGATCCTATTGAATCTGAATATTTTGTACTGTCTGCTGACAAGGGAGAAGCATTGGTTCGCTCACTCATATCAAAAATGCAACGTCAGGCAAGTGATGCTCCAGCAAGAGTTTCAAGGCCTAAGGTAAAACACTCATCTCATTCTCAGAGTTCCTCAGAAGCAAAAACGACTAAGAAGAAAGCAGTCAAGAAAAAAACTGTGAAAAATAAGCAAGCCAAGAGAAAAACTGCAGAAAAGAAACCAGCGAAAAAGAAAACAGTGCCAAAAAAATCAGCTAAGAAGAAACCTGTCCAGAAAAAACTTCTCAAGAAAAAACCTATAGGAAAGAAACCAGCGAAAAAGAAACCTGTGCAAAAAAAACCTATCAGGAAACAACTAGTAAAAAAGAAAATAGTCAAAAAAACCAAGAAGAACTCCAAAAAGAAGAGATAAAATGTTCTCAAAATTCTTCTTTCTTTCACTTATTCTTCTAACTCTCTCATTTGCTACCATCGATAATCTTTCAATTACTTCAACAGTTGATCAATCTGGGGGGTCTAACATTCTGATAAAATCTTCATTTTCTAATTCCGAATCCAAGCAAATTTTTCTTAATCTTTCTGCATCTGCTGAGTCTGTAATTGTAAAAGATCGAAGCGGGCTTGTGATCGAACATTCAATAACCCGCCAAGGAAAAAATTCAATTATAACAGCAACAGTGCCATATGATTATCTTCAATTTGAAATTTCTTCAAATTCATTTACTATGAAGAATGCATCTCGCTGGGATTATGATTTTTCTATTTCTGCATCTGAGAACATTTCTTTTCTTTCAGCTTCATTATCGCTTCCCAAAGGCGCCAAACTCAAAGGAACTAATGGGGCAGTTGAAGCAACTGATTCACTAATTGTATCATGGAGTACGAATAACTTTGATACTAATCATAAATCTAGGATGTATGCTTCCTATGAACTTTCTGATGTTGAAGAAGATTTAACTCCTATAATCCTGCTTGGATCTGGTTTTGTTCTTGCGATACTAGTAATATTATATCTAAGAAATTCAAAAACAAAAACCCAAGCCGCTATACCTAAAACAGATTTCCTAGAATCCCACAGTTTATTCAAAACCTTAGATGAGAATGATAAGGAAATAGTCCGTGAAATCTATAGGCAAAAAGGCAAAACAACTCAATCTCATCTTTATCTGCAAACTCATATAGCCAAGGCAACGCTCTCCCGAAGAATCAATTCCCTGGAAAATCGCGGAATCTTAAAAAAATCACAAAAAGGCAACAGGAATTTGATCAGTCTAACTGATGTTTTCAAGCAGTAATGTTTCGCTATTGTTTCACACTTTTTCTTTTTCTTCGTCGTAACTTGTTCCACTTGTTCCAGGGATAATATAAGTACTGTTCCAGAGCACTTCCATCAATCATCTGGCATTTTGCAGATGGGGGTGAAAAATATGGATTATAAATTTGTGATGCTTGCACTTTTGCTTGTACCAATGGCTTCTGCCAATCCTGGCATATTTGATATGGGGAAGGGAGATGGACTTGAAGCTGCAATGGACAACATAGGGTGCAGAGCGGACTTTACGGTTGGGGTTCTTGAATCTCAAATATCTATTCTTGGAGCAGATGAACTTCAGGATGATGTTGATGATATTGAAGATGATGTAGATGAGCTTGTGGAGCTTGTCGATGATGGTGATGTTTCCGGATTCAGGGAGTATGTGCACGGAGACTATTCACAGCACATGAAAAATGCACGGCAAAATGCTCTTCAATCCAGGAATCAGGGTAATATGACTCATGGTGTCAAAGCCCAGCTTCGGGATGCCTATAATAGTCTAAAAGAAGATTTCGAGGCATGCAATTCTGAGTCAATGGGAAGGTTTGCACAGGCAAAGATTGATGGCTATGAGGAAATTCTTGAGCGAGCAGGCGAACAATCTGAAGATCTTTCTGAGAAAGGAGTAGATACAACTGCTCTTGATGCTCTTATAGCAGATGCAGAGGATGAAATTGTTGATCCACTGAAGGATGCTGTTGATGAGGCTGAAACTAGTGAAGAGCTTCGTGAAGCACTTGGTTCATATTGTCTGTTCAATGGCTGTGCAAATGGCATTAACTTCCACTTTGCAGCTAGCTGGCAAATCGAAAAGCTTGATTCAATCCTTGATCTGATTGAGGATGATGCAGAAGAAGCAGGACTTTCTGATGATTGGGATACTGCAGATGAGTATCTCGTTACTGCATCTGAAAATCTTGAGGATGTCGGTACAGATCAGTATGAAGGAACTGAACATGATGATGTTTGGGACAACATTCGCTTGGCGTCTGGTGCTCTCAAGGATATCATATCTACACTGAGGTCAGGATGATGAATGTTGCATTGTTCATTATGGGCGGTCTGGCAGTTTTACTGCTTTTTGGTTGCGTAGGTCCTGCAAAAGGTCCCAAAGAAATAGTAAGCGGGCCAGAAGATGACTATACTGATGCCACAAGCCAGCCAGCAGGTGATCTTGGCGATGCTGAGATCTCCACATCTGAGCCAGATGATCTTGATGATGTTCTTCCAGAAGAAGACCTTCTAATTCCGCCTCCAGAAGAGGAATCTGAAAGCAGTATTACCATAGATGTTTCAGATGTATTTGTTGAAGAAGGCTCTGATATGGATATCATAAGTGAAGAGGAAATTATCGAACCTATCTAATTTTTTCTTTTTTCCTTACTTTTATAAGTTCTATGCATAATTGTTTCCCTAGGTGAAACTATGTCAATTGTAGCTTTTGATGAATTTAAAGGAAATAAACTCATTGTTCTCAAGAGAGATGAGGAAGATCAGTATGCATTCAAATTTGGTAAAGGAAAGGCAAGACTTATCGTCGAGAATTTTGAGGCAATAAAGAAATTCGCAGAAGAAGAAGAAGGATAATTTAAAAATTCTTTTTCTCAAATGCATTTCCAAGCTCCTGTAGTCTAGTGACCTTTTTGACTTACGTCCTTCTAAGGGCAAAAATCTCAACCAAAAAGCCCTGAGGAAAACGAGTCAAATGGTTGGACATCCCGGTCAAGGATATCAGACTCTCAGCAAACTTTTAGGAAAAGTTTGATCAAAACTAATTAGCTAAAAGTTTGAGGGAACTCTGAGGACCCGGGTTCGAATCCCGGCGGGAGCAATT
>JAHJDH010000031.1 GCA_018812625.1 Microcaldota archaeon | reverse complement strand
TGGACCTGGGCCTTTGCCTACTTGTCTTCTGTCGATGTTTATTACTGGAGTTACTTCTGCTGCTGTTCCAGTCAAAAACACCTCATCTGCAGTATAAACTTCATCCCTCAGAATTGATCTTTCCTTTACTGGAATGCTCATTTCTTCTGCAATTTCAATAATGCTCTGCCTTGTTATTCCTTTTAGAACTCCATCATGAAGTGGAGGCGTGATCAGCTCTCCATTATCAACAATGAATATATTTTCGCCAGATCCATCTGAAACTCTTCCATTTTCAGTGAGCATAATAGCCTCATCAAAGCCAGAGCTCATTGCTTCTTTTTTTGCAAGAACTGAATTGAGGTAATTTGCGCTGGCCTTTACATGCGGGGACATGATGTCTGCACTGATTCGTTTCCAGCTTGAAATCTTGCATGTTATTCCATTTTCGAATTTGTTTCCAAAATACTTTCCAAAGGGTATTGGTACAATCGCAAGGTTGTAAGAAGCATTAACAAGCCCAATTCCAATATTAGTATGCCCAATATAGGATATTGGTCTTATGTAGCAGCTTTTGACCTTGTTTTTTATAATCAGTTCTTTTGTTATCTTGCGAAGTTGGTCTACACTGTATTTGATTTTGAATTCATATGTTTTCATTCCATGGTGCAGTCTTTCGTAGTGGTCTCCCATTCGAAAAACAGCAGGGCCATTAGCAGTTTCATAACATCTCATACCCTCAAAAATAGCAGTTCCATAATGAAGAGCATGAGTCATAATATGGATATTGGCATTCTTCCAATCAACAAACTTGCCATCCATCCAGATTTTTTTTAATGTTTTTGCCATGCTCAAGGTAAGCTCTTATCTTTTTTTAATGTTTGTGAGCTCATCCATAATATTCTCCGGATTCTCTTTGCAATGTGTCGAGCTGGCTGCCTGGCTTATTGATTCTTGGTCTGGCACTGTCTTTATCTCTTCTCATGGTTATTCCAGCGACTTTCAGGAAGCTGTTCATTCCTGCCTTTTTATCTAGAGGGACAGATGAATGTCCATTAACAGAACTCTCTCCATCAAAAACAAGCAACCTATTTGCAATTGCATCAATAAATACAATATCATGGTCTACTACAAAAGCACTTTTCCCGCTTTCACTAATTACTTTTCGAAGTAGGGATGCAAATTCAAATCTCTGCTCAATATCCAGAAAAGCACTAGGCTCATCAAAGAGGTAGATATCTGCATTCTGGCACAGCGCCGCTGTAAGTGCAACTCTCTGCAACTGACCTCCAGAAAGTTCGTTTAATTTCTTTTCCAGAAGTGAGCTTAGGTTAAGTTTTCGTTTGCATTCTTCAAATACAATACCTTTGCAATGAGATAAAGTCTCAAAGACAGATTTATCATCTGCACTGATATATTGTGGCTTATATGATATCTTTAGCGGGATTTTATCTCCTTGATCTGCACTTTCTTCACCCGCAAGTATCTTTACAAAAGTTGATTTTCCAAGTGCATTTTTACCAACAATCCCAAGGATTTCTCCCTTTCTTATATCTCCAGCTTCACTTGTGAATACAAACCCTCCAAAGTCTTTTTTCATTGCCTCATAGCTCAAAATAGGTTTAGTTTTCAGCTCTCCTTCACTGTGCTTGCTGAATGTGATTTCGTATGTTCTGAAACGCACATTTTCATCTTTCAGATAACCTGCAATGTATTCATTAATTCCTGCTCTTGTATTTTTTATTCCAGAAACAACCCCATACACGTTTTCTTCTCCATAGTAAAGGTATACATAATCACTGACATAATCGAGCAGAGTCAAGTCATGCTCTGCCATCAAAACTTTCTTTTTTTCAGACAGTTCTTTAAGTATAACTCCGACCCTAAGTCTTTCTTCAATGTCCAAGTAGTTTGTAACTTCGTCAAAGTAATAGATGTCTGCCTCTTTCATGTAAGAAGTGGCAATTGCAACTTTTTGCAGCTCTCCACCAGATAATTGGGAGATTTTTCTTTTCATGATTTTTTCAATCTTAAATAATTCAGAGATTTTTCCAACACCTTCAGAACTAATTTTTCCAAGAAGCTCTTCAACTGTTCCATCAAATACTTTTCTGATCTTATCAATATTTTGTGGTTTGGAACTTACCTTGATTTCATTATTGGACTTGAAGTATCTTCTGGTATCAATTGGAAGCTTTTCCAGTATCTCATCATCTGTCAGTTTTCTGTCTAATATGGCAAAATTTGGCAAAATGGCCCTGCTTAGGAGTTTAATTGAAGTAGTTTTTCCAATTCCGTTTTTTCCAACTAAGGATACTGCTCCATTTTCTGGAAGCGGAAGGCCATAAACTCTGAAGGTATTAATTCCATATTGGAAAATTGGATTTTCAAGTTCTCTAGCAAGGTTAATGATCGCAATGCATTTTACTGGGCATTTTTTGACGCATAATCCACATCCTATACAAAGGTTTTCTGATATTACTGGAAATACTCCATCATCTTCAACAACTATGCATTCTTCTCCCATTCTGTTTGGTGGGCACACCTTTGCGCATGCGTATCCGCACCTTTTTTCGATGCATAAATCCCTATCAATGACTGCTACTCTAGTTGGCATATGAATGATAAATAGAAGTAGAAATATTTAAACAGTTTTAGAAGTTGCTCTTCTTTTTTAGTTAACTAGTTTTGGTTTTTTCAAAGGTCCTTTGGGTCTTGTCAGAGTTTTTTCATCTACAACCTTTAGTCTTCTAAATGCCTGCATGCTATCTAATGTGTCAGTTGGGACTTGTAGTGCCATTAGCGTTTTTCTTGCTACTTCTCTTGCTGTTTTACTTTCCCAAACATTTGCTTCAATACCGGCAATAGGGTCAAAACATTCATTTTTGGCAAGCACTTCAATTATCTCGATTTTTAACCTGTCACTTAGGAAGCTCTTACTCACAAAAAGAAACTCACTAATCTGTGGCGAATCTACTAAGGTAATGCCACCGGGCATTGGTTTTCCGCCTGAGAGGGTGTCAACTGCTTCAAGAATTGATTTTTCTGCCTGTTCTGCAACTATTCCTCTATCATTATTGTCAAATCCTGATGGGAATCTTTTGATCTTTCTCATCGACCTTGGTTCTTTTCCAGGTTCTTTTTCAACTATGTGCTCATGAGCATGATGTATTATGGCAAACAACATTCCATGTTGTCCCAGAAGTTCAATACCCTTTGCCAGAACTTTCTCAGATGGATAAATATCACCAAGAGCAGCATCAACTTCGTAAATGTTCTTTTGAGCTGCAATTTCCATAGCAATAATAATTGCAGGATCACTGAGTACTGCCATATTCAATATATGACGAATTTCTTCTGTAGCCTCTTCCATGGGCTTTTGAACGGCTTCTTCCATGCGTTCCCGGATCATCTGCTCTCCAGCTTCCAAATTAGATCCTGTAAATCTATATTCTGTTTGAAGCTTTCGTGCCCATTCTGGCTGTGATTCATAATCATACATAACTATCGGTTATAATATATGAACAATCATGTATTTAAATATGCTCTTTGTTGGGATAAAAACAATAATTAGCCTCTTGATATGAAAAATAAAATTATGGGGTAAAAAAATTATGCACTGGCCTTTTTCTTCTTATGATTTTCTTTATTATTCTTAGCCTGGCCATTGTCTTTTTTGCCATTTTCCTTTTTTGGCTCTTCCTTCTCCCCATTATCATCCTTTCTGCCAAATGTAAATACACCAACTGTGGCTGCTATGTTGGTAAGCAGTATTGTTGTGAAAACAAACTCCTGGAAGAGCGGTATCATAATCCCTGCAGTAAGAGGAAGAGTTGCAACAACTGCAGCAGCAAGTCCTCTTGGCATCATGGTAACTACAATTCCCTGGTCCTTGCGTGGAATATCAGGCAAGATTAATTTCTGGATTAAAAATCTTCCAAGGACAACAAGGGCGACAATTGCAATTGAAACTCCTAAAACAATTGGGCTGAAATAGTTTAATGAGAGCAAAAGCCCCACATACACAAAGAAGAAGGTTCTAACGAAGAAAGTTACTTCTTCCTGGAAAAGCCTCGAGGTTCTGCTTACTGGATTCACCCACTCAATTTTTGCTATCTTTCCAAGTTTTTTTGCATTTCCAAGAATAACACCAAAGACAAATACAGCAATTCCTCCGCTTGCATGGACCATTTCTGTAAGTGAAAACAATCCAAAGAGAAGAGCAAGCATAAGCATGTACGAATAAAGATGCATTTCGAATCTGTTCATCAAGAATATCCAAATGAAAGCGGCAATTATTCCAAGAGTTATTGCAATTGTAAATGAAGATAAAAATAATCCAACAAGTGAACCAACAGAAGGTACTGTACCTGCTGTAATAAGACCAATCAAGACAACTGCTGTGATAATTACCAGTGCATCTGTCAATGTTGATTCAACAGTAAGCAGGGATTTGGTTTCTTTTTTGATATGGCTTCGCTCAACAAGGGCAATAACCACTGCACCGCTTGAACCGCCAACTACTGCACCAAGCAAAAGGCCATGCAGAATCTCCCATCCAAGTGCGATAACTGTAAAGCCTCCTATGAAAATCATACCAAGGGCAAAAACAAGCAGCGTAAATAGCATGCTTTTTGGAATGGTTTTTGCAAGGTTGAAAATATCAAACTCAATACCACCATCAAACAAAAGGAAAATAAGGGCAATAGATGCAATAAATGGCAAAATAGATACAATGACTGATTCAGAGGAAACATCAAGCAGTCCAAATACTTGCCCTAAAAGAAAACCAAATAGCATGAGTAAAATAACCTGGGACACTTGTGTTTTGTCAAATATTCGATTTGCCAAAAATCCCATTACAATTGTGATGCCTATGATGAGGAACTCTATCCCCTCAGCCTCTATCGCCATATGTGGGAATTCGCCTTCAACTTTTTAAATCCCACGCCCAACTGAAAATTTATATATTTCATTATAGCATTTGTTGGTATGGCAAAAGTAATTGTATATAGTGCTGAGTGGTGTCATTTCTGCACCAAAGTAAAGGATTTTTTAAAAGAAAATAATGTCGAGTATGAGGAGAGGGATGTTGAAAATTCAGACTATGCAAAAGAAAGTATGGATAAAAGTAAGCAGGGTGGAATCCCAGTAACAGATATTGATGGAGAAATAGTCGTTGGATTCAATGTTCCAAAATTAAAGGAACTTCTTAAGCTTGAATAATGGTCTCTATGCAAAAATTGCAACTATTTTTGATTCTTCTTTCTGTTTTTTCTAGCATAATCATCTATCCTAGTTTGCCAGAGGATCTGGCAAGTCATTGGGGTGAAAACGGTCAGGTTAATGGCTACTTGCCAAAGTTTTGGGGAGCTATCCTGCTTCCTTTGATTATGGTTATCGTTGCTGTTCTCATGTATTATCTGCCATCTATAGACCCATCAAAAAATATACTAAAATTCAAGAGAGATTATGAGATTTTTGTTGTAATTATCCTGGCATTCTTTTTTCTGATTCATCTGCAAGTCCTTCTTTGGAATATTGGAATTCAAATCAGCCCTAATCTTACCATCCCAATAGCTATCGGAATGCTTTTCTTTTACATTGGTTATTTGCTTCCAAAAACAAAAAGAAACTGGTTTATCGGAATTCGGACTCCATGGACACTGTCTAGTGATGTTGTTTGGGAAAAAACGCATGCTATTGCATCAAAATTATTTTTTATTGCTGGGATCCTAGCCATCTTCGCATCAATTTTTCCGGACTTTCTTCTTATCCTGATTCTTGTTCCAATTATTTTGGCAGCGCTAATTACAGTCGTCATTTCTTATTTAGAGTTCAAGAAGATTAATTTATGAAGTTTATCTTCATATGATCATTATGCTCAAACAGGAAAGCTCACTTAGAAATATCCAAAGCTCTATTGGCAAAACTTTTGCTATTATTCCACTTAGTCCTAATCACTGGACTATCCTTTCACTTTTGGTTGCACTCGCAGCAGGAATAATGATTTCTTTTGGAGAATTGTTCCTTGGACTTTTCTTATTTGCACTAGCTGGATTGCTTGATCTGGTAGATGGAGCTGTTGCAAGAGCAAGAAATCAGGTGAGCAAACTTGGTGGTTTTATTGATGGAGTTGCAGATAGGTTCGTCGAAGCAATATTTTTGTTTTCCTTCATGTTCTACACACTTCCTGAAATATTTATTGATGCAAAAATTTGGCTTGCTTCTGTAATATTTCTTGGAACGTGCATGCCTTCATTTGTTCGTGCGTATGCTGACCATAAAGAGGTTATTGAAAAGTCCAAAGCACTAGCACTTGGAGGACTTTGCGAGAGGAGCGAGAGGCTGCTTATACTAATTCTAGGGCTTTTTGCAGGTATTGTATTCTCTATGGATTTCTTTGTTTATTCTTTGATAATTGCATCTGTTTTGTCAGCAGTCACAATTTTCCAAAGACTTTTACAAATTAGCCAAAGGTAAATGCAAAAACCTTTATCTTGCCCTTGAAAATAATTGAAATTTCTCTTTCTTTGAAATGTTTGTCTTTGAAAAACGAGCAGATCCCAGCAGAGCCTATAGTAATTGATTTTTTCTTTTT
The DNA here is from genome assembly GCA_018812625.1 of Microcaldota archaeon. Taxonomy (GTDB): domain Archaea; phylum Micrarchaeota; class Micrarchaeia; order Anstonellales; family Bilamarchaeaceae; genus Bilamarchaeum. The sequence goes on along the minus strand of JAHJDH010000031.1, from coordinate 51,001 downwards.
ATAATCAACATAAACATCTGCAGTGACTGATTTTCCAAGAGGCTCGACAATAAGGTTTACCTCATTTGCAATAAACTTATATGATAATTTTCCAGGCCCTTTCTTTAATTCAAGACAGTCGCTTTTCTGTTCCCACTGCCCATCAGGATAAACCGTATTTAGTATATGTTCTCCAGGATCAACATAGTAACTTGTTTTTTCCTTTACTGTAAGACCAGAGCCAAGTCCAGTATTTTTTGCAAATCCCGTATAAGTTATCGGGCTTTGATCAAACATATAACTGAGATATTGTTCCTTTTCTACTTTACCCTTTACACCAAGAGCTTCTTGGATTATCCTTTCTGTTTTCTCATAATCCCCCTCACCAAAGAGAACATAGGTTACATATCCCTCTTCAATCAGAAATTTTGCAGGATAAACCCTGTTTTCAAAGTTATTCCATGTTTCTAGTTTGCTATCTACTGCAACTGGGTATTTTATTCCAAGATCCTTTACTGCATTTTTGACATTCTTAGGATCTTTTTCAAATTCAAACTCCGGGGAATGAACTCCTATGATAACCAGTCCCTTTTTGGAATATTTAGAATGCCATTTTTTCATGTAAGGAATAGTTCTTCTGCAATTCATGCAGTTGTATGACCAGAATTCAATGAGTACTACCTTGTCTTTTAGATCTTTAATCTTAAGTGGTTTGGAATTTATCCACTGCTTTATACCAAGAATTTCTGGCGAGATGACCTTTACACCGAACATAAGACTAGATTCACATTAATGATATAAATATTATTGTGCTTTTTTGCTCATGGTTTCCAAAAGCGTTCTTAATTTGATTCTGCTGTTTTTTGCATTTGTTTTATTCGCAATTATTTGGAATGCATGGGGCCCGATACCCCTTCTTATCAATACAGTTGTGGCGTTGGTTGCGCTCAAGATTATCGGATGGCTTGGAATAAAGATTGCAATAAACATCTGGAGTATAATTATTTTGCTAGTTGGAGGAATTCCTGGACTGCTTGTCCTGATTTTCCTGAGTGTGACTGGAATTGCATTCAAGGGAAAATAATTAGTGCATCCTGTTTCGAAAGAGGATCCCAAGGCATGAGAGTATCGTAGCAAGGCTGATTACTGCAATTAAAATTACTAATCTGTTATCTTTGGATTCTTCCAAATCCTCCAATTCAATTTCTTCTGGCACTTGAGATTCTCCACCAAGACTTTTTGCAGATGCATCTCCGTATTCTTCGTCATCATATAATACATCATATGCGGCATTTTCTTCTGCCATAGGAGCAGCCATTGGAGCTTCAGAAGAAGTAACGCGCGCTCCTCCTGTTTGAGTTGCTTCCATTTGAGACATCGGAGGAAACATGAAAAATGCCGAAGCAATAAGTGCAATCAGTGAAATTGAGAGCATAATAAAGACTTTGACTTCTCTTGGGCTAACAATTTCCTTTCCTTTTTTTGTAAGCTCGTAATATTTCCATTTGTGCCCATCATCAATCTTTTCAATTAGTCCTACTTTCTCAAGAGTCTCCAAATGTTCTTTGATTCCAGAAACAGACATATTTTGTTCTTTCGAGATCTCTGTGAGCGTTTTTCTTCTTTCTTTTAGTGATTTGAGTATCTTGACTCTAGTGTCAACAGCAAGTGCCTCGAAGCTTTTGCGATCAAGGACAATCTTGTCATCGTCCATAAGTAAAACTAGAATAATTGAATATAAAAGAATTAGTTAATGTTTCGGTCAGGATCGAAATTCCATTGGAAGTTTTGGTGCCTTTGGGATCCTTTTCCAATCTTCTATTGATGTGCTTGTTCCTTCGGCTACAAGATCTTCAATATCTGAAGAGAGCTCTGTTGGTTCAATACTATCAATAAGAGCCTGCCTTGGATCGTTTGCATTAAAGACCGATTGCTCTGGCGGAACCGAACCTCTCATTCCTTGGGGTGATTTCTTTTTCGCAACTACTGGCCTTTGGATACCTTCGGCTACAAGATCCTCAATTCCCTTCTCAAGTTCAAACATTTCCTCTACAACTTCAACCATGCGCTCTCCAGGGTTTGCTGATGAGAATAATGGTCTTTCCGGAGGGACAGAACCTTTTGCAGAATTAAAAATAGTGTCTGGCTCAGGCTTGCTATCCTTAACTACTCCTCTTAAGGGTGGTTTTGGGACTGACCTTTTACCAACTGTTGTTATTTGGGATTTGTTCATAACAGTATTATGTGTGAAAGGGTTTAAATATGTTATTAAAAGTGGTTTTTCGTTGGTTTAAAAAATCCCAGTTTCCTTGACACTGGACTCAACAGCAAGTGCCTTGAAGCCTTTGCGATCAAGGACAATCTTGTCGTCGTCCATATTATGCGTAGCTGGGCTAATGAAATAGATGATTATGCAATTCCTTCGGCCATTAGCGAAATTAGCGAACTATATTGCCTTCAAGTATTCTGGACAGTGCTTCAATTCTTTCTCTGGCTTCTTTTGGATCGAATTTTACTACTGTTTCTGCTTCAACATATCCAGATTCACTTGCATGATATAATCTTAGGAACGATAGATAACAGTCAACAACTTTCTCAACCTGCTCGTTTGTTAGGCTGAGCATTCCAAGGTTTCCAAGATAAGCTATTTTTTCAATAGTGGGAGTTGGAAGTTCAATTACTAATTTCTCTGCATCTTCACGTTTCAGTTTTCTTGCAATCCCAACAACTGCAAATTCGATTGTTCCCTGAACAAATCTAAGTGGCCCTGGTTTTGCTGATCTGACCTGAACTAATTCACCTTCAATGTCAAGATCATTGTAAAATGCCTTTCCGTAATTTGCATTATAATGTGCTATGCTAGTTGATTTCCATTCTTGCGTTCCGGTTTCCATTACCCGTTTTGACTGTCTTTTGCGTTCTTTGAGGATTTTTCTGACCTTTTGACCAAACTTTCCATTCCATTCAGCAACCATTCTTGTCTTTGCCTTATCAAGAACCTCTGGGTTTCCATGAATCAGTACAGAATCCAATACTCTTGAAGGATAAACTGCATGCATATTCCCAAATGCAATGCTCATTGTGTCAGATTCAATTGCTTTGGCTTCATATCCACTATCCCCTAGGAGCGGACAGTAAATTTCCCTCCAAAGTCCCTTTGCTTGTCTTGTAAGTTCTGTTCCAACAGAACAAGTCATATCCTTATGATAAAAAACAACTTCGAGAGAAGAGACTTCTCCCTTTTCAAGTCTTCCATCGCTTCCAACTGCAGCAATGCAAAATCGCTCTTCAAATGGAGCATAAGATCTCAGGCTTCTTGCAATTCTTCTTGAGGCAACCTTATTAAGCCTGGAGACTCTATCTCTTATGCCATCCCAATCTCCTGGCTTATTGTGAAGGTTAACCTTTTTCATGTTATTATTCATGTTAAAACCTGCTTTTAAATATATGTAAATATCGGGTAAACCAAAACCCCCGAAAGTTTTATAAATACGATTATCGTATATATGCTTCACCGATTTTTTGGTATTCAGTTTCACTATACTGAGAATCAATATTGTTGGTTGAAATCTATTACTTATAGATTTGACTCACGCTTCAAGAGTATAATCTGTGTAAGATGTCAATTCCAAAATTAAGGAAATTGTAAATGTATTCGATTCGTAATTTTCAGAGGATCAATTCCAGTTGATCCTGCTGGAGGATATTGCTATCAGACTTCGATTAAGCCATGCAAGTCAGCTCACTCACTTGGGTGGGCGGCATAAGGCTGAGTAACACGTAGTCAATCTACCCTAAGGACGTGAATAACCTCGGGAAACTGAGGCTAACCCGCGATATGTGCCCTATGCTGGAATGCTTGGGCATTTAAATGGCTGGTGAAATGGAACCAGTTCGCCTTAGGATGAGACTGCGGTGGATTATGGTAGTTGGAGAGGTAATGGCTCACCAAGCCGATAATCCATAAGGGCCATGAGAGTGGTGGCCCTCAGAAGGGTACTGAGACAAGGACCCTAGCCCTACGGGGTGCAGCAGGCGCGAAACCTCTACAATGCGCGAAAGCGTGATAGGGGAAGTCTGAGTGGCGATAGCAATGCTATCGTCTTTTACCAAGTCTAAATCGCTTGGAGAATAAGGGTGTGGGCAAACACACCTTTATAGCTAGAACAGTCTATAGGGAGTGGCCTATGACTGGTGGCAGCCGCCGCGGTAACACCAGCGCCTCGAGTGATATCCACGAATACTGGGCCTAAAGCGTCCGTAGCCGGATAAGTAAGTCCACTGTGAAATGTTGGAGCTCAACTCCATCGCTTGCAGTAGATACTGCTAATCTCGGGAACGGGGGAGGGTCGGAGTACGTCCAGGGTAGGGGTAAAATCTGTTGAGCCTGGACGGACTACCAGTGGCGAAGGCGCCGACCCAAAACGTGTTCGACGGTGAGGGACGAAAGCTAGGGGAGCGAACGGGATTAGATACCCCGGTAGTCCTAGCTGTAAATTATGCTGACTGTGGTGTTGCGCATGAGTAATCATGTGCAGTGCTGTAGCGTAGGTCTTAAGTCAGCCGCCTGGGGAGTACGATCGCAAGATTTAAACTTAAAGGAATTGGCGGGGGAGCACCACAAGCCGTGGATGCTACGGTTTAATTGGATACAACGCCGGAAATATTACCAGTGGAGACGGCAGAATGACGGCCAGGCTGAAGGTCTTGCCAGACGAGCCGAGAGGTATTGCATGGCCATCGTCAGCTCGTGGTGTGAACTGTCCTGTTAAGTCAGGCAACGAGCGAGACCCATGCGTTTAGTTACTAACTTTCCCTCCGGGGAAGGTGTACTTTAAACGGACTGCCCGCGCTAAGTGGGAGGAAGGAGTGGGCAACGGTAGGTCAGTATGGTCCGAAACTACTTGGGCTACACGCGGCATACAGTGGGTGGAACAATGGGCTGCAACTTCGAGAGAAGGAGCCAATCCCCGAAATCCATCCGTGGTTCGAATCGAGGGTTGAAACCCACCCTCGTGAAGATGGAATGGCTAGTAATCGCGTGTCACTATCGCGCGGTGAATGTGTCCCCGCTCCTTGCACACACCGCCCGTCAAGTCACCCAAATGTTTTTTCGGTGAGGTCCTGGTTATTGCCGGGCTCGAACCGGGAGGACGTGAGGGGGGCTAAGTCGTAACAAGGTATCCGTAGGGGAACCTGCGGATAGATCACCTCCAAATTTTGATAATCACATCATCAAGATAATGGAATGCGTGTGCATAGAAACGAATATTTTCTTACCAGATACTCTAATTGAAGCGTGAGTCTTTTTCCTATTTTTATTAAAACTAACGTCGTAAATAAAGAAAAAGTCTTAAATAAAAATTGAATTTTTTTGTATTCATAATGCCTCAGGATATGCATTAATAATACGAATTGGATTGATATCCCTAACATGCACCAGTCTAAATCAAAAAAAGATACTAATGCAAAACAACCCCATACTAGATTTAGTATTCGTTTAGATTTGATTGTAGAGCCAAGACATGGAAATCATGGCCTTACTAATCCATTATTTACAGAATTGTATTCACAATCTGGCAAAATAAGGCGCCGAACAAAAAAATTAACACTTGGAGTTGGTGAAGAAGCCATTTCTGTTACGACAACGCAAGTCGCATGTTTATGTGCTGTTGATACCCAGGTCAATCATGGTTATGCTATTGCAAAATTGTATGATCTAACCAGAACCACTGTATCTTACTCTTTATCGACTATGAGGGCAGCTGATCTGATCAAGCCAACACAAATTCCTGGCGGAGGTCCTGAACGATCTATTCACAAATCCCATCTAGTCAAATGCTCATATCAACTCACTGAAAAAGGCAGATCTTTAATAGACAAGTTAAGAGAAACTGACAATGCTTTTTTTGCAGAATGTGAAGCATGGCTCAACGTTAAGAAAATTGAATTTAAAGACTTCCTTTTGATCAAATAATTTGGGCATTTTCCTATTTTTGTACTGTTATTATTAATGCTAATTAGCAATAGATATATAAATTAAATACCACAAATTTACTATTATACAAACATTAAGTGGATTATATGACTATTACTAGAATTTCAAGGAAGCATTTTGATCTTCGAGCTAAAAAAACATTTGTAGGAACTCCCTTGAATGAACCGTTAGCTGTAATGAAATCCATGTATCTAAGATCCCTAAGACATGACATCAATGGGCTTCTATCTCCGGTAATATCAATGAATGATTTCTTTTCCAATATAGGAGCAACAGCTGCAGCAAGAATCCATCCAAAAATAGTTGCTTTTCATAAAAGTTCAAAAACAGCCCTTGAGCAAGTTTCCAAAATTGCCGGCCTAATGGTTGAAATCCAACATAATGTCCTAATTGATATGCCATTTGATCCAGAAGATGAAATACATCGCGCAATTTTATCAATAACTAATGCTGCTGGAACCTGCAAGATTTCTGAGAATCTTCAAGCAGAAGGAAATGTTCGTGGTAATCCGCTTGTGCTTTATCGGGCATTATTCAATATCCTTAAGAATGCTCATGAGGCGCTTGGGCCAGAAGGCAGGATAAGCGTTTTATCTTCAAATGTTACTATCGATATGGCTCAGTTTGCCGAGATATCTGTTATGGATAATGGCTGTGGAATGTCAAGAGATGATCTTGATTTGGCATTTGATGTTGGAGTTACAACAAAAGAAACAGGAACAGGACTTGGACTTTTTGTTGTCCTTCATTCAGTTTCATTACTTGGCGGATTAGTTGATGTTGAAACCATGTATGGAAAAGGCACAAAGTTCAATATTTCAATTCCAGTCTCAGAGTGATAATCATGAATTCGAAAAAACTTAGAAGGCCAGACTCATCACTAAAAGATGATGGTGTCAAAGCATTTTCTGCATCTCATTTAAAGTTGGTGCCTGATGAGGGGTCTACTCCGTCTGAGAAAGCAATTTTTGGTGTTCTTCTTGGAGGCTCAGCCTTTTCAATCGGAGGTTTTAGATTTTCATTTAAAGAAAAAAACGGGCTGTGTTCTGTTGTGGATATACTTAGGGGTGGAGAAATTATTGCAACTGAAAACCTTTACTATGATGAATCAAAAACATTTAGGGATCCAATGACTGATGCGACGATAAAGATCACCCTAATTCATCCATTTCCAGCAGGAGTTGGGCTGTCTGTTAGTATCACGAAAAGAGATTAGTCATGCAAATGGATATTAATCCAAACAGTATAATCTCATAATGAAAAAAAACCAGACGCGTAGTTTGATTCATGCAAAGATACCAGTTAAACAGCGCGAGGAAAATAATTCTCCACTAGTAGTTGGGAATCCATATTCTGGTGAGCAGATTTTACAATTAATATCTCTTCTTCAAAGTGAAAAGCAGGAAGAGCAACTTAAAGGACTTCGCGAATTTTTAAACCGGCCAAATGATGTAATCCAAGGCGCCCTTGAATGTACTGAGGTTCCTGATAGATATTTTGTCAAGGTAATGCTTGAGACTGCCAATGAAAACAAAGAAACTCTGATCAGTGAAATTGCAGAGGATGGGGCAGCCCACGAACTAAAATTTATTGCCCAGTGCAGTTTTTTATCATCTGAATTCAATAATCATGCTCTTGAAGCTCTGCGAGATATAAATCCAGATCTTGCAGATTCAATTCCAGAGCAAACCCTTCTTCGCTCGGCACCTGTAACTGGCGAGGAGCTCAATGAACTTGTGGGACACTTAAACTCAGAATTGGCAGAAGATCAAGTAATTGGGGCAGTTGAGTTCATAAGCAATTATCATGGCCTAGTGCTAGAAGTATCAGTTGTTCCTGAACTAACTGTAACAGAACTAACTTCTGCTGCAGTAGATGTTATTGAGCACAATCAAGAGGAAGTAATCGGCGTTCTTGAAGAGATGAACTTAATTCCTGAATTGCATTTTGCTTCTGAGTTTGAGCTTCTGTCTACTGAGACGCACGCACTTGCCAAAGAAGCATTAATCAGAATGGGTGAGCTTGAGCATGTCCCAATAATTGCAGCTGAAGCTCCAAAATCCAAAAGAGCAAATGATGGAATTGCATCAATTGAGCCAGAACTTTTATTTGAGAACTTGTCCTCTCAAGATGAAGAGGTAGTCATAGGTGCTGTAGTTGAATATCTCAAGGACTATGATGATATTGTTGAGAGTATTTCCCATTCTCCAGACTATACAGTTACTGAACTAAATTCCAAAGCTTTTCAGGCTCTAGTTACTCATATGGATAAAATAATCGAAAAATTAGCATTAATGGGCGAAATTGAAGTTTTGCAGTTTATTTCATTCTCTATTTTAATTCCGCAATCTGTAAGGTTAAAGGCCCTAAAAAAATTAAAAGATCATGAGAATCCAAAAAAATAAAAAAAAATTTACAGAACGCTACAAGAGCAGCTCTAAATTCGGATCGCTTAGCATTCTATATACACTCATGTGAGACATGCCGACAACTTCAGCTACTTTTCTCATGGACAGTCTCTCGACAAAGTACAGCTGAAGCACTTGTTCAACCCTTGCCGAATTTTGCGCTTTTCGTGGTCTGCCACGTCTCGAAGAGGAATATTCCTGATAATCCTCTGGTCCTGGCGGGGCAAAAGGAACCATAGGCCCTTCATCCACCGCATTTGAGTTATTCATTTACTATCACCGATTTTTTTTGAAAATAGGGGTATTAGTACCCCTCAAACCGTTATGAAATGCCAATAATTTGGCGTGAAATCATCTAGCTAAAAAGTTCCGCCGCAGGATTTTCCGGGCGCCACGATCCTTTCAGATCCCCTTATTTCCTGCATTCCACCTGTTCCCAGATGATAAAGGTGTAGATCAAGTGCATACAATTAGATACATGCTTCCTGCTTACAGATTTCATGTTTTCGTTTTTCATGGTTCTACACCTCCTTTTGGATAGTTACTCCTATTAGGACCTATTCTTCTTTATTAAGCTTTGTATCAAAAATCCTAAAATTAACATCAGAAGCTGAAATTTCTCTACTGTTTTTTGCTCCATCGTCAGTAGCTGGGGAAACCCATTCATGATCGTCTCTTACAATTCCCCTATTAATCTCTTCTTGCATTACACTTGCAATATCTCTATCTTTGAATCTGCTTTTTGTTGTTCGTCCTTTGCAAGTTTGCCTCTGCCCTATTTGTTGTTTCATACTTTTCTTTCTCAGGATATATTAATAAAGTTATCTATAATGGGATTCTATGACCTCTTTACTTGCAAGTATTTAAATAATTCAATTGTATGTTTTCAATTGGTGTTATCTTGGCCAAGAAAAAAACTACTACAAAAAAAACAAAGAAGAAAACATCAAAACCAGCAGTAATAGCTGCAAAAAAAACAGTCGAAAAACCAGTGAAAAAAACTGCTCTTCCTGCTCCAAAAAAATCAGATAAAGTAAATGTTACCCCTGCTCTTCGAAGATTATGGATTGGGCTTCGCAAGAGTTATAATCTAAATTATACTGCATTTTCAAATGCTCTTTCTGCTTTGAACGATGAGCAGGCAAACCAAATCTATGATTTTGTTATTACTGCACTTTTCATGGACAATATAGCAGAAATCCTTTCAAAACACCCTGAACTTAAAGACCTTATCAGAACAGATGACGATCGAATTTGCATGCATGATATCTACGAAAACTTATCATGGAAACTTGGCAGAAAAGAAACAATCCCTAAAGAAAAGGGCATGATTATCAGGTTTAGACAATCGAATTTTGGGAAGATCACCCCATAATAAAAATACTGTCTTTGAACTATCTTTTATGTTAAATTCTATCATTCGCAAACATGTTCTCAAGAATATTGCTGATTATGGAAAGGCAAATCCGGGCTCTATTATTGGAAAGGTTATCGGAGAGTATCCAGACTGCAAAACAGATGTCAAAGGTACGATGGGAAAAATTTCTGCTGAAATTGGGAGGGCCTCAAAACTAAGCAAGGAAGAACTTGAGCAAGAAATGTCTGAATTTGAATATCTTGTCAAAGAAGAAAAAGAAAAAACAATAACTCTTCAAAATGCAGAAGCTGGAGCCGTAGTAACCAGATTTCCTCCAGAGCCCTCTGGATATCCACATATAGGTCATGCAAAGGCAGCCTGGCTTGACTATGAAGCTGCTGCAAATTATGATGGAAAGATGCTTCTTCGCTTTGATGATACTAATCCTGAAAAGGAATCTGCTGAATATGTTGATGCTATAAAAAGTGGCCTTACTTGGCTTGGAATAAAATGGGCCAGTGAAAGCTATACATCTGATAATATGGATGAACTGTACAAGGCAGCAGAAAAATTAATTGCTGGTGGAAATGCTTATGTGAGCACTTCCCCAAAAGAAAAATTATCTGATTCCAGAACCAATTCCAAACCACTGCCTGAGAGAAACTTATCTCCAGAAGAAAATCTCGATAGGTGGAAGAAAATGCTATCTGGAGAATATAAACAAGGGGAAGCATTACTTTTATTTAAGGGCAATCTCGAGTCAAAAAATACTGTTATGAGAGATCCTGCTCTTGCTAGAATTATTGAAAAAGAACACTACCGTCAAGGGACAAAATACATTGTTTGGCCTTCCTATGATCTTTCTGTTGTTGTTATGGATCATCTTGAAGGACTTACTCATCCAATGCGATCAAAGGAATATGAGCTTCGTGATGAGCTTTATGCTAAACTCTTTGAACTTCTTGGGTGGGAAACTCCGACAATGGTTCCATTTTCCAGACTCGCAATAAAAAATGCACCAATCAGCAAAAGGCTGATTACTCCGCTAGTTACTAATGGAAAGGTGATGGGCTGGGATGATCCTAGGCTACCTACAGTTTCAGGATTAAAGAGGAGAGGCCTACTCGCCGAAGCAATCAAGCAATTTGTTCTTTATTTCGGGCTTTCTCGAACCGAGAGCGAACCAGATTGGGAGGTTCTTCTTGCATTCAACAGAAAACTTCTTGACAAAGAAGCTCCACATTATTTCTTTGTTCCAGACCCAGTAAAAATTGAAATTTCCGGCCTTGAGAACAAAGAAATTGAGCTTTCTATGCATCCAAAAAAAGATCTTGGAATGAGAAGACTCAATGCAGGAAGTACCGTTTATATTCCAAAAGCAGATGCAGAAAAGCTTGAAACCGGTGAAGTTTTCCGGCTCAAGGATTTGTGCAATGTCAAACTTATTTCAAAAGGAGAAACATATTCCTGCGAACTTTCTGAAGATGGAATGGTTCCAAAGAAGCTTCAATGGGTGCCAGATGATCATCTTGAGTGCGAAGTTTTGATTCCAAAAGATCTGCTTAAAGATGGCGAATTTAATCCAGATAGTCTTGAAGTTGTTAAAGGATTTTGCGAGAAATCCGTGGAAAACCTTGCGCCAGATTCAATTATTCAATTTGAGAGGTTTGGATTTTGCAGATTAGATAAAAAAGATCCGCTTACGTTTATTTTTTCTTGTTGATGTGAATAATCCTATCAACAAACTTTTTCACCAAGGTTGATTTATAAAGTTTTTCTGTGATGAAGAGACGATGAAACTTGACATAAGAAGGGTAATTAAGGGTTCACTTATCTTCATAGGCGTTGGATTTATTTTTGTAATTATCTCAATGATTTTGCAATTATTAACTTTGATAATAACTGATGCCAATGCTGAAATTTTCCAATTGATTGCACTTGGATACTCTCTTCTTATGGTACCTGTTTTCCTGGTGATGTATGTTCTAGCTGGAATGCGGGCAGTAAAGACAAATGGTCTTGATCCGGTTGGAGCAGGAGCTCTTGCTGCATTTGCCTACTTAGTCACCTCAATTGTTCATCTTGGTTTTGATTTTCTTCTAAATCTACTTGTAATTTCCGGACTAATTCCTGGTGGAGCTGGTTTTGGATCTGCTGGCGGAGTTGTTTCATCTCAGGTATTTGGAGGAATGGTTGGACTTCCTGGAGTTGGAGCAGCTGCTCTTTGTGGCTTTGGTTTAATCCTTGTTGGAACTCTAATTAACTTTGTAGTTGGTGGAGTTGGCGGTTTAATCGCATCGAAGTGATAGTGGTATTTCGATAAAATAATGGAAGTTGTGTTACGTCGGAGACTGAATATAATTTAAAGTATAATACTGAAAGTCTCTAGCCAAATGCATTTCCTGTATTTGGTATGTTCAAAGAGTTGAGAGGCTCTAATTGAGAGTTTATAGGTGGGCTCATGTCTATATTACAAATAAAAAAACGAGACGGCAACGTCGCTGAATTTGACAAAGAAAAAATCATAAATGCTATTTTTAAAGCAGCTCAATCAGTTGGTGGAACTGATAGGGAAGAAGCAGAAAATGTAGCTGTTAAAGTAATCGAAGCTATCAATTCTAAGTTCAAAGAAGAATATATTCCAACCGTCGAAGAGGTACAGGATGTTGTTGAAAAGGCATTAATTGAAACCGGACATGCAGCCACTGCCAAATCATACATCATTTATCGTCATAGAAAAAACGTTGAACGTGAAATGAAACAAATCCTTGGTGTTGAGGATGATCTGAAACTGCCTCTTACCTCAGTACAAATCTTAGAGAGAAGATATCTTTTGAAAAATGATCAGGGGAAAGTAATTGAATCGCCAAGCATGCTCTTTAGAAGAGTAGCAAATTATCTAGCTTCAAATGAGGAGAATTATGGGGCAGATGAACAATCAGTAAATCATTATTCAGAGGCATTCTTTCAGATTATGACTAACTTTGAATTCATGCCAAATTCACCTACACTCATGAACGCAGGCACTAAACTAGGCCAGCTTGCAGCTTGTTTTGTCCTTCCAGTAAAGGATGGCATTGAGGAAATATTTGAGTCAGTAAAGCACCAGGCAATCATCCATAAGACTGGTGGCGGAACTGGATTCTGTTTCTCATTTCTAAGGCCAAAAGGAGACTTTGTTGCAAGTACGGCTGGTATTGCATCTGGACCGATTTCATTTATGAGTGCTTTTGATAATGCAACAAATGTCATTAAACAAGGAGGCAAAAGGCGAGGAGCCAATATGGCAACCTTGCATGTGTGGCATCCTGATATTGAAGAATTCATTACCATGAAACAAACTCCTGGAGTTATGGAAAACTTCAATGTTTCTGTAATGGTAGATGATGAGTTCATGTCCGCAGTCGAATCCAATGGCGAATACGAGCTTAAAAATCCAAGAAATAATGAGGTACTTCGAAAAGTCAGTGCAAAGACCATGTTCAATTTAATTTCATATAGTGCATGGAAATCTGCTGAACCTGGAATGCTTTTCATTGATACTATCAACAAAACCAATCCAACTCCAAATGATCCTATCCACGCAACAAATCCCTGTGGGGAAGTTCCAATGCCAGATTACGAGTCATGTAATCTTGGAAGTATTAATCTGGCCAAGTTTGTTGAACTTGACTGGAGCAAAACTGACTGGAAGAAAAAAGTAAACTGGGATCGACTTAGATATGTCACCAGATTGGCATTCCAGTTCCTTGACAACGTAATTGATCTGAACAAGTATCCAATAGAGCAAATCAAGGTTCAAAGCCAGAAAAACAGGCGTATTGGCCTTGGTGTTATGGGCTTTGCCAGGATGCTCTTTAAGATGGGAGTTGCTTATGATTCTGAGCTTGGGTATGAAGTTGGAGAGCAAGTCATGAAGTTCATAAATGACGAGGCTCGAAAAATGAGTCATGAGCTTGGAAGAGCAAGAGGATCATTCCCGTCATTCAAGGAAAGCCCGCTTTCACAGCAGTTTGATGCTATGAGAAATGCTACCTGCACCTCAATTGCTCCAACTGGATCAATTTCAATGATAGCAGATTCAACAAGTGGAATCGAGCCAGTATTCGCACTCTCATTTCTAAAAACAGTTCGAGCAGGGCAATACTATTACCTTGATCCTATATTTGAGCATGTTCTCAAGGTTCGCGGTCTTTACAGTGAAGAGTTGATCAAAAAGGTCATGGAAGAAGGAACTATCCAAACTATGGATGAGATTCCAGAAGATATCAAAGCAGTATTTAGAATCTCTCATGATCTTTCACCAGAGTCTCATGTTCTGATGCAGGCAGCTTTCCAGAAGAATGTTGAGCTTGCTGTGAGTAAGACGATCAACATGCCTGCAAACTCAAGCGTTGAGGATGTTGAAAATGTTTATCTTCTTGCCTGGAAAACAGGTTGCAAGGGCGTTACAATATACAGAGACAGCTCCAGAAATGAACAAGTTTTGCATATTGGGCAAAAAGTGAAGACCAAAGGAGTTGAAGAAGATAAGATTGTTATGATCAATCAGGGCAAATCCTGATTTGGATCTGCAATTTTTTCGTAATGTTTTTATATGATATATGAGTTATCATTCTCAGAGAGGTTTTTTCTTATGAAAACAACACTTAGTATAATTAAGGCCGACGTTGGTGGATTTCCTGGACACTCATCTGTTCATCCAGCTTTATTGAAAAAAGCAGGCGAAGAGCTTGAAGCTGCAAAGAAAAATGGCAAAATCAAGGATTATTTCGTTGCAAGATGTGGAGATGACATAGATCTTATTATGACTCATGACAAGGGACCTGATAATGAAGAGGTTCACAAACTTGCATGGGATACATTCCTTGCATGTACTGAAGAAGCAAAGAAATTGAAGCTCTATGGAGCTGGACAGGATCTCTTATCAGATACTTTCTCAGGTAACATTAAAGGTATGGGTCCAGGTTCCGCTGAAATTGAATTTGAAGAGCGGGCAAGCGAACCGATCATCTGTTTTCTTATGGACAAGACAGAGCCTGGAGCATTCAATCTTCCTATTTTCAGAATGTTTGGTGATCCATTTAGTACAGCTGGTCTTGTAATTGATGAGTCTATGCATGCTGGTTTTGAATTTGAAGTTTATGATGTGATGGCAAACAAAACAGTCACTCTAAATACGCCAGAAGAAACATATGATCTTCTAGCATTGATTGGTGGAAAAAGCAGGTATGTCATCAAAAAAATTCATGCAAGATCTGGCAAAGTCCCAAAAGAAGAGGCTGTTGCGTGTGTAAGCACAGATAAGCTCTCTAAGATTGCTGGGAAATATGTTGGCAAGGATGATCCTGTTGCCGTAGTTCGCTGTCAATCTGGCCTTCCTGCAGTTGGAGAAGCACTAGAGCCTTGGGCATTCCCACATTTGGTTTCTGGGTGGATGAGAGGTTCTCACAATGGTCCTATTATGCCATGCAGCATGGAAGATGCCGTGCCATCAAGGTTTGATGGTCCTCCACGAGTTGTTGCTCTTGGATTCCAGGTAGCAAATGGTATGCTTGGCCAGCCACTTGATTTCTTCAAGGATGTGGCATTTGACAAGACAAGAGAAAAGTCCTCAGAAATTGCCGAATATATGAGAAGACATGGTCCATTTGAACCACACAGATTGCCTTCAGAAGATATGGAGTATACAACACTACCCGCTGTTTTGAAAAAACTTGAAGGCAGGTTTACTGACTTATGAATTATTTTATTATTATTTTATTTATTTTTATTCTACTTCTGATAATCTATTTTGTAACTGTTAAAGGAGACAAAAAGTCAGTTACGCTGATTAATTCCAAAGGAGAATCAATAGACGTTCATGTTGAGATTGCAGATAATGCCTCAACACATGCTAAAGGGCTTATGGGAAGAAAAACCCTTGGAGAGTACGATGGAATGCTATTTGTTTTTAACAAATCAAGTTACCTCTCATTTTGGATGTTCAATACAAGCATTCCGTTGGATGCGATATTTATTTCGTCAAATGGCACTGTTGTGGATGTGGATGAAATGGAGCCCTGCGGACTAAACATATTCAATTGTACGTCTTACGAATCACTAAGACCTGCAAAGTATGTGCTTGAAGTAAATAAAGGGTTTTCAAAAAAGCACAGTATCAAAAGAGACAGTTCAAAACTAGTTTTACCTTATAATTAAATACATAAAATGGGACGCATAGGGGCAGGGGGATGGTAACGCCCCTAGCGTATCCTCCCGGTAAAGAAAGGATTGTTATACTATGTTAAATATTGCGACTTTCTTTTTTTAAATGTTATGTAATTATTCTAGTTACATGACACTTACGTTAATCGGATCTGGAATATCATTTGATCTGACACTATCTGCAATTGATGCACTTGCCTCTGCAGATCTCGTTTATATTGAAACTTACACCAACCCAATTGATGATGAAGAAATTTCTATTCTTGAAGAGAAAATAGGGAAAAAAATCAAAAGATTGCCAAGGCGGGATGTTGAAAGCTCATACCTCATTGATCGTGCTCAAAATCAAAGAGTGTGTCTTATCTCATCTGGAGATCCGCTCACAGCAACAACTCACATTACATTGGTTTTGGACGCCAAAACCAAAAATGTTGAAGTAAAAATAATTCCAAACTCTTCGATATACAGTACTGCTCCAGCAAGAGCTGGGCTTCAGATATATAGATTTGGAAAAACAGCATCATTAGTCAATCCAAGGGAAAATTATGCACCAACTTCTTCCCTGGATATTATTCGTAAAAATCTGGAATTGAATATGCATAGTTTAGTTTTACTGGATACTGAGCCTGAGCCTATGGAAGCAAAAACTGCCTTAGAGATGCTTTCTGAATTTGATTCTGCTGTAGTTATATCAAAGCTCGGTGCTATTGACGAGAAAATAACCTATGGCAAAATATCTGAACTAAGTGAAAAAGACCTTGGAAAACCTCCATTTGCAATCATTATTCCAGCAAAATTACATATTCTCGAGGATGAATTCCTTAAAACACTAGAATGACAAAAAACAACACAAAACGATATGTTTTAATACCCTTTTAACCACCAATAATAACATGATTTCATCAATTTGTTGTCTTATCACCAAGATCGTAGGTGGATCTTGTTCATGTAAGGCAAAGAAAAAAAGGAAAGTTAAGAAAGTCTCAAAGAAAAAAACCGTGAGACGCAAATAATTTTTCTTTGGAAATTTTTATATTCATTTTTTCTTTTTTCTTATTAGTTATGCTAAAATAAAGTTGTCTGGCCCCCAAGATCAAGGAAATTGCCAAATCTTATTCCAATTCTTCTAATCATCATGGGATTCTCAGAAAGAAATTCTTCAATTAGCTTTTTCTTTTCAGCTTCAGTACTAGAATTCCATGGCAAAGGATGACTAAAGGTTGTGGATTTTGTATGTGTGCGAAGATCCTCTGTGATAAATATGATTGTCAGTGTTTTATAGGATTTTTTCTTTTCCATAAGCCATTCTTTTGCCTCAGGCTCAAGATCAGAAAGTTTTTCTAGAAGGATATAGCTGTCTCTTGTTTTCATTTTCAATGTTCCTATCCTACTTACTTCCTCCTGTTCTTTTTCCTCTCCAAGCTCGCTCTTGTACTCTCCAAGAGATAATTCATGAAGCCAGGAACCTGTTTTTCTGCCAAATGTTTCAACAAGGTTTCCTGGATCAATTTTTGAGATATCCTGAATTTTCAAAGCCCCAAGAGCTCTCAGTGCTTCCCCAGTTTTCTTTCCAATTCCAGGAACCTTTTCAACATCAGATCCGCTAATCAGTTTTTCTTCGCTCTCTTTATCTAAAATCAATAGCCCATCTGGTTTGCATTTAGAAGCTCCCATTTTAGCTCCTAGAAGCGAAGGAGCAACACCTATGCTGCATGTCAGTCCACTCTTCTTTTCGATCTCTTCTTTGATTTTTGGGGCTTTTTGAATTGCATCAGAATCCTCTACATGCCATTCATCAATACTAGCCTGAACAACTTTATCGCATCCTTTTCTGATAATCCCATCAATAAACATTGAAGCCTGGGTATATGCCTCCCGATCAACAGGGAGAAAGATGCTGTCTGCAGGCGGAGCCTTTTTCTTTGCAGTTGCTATTGGCATTCCAGATTTTATGCCAAGGGCACGTCCTGGGTAATTAACTGTGCTGATTACTCCAGAATCTTCAGTTCTTCCGCTAAACACACAAACAGCAATTATCTTGTCTTTGAGCATGGGCCTTCTTTTTTCTTCTATTTGAGCAAAAAAATAGTCCATATCAATATGCAAATACACAGTTATTTTACTCCCGGTAATGTTTATTTACTTTCGTTTTACATGGTATATGATGGACGTTTATCAAAAAATGGCTGAACATTACGATGTAATCTATGGAGATAATTCTGATATTGATTTCTACTTACAAGAGGCAAAAAATGCAAGAGGTCCTGTTCTAGAAGTTGCTTGCGGAACCGGAAGAATTCTTCTAGCTCTTCTCTCAAATGGTATTGATATTCAGGGAATAGACTTCTCAAGAGATATGCTTGAAGTTCTTAAAACAAATGCAAAAGCTCAAAATCTTGTGCCAAAGATTATGCTGGCGAGCATGGTTGACTTCAAATTAGATCAAAAGTTCAATCTGATCATTGTTCCATATCGGAGTTTTCTTCATATGCTATCTGAATCAGATAGAAAAGCCACTCTTGAAAATTTCAAATCACATCTTAATGAAGGCGGCAGGCTTATTTTGCATATTTACAATCCTTCTGATGAAGATCTAAGCATGGTTGATGAATATCATCATTTTGAGCAGGAAGATTTTATTGATAATGGAAAACGTTATGTTCTTGATTGGTTTTTGAAATATGAGAAGCAAAATCGTATTGGAAATTATAAGATAAAAATGTCTGTTGAAGGAGAAGAATCTGAGTTTTCAATGCAGCTTTACCTCATCAAACAAAAAGAAATGAATGAACTTCTAATAAAAGCAGGATATAAGAATATCCGAGACTATTGTGGATTTGATTATCTTCCTTTTGATGGAGAGTGTTCGGAGGTTGTTTGGATTGCTGAGAGATAAGTTGTTTGGATTTTTTTCTAAAAAAAAGCTTGAGTATGAAGTATTTTGCGATCCGCTTGGCAATTTTGAAATACAAGTTCCAAAACATTGGAAGTTTGATTCTGATGTAGCTGTTGTTGATGGAAGATATACAATCTCATTTGATTCAAAAGATATCGATTTTACAATTGCAGTTGATGCAAACCTTGGAGAAAATTTTGATTTTGACAAATATGCTCATATGGAGCTTGAAAGCCCCTCAGCCGGCATAATTGCATCTATTTCTAAGGCTAAATTCAGAGGAATGCCAGCATACTCAAGGAAGTTCAAATATGAATCTAGAGGCAGTGATTTCTTTGGCGGCGGATCAATGTTCTATGCCAAACCGTTAGTATTCTCCATAACCTGGAGCGCAAAGGAAAAAGATCAGGAAAAGATTGGTGAGATCTTTGATCATATGAGAAACAGCCTTATCATTCACCAGAATTTTTCAATTGGCACCAAATCAAATAAGCTATAAGTGTTTCTCAATAGACTTTTCATACATGCCAATTCCAAAACCCTTCAGAGAAAGATATAAAGATATTGTAGATGATCCGGATCTTTTCTTTGAATGTATAGAAAAGCTAGTTCCAAAATCATTCAGAGTAAACACTATCAAATCCAGCAGCAATGAGGTTAAAGAAAATTTTGAAGGCTATGGAATAAATATCAAACAAATGCCATGGTACTCCGATGCATTTGTTTCTGATGAGCCAAATGTTGGAAGTGTTTTTGAGCATTTTCTTGGCAAAATTTATCTTCAGGAGCTTGTTTCAATGCTGCCTCCATTAGTCATAAAAAATGAGCTTGGAGATTATGTTCTTGATGCGTGTGCAGCTCCAGGATCAAAAACAACAGAGCTCGCTGCTATGATGGAAAACAAAGGCACACTGATTGCAAATGATATCTCATATTCAAGGATAAAGGCATTGAAATTCAATCTTGAAAAGGTAGGTGCTCTAAATACATTGATTACCAATCAGGATTTGAGGTTTTTTCCAAGTTCGTTATTTGATAGTATTCTTTTAGATGCCCCATGTTCTTCTGAAGGGACTGTCCGTAAGAACTCAAAATTATTCAATATCTGGAATGAAAAGCAGATTCACGGACACTCCAATCTGCAAAAACAACTGATAGTAAAGGCATTTGATCTGTTGAAACCCGGGGGTGTTATGGTATATTCGACATGTACATTTGCACCTGAAGAAAACGAGGCAGTTGTTGATCATCTGCTTCAAAAAAGAGAAGCAAAGTTAGAGAAAATTGAACTTCCTAATTTCAAATTAAGTCCTGGGCTCTTACAATGGCATGGTAGGGAATACGACCCTCAGATTGAGCTGGTATCCAGAGTATGGCCACACCATAATGATACTGGAGGATTCTTTTTAGCAAAGGTGAGAAAATGAATGTCCTAAAATATTTTGCAGAAAGATTCGGTATTCCGGAATCACTATTTGATGAATTTGGAATATATGCAGGTCCAAAGGGCAGAGTATATCTTGGGCCTAAAAAACTTCCGGACAAGCCTGATATTGTCTCTCCAGGGCTTTTGATTGCCCGTGCTGAATCTGCAGTAAAACCAACAACAAATTTTCTTCAGCTCTTTGGAAAGCATGCAACAAAGAACATAATTTCTTTATCCAAAGAACAGGCAGTCTCTTATGCCAAAGGAGAAGATCTTCGAATACCTAGTGAAAATGAGGGATATGTTATTGTTGAATATTCTGGAAACTTTTTAGGTTGCGGTATGCTCAAATCTGGAATTTTAATCAATCAGATTCCAAAGGCCAAACGTCAGCTGGTAAAATACATTTAAGAATTCTACTTTTGCAATAAGAGACATGGAAAATTGCTTGTTTTGTAGAATTACTCGTGGAGAGATACCAAGCAACAAGGTTTTTGAAAATGAGGAGTTTATTGCATTTTTAGATATCAATCCGATCAATCCAGGACATACTCTTGTAGTTCCAAAAAAGCATGCAGATTATTTATTTGATTTGGATGATAATGAATATTCAAGAATATTAAAAACAGCAAAATTTCTTGCTCCGAAAATTCAATCTGCAATGAATTCAAAGAGGATAGGTATCATTGTTGAAGGATTCCTAATTCCGCATGTGCATATTCATCTAATTCCATTGCATCATGGTGGGGAGTTGAATATGGCAAGAGCAAAAAGTGCAACTCCTGAAGAACTTAATGAGGTTGCAGAAAAGATCAAAAAAATGGTGAATAAATATGAATAAAAAAGAACTTCTAAAGACTCCAATTGAACATGTTGATATCAAAAAATTGGATTGTACTTCTATCATTGAAGCTATGGGAAAGATGTCATTTACATCAAGGGATACTGCAAGATCCGCAGAAATCTATGAGATGATGCTTGCTGAACCAGAGTGTGCAATTATTCTTACTCTTGCAGGAAGCACCAGTGCAGGCGGTTGCATGGATGTCTACACTGACCTGGTTAAGAACAACATGGTTGATGCCATTGTTTCAACTGGCGCAAGTATCGTTGATATGGACTTTTTTGAAGCACTAGGTTTCAAGCATTATCGCGGAGATCAGTTTGTTGATGATAATGAGCTTCGAAGAATTTACATCGACAGGATTTATGATACATTCATTGATGAGGAAGAGCTTCAAGTTTGTGATAAAACAATTGCAGAAATTGCAGATTCCCTTGAGCCAAGGCCTCACTCTTCGCGAGAAATCATCAAAGCAATGGGAAAATATCTAGCAGATGGCAATGCAAAGAAGAAGAATTCTCTTGTCCAGGCAGCTTATGAAAATAATGTACCAATATTCTGCCCTGCATTTTCAGACTGCAGTGCAGGTTTTGGACTTGTGCTACATCAGCATAACAATCCAGAAAAACATGTCTCCGTCGATTCTGTGAAGGACTTTTATGAGCTGACCAAAATCAAAATGCAGGCTCCAACTTCCGGACTTTTCATGGTCGGCGGCGGAGTTCCAAAAAACTTTGCACAGGATACGGTTGTCTGTGCTGAGATTCTAGGAAAAGAAGTTCCAATGCATAAATATGCAATTCAGATTACTGTTGCAGATGTTCGTGATGGTGCATGTTCAAGCTCAACTCTCAAAGAAGCAAGCTCTTGGGGAAAGGTGGATACGACCTATGAACAAATGGTTTATGCTGAGGCAACTACAGTTGTGCCCTTAATTGCAAGCTATGCATATCACAAGGGAAGCTGGAAAAACAGGAAGAAATTTGAATTTTCAAAAATGTTTGAATAGGTGAACAAACTGAAGAATGTAGTTGAAATTTGTGCAAACTGCGGAAAAATAAGGCGCAATTCAAATGATGATTTTATCTGTCAAGATTGCAAGTGCAATGTGTGTGTTGTAGTCCCATATCAGATGTTTAAACACATGGTTGATGCAGGAACTGCAAAAGAATAGATTAATAAAAATTGATTTTGTTCTATTTTCAATGAAACATTATCCATACTTTGTTTTTGAATTTTTATTATTCAGTTTCCTGCTTCTGCTAGTTCCTGCAATATCAATCTTTTATGGATACACTCAAGTAGCTATATTCTCAGTTCTTATATTTGCACTTATCTTCGTGAGAAATATTGGAAAGATCAAGGATTTTGAAAAATCCATTTCAAAAATCAAAAAAATAACCTCTTGGGAATCGGATTTCTTTTCTTTTGGAAGGCTGATTTTTGAGTATGATGGAGAAGAGTTTTACTATAAATCATTTTTACTTGGAAAGGTAGAAAAGTCATTTTCTGTAGATTATGAACTTTGTGTACGCAACGACAATACAAAGAAATTTGAGATTCTTAATGTAGGCTCGGGATGGCTAAATGAGTATTCTGTTTCTGGAGACAAACAGTTTCTAAATTCTATAAAAGGAGAAATTTCCAAATTCAACAAAGAATATGTTCTCATTCGATTATGCAATACTCATGGCATTTTGAAGATGATTGTCAATATCCGCTTTAAGGATGAAAAACCACCGTCAAAAGAAATTAAGCTAGATAGCATGAATGATTTTCTCGAGGATTATCTTGAATTTGCATCCAAAATAAACAAAAAACTTAAGGCAAAGAAAAATTAATCCATTCTGATTGATTATCTGTAACTTTAAATACCCTATTATTTAATTATATAACGTGGTATTTTATGAAGAAGCTTAACAGAAATCAGAGGAAACCGTCAAAAATTAAGAAACTTGCAGTTGCTGCAATTGCTGCTACTGTTGTTGCATTTTCTCCATTAAAAGAAAATATTGCTCATGCTCAAGATGCTACTGTTCCTGATCCTGTTGAACAAACCGAACCAAGGCCAGCAGAACCAGCTCCTAGAGCTGAAGAACCTACTGAGGAAGAGCCTCAGGAAAGGACTGATGTTGAGCCTCCAAGAGATTTACATTTGCAGCTTCGGCCACATATTGATGCTGCTGAAGCCGAAGCAGAAATTGATTATAGTGACAGAGAACTTTCTCCGTTTTCAACTGAAGTGAACATTTCCGGACGCAGAAGGTCCATTAGTTTGGATAATGCCTGGGATCTCGGAGGAAACGTTTATGCAAATGAAGCAGGCTCTGCGGTTTTTGGTACTGTAATGTACAGTCTTCGCGGAAGCGGAAGTACTCCAAGGCCTCTTGATATAAGGTTTGATGGGGGGAATATCTGGTTTGGTCCACAAGCAGCTCCATTTGCAAGATTGATGATCAGGCCTTCAGTTAATTTCTGGAGATTCAAATTAGCTTATTATGGAAGCGTTGCAGCACTTGGAAATATGCCATCTGTTTTGTATACTTCTCATTCAGTTGGATTCGGTTATTCTCAGCCACTTGGAGAAAATGCCAGGCTTAGGCTTGGAGCAGTAATCGGAGGGGCATTATCATATCCAAAATGGGATGATATTTACCTTAATCTGGCAACTGGACTTTCTCTTGAAATTCACAACTTCATGATCTATGGTATGCCAAACTTTTATTTTGCAGCA
The DNA here is from genome assembly GCA_018812625.1 of Microcaldota archaeon. Taxonomy (GTDB): domain Archaea; phylum Micrarchaeota; class Micrarchaeia; order Anstonellales; family Bilamarchaeaceae; genus Bilamarchaeum. The sequence continues at coordinate 27,152 of JAHJDH010000031.1, read as the reverse complement.
CCAGATCCAATAAAAACTGCATATTTTGGCCACTACAGACCAGAATTCCAGAGTATTGAATTTGGCGCACAATATCGTTTCTTAGAAGATCAGTATACTGCCAGGTTATTTGGAGAATACGGAAGAATCAATCAAAGAGTTGGGGCAAGAATAACTAGGACAATAAACTTCAGCGATACTGTTGAAGGAGATGTTTATGTTGGTGGTGGAGCAACACACTGGTCAGAGTTCCTAGGAGGCAGATGGGACCCTATGGTTATGGTTGGACTCAATATTGTCTTTGGTGGAGAATCATTTAATTCAACAAATACTTTTACATATGAACATCTACAAGCAGGAGATATTGAATTTGCTGAAACAGATTTCCCAACAGCAGAAAATCCAGGAGTTTATGGCTTTGGAAGATCTGGAAATCCGGAAATAGACGCACAAGTAAATCTTGCTAAAAGCAGAATTAGATCAGCAGGTTCAATCCAAGAGTTTTCCACACTCTATGATGGGGCACCTGTAAACGAAGTAATAACAACTGCCAGATTCATGGGTGCGTTCATGCAACAGGTTGCTTATGCCAATGGAGTTCAGGATGCATTAAACAATACAGATTTCCTGAATCCGGATGTTGAGAGGATTTCAAATGCAACAATGTCTCATATGTTTGGATATCTGCAAAGATACACTGAATTTTATTCAACACATTCCAGCGGAACTCCACTTCCAGAAGATCTTAGAAATGGAGTTGCTGTATGTGCTGGAATACACCATCTCATGGCTGAATTTATGAGGGCAAATGGAGTTCCAACAATTGTTGCTTCAATAAATACGCCAAATGGACCACATGTTGTTGCAATCGGAATGCCTGATGGAGAAACAGATCTTCTGGATTATGGTAATCTTTATCGGGGCCCTGGTGATGCACTTGATCAAACCATGAGGTTCTATGGCAGAAACAGAAGAGCTCCAACATTCCAGTCCCAACTATTTGATGAACATGGATATGCTGGAACATATGTTACATCTGAAGGAAGGCTTCTTCATAATGCAGTTGGAATTGACAATAGGCTTATTTTGGGCCTGGAATTCCTTGGTGTAAGATAGTTTTAGAATTTCTTAATATCTTTTAGATTCTTCTTTTTTTACATGAAAAGACTATTCGTTATGTTTTTATATTATGCAGTTGATACAAAATCATGGAAGACACAATCGAAATTTGTGCCGGTTGTGGGAAATTGCCTCGTCCCATCGATTACATCAATGGTCAATTTCTTTGTTCTCGTTGTGGTAGTTCCAAGACCATGGATGTTAGTTCTGATCAATATGAAGAGGTAGTTACACAACTAGATACAAAATTCCATCGGGGAATAATAGAAAGTAGGGTTTCTGTTGTCAAAAAGGATCACAAGAAAAAACAAGCTAAAAAAATGGCAGTGAAAAAAACTCTGAAGAAAGTTGCTAAAAAGAAAGCAGCTAAGAAAACAGTGAAAAAGACTGTTAAAAAGAAGGCTCCGAAGAAGAAAGTAGCTAAAAAAGCACCTAAGAAGAAGGCTGTAAAGAAAAAAGCAGCTAAGAAACCAGTCAAGAAGAAAGTTACTACGAAGAAAAAAACAACTAAGAAGAAGGTTGTTAAGAAAAAAGCAGCTAAGAAAACAGTGAAAAAGAAGTCTAAAAGAAAAAGATAAACTTTTAGAATTTCTTAAATCTTTTTAGTTTTTCCTCTATTTCTATTTTGGTTAATTTTATAAACTTCTAGCAAGTAGTTATTTTTATGCCTCCACCACCGCCTCGAGTAAAAGACGACATGACTGGAAGACAGTTCATAGCAAGTGTCAGAAATCTTTCCCAGCCACAGATTGAAGAGCGTATATTTCAGCAAGCAATCAGAGGAAATATGCCAAGTTTTATGAGGCCTGAGAATTTTTATGAAATAGCAGTTTCAGGAGTAATAGATGGAGCTCAAGTTGAGATGAGGGTTCGCGTTGCTCCTGATTATTTTGCAATTGGCAGTGATGGTGATTATGTTAGAGTTCCAATGTCTCCTCTGCTAGCAAGAAGACTTGCTGATCATTTTGGCTGGGTTCTTCCAACTTCCAGAATAGTTGATATTGTGGATGAGCAGGCAGGACTTGGCAGTACTGGACATATGGATTTCAATGCTGCTCCAGATATTGCCAAAAGAGTCATAGATCCTGAGACTCAAAAAAGAGTCAGCGCAAGATGGAATCATAGAGAATATGGAGCTTATGAAGGAAAATGGATGATGTCCCCGCAGTTTACTGAAGAACAGAACAAGATGATACAAGAGCAAATCGAAGCCGAACATGAGCGAATGAGAAGAGACAACCCGGAAAATCCCAATATCCCAGGAGTTTCTGACGTACTTAGAGCAGGACATAAAAAAGATATTATTTATCATCGTGAGACCGTAGCTCGAAGAACTGTTTGCATATATCATCCAAGAGTACAATCAGTAAACTATGTTTCTCATGAAGAAACATATGCTGATTATAGCCATGCATTTAGGGCAGTTGATGATTCTGTTGAAGTGAGATATATTGAGAGAGATGGAAGCAGACATAGCGAGACATTGCCAATGGCAACTATCCTTAATGATGAACATCTCTACAGGTTGCTTAGCGACCATAAGATAGATATTAGAAGGCAATATCAGCCAAGAATTCGAAACCCAAAAAGAAGCATGATTGATCCTACTGTGATCGCACCACAAGAGGAAAGAAGGCTTCCCCCACCAAGAAGAAGAGCATAATTTTTATATCTTTATAAACCCCTCTTTACCATATTAACTTATGAAGCGCTTAAAGAGATTACTGCCAGGGATAAAGAATAAATTCAAAATCCCAGAACCAAAACTTGATGGAACAAGCCCAAGAACTATTTTTCAATCAGCTATTGGAAGAGAGAGATTAGATTCAGAAGAATTAGTGGATATACTCCGCGCTATAGATTCACTTCGGGAAACCCCCGAAGCACATAGTTCAACAACCAGATTTGTTGTTGATGGGGAAACACTAGATGCGCTCATCAAACTTGCATTTACAACAAAGTATGAAATGATAATGATTGCTGCAAATGTTGTGATCAATAATCATGTAAAAGAATAATTTTTTAGAATCTAGATTTGTTGGTACCTGCATCCTCCCAGGAGGACACACACTTTTATATATTATTTAAGTGATAGTTATAAGATTAAAATGGCACAATCAATTGCAAAAACATATGCTCAGAGCGCACCAGATTGCTCTGCTCTTCGAAGAGCTGCGTTTAGAATGGGACTTTTGAAAACAGATCCAAGAGAATTTTCAAAGATACTTGGAAAAAACATTCCGCAGGAATCTTCTGAGTTTGGAGTTCGTATTGTTGCTCTCAGTCCAACTCTTGTCAAGAAGCTATCACTCACAGTTGCTGAGCACAAAGAAGGTTTTTCCATGGAAGCTCAAGATGGATTTTGTTATTTATACAATACAGCAAGAATTGGACAGAATCTCGTCGTAAAAGTCAATGATGATCGATACAGAGCTGCATATTTTGTTTTTCATAAAAAAGATGGCAGCAAGGATGTGAAGGTCAAGCCACTGGGAAGATGCGGTGCAGGACAAACAGTTGCACGAATTGGACTGGAAGTATCACTGAGAGATACGAGATATGTTGAAGTTTATATTTGTAATAATCTAAATGGTTCTTAGTAATTCTAATTCTATTTTAGAATTAGTTCATATTCACTCTTGAATTTTTTGTTCGTAAGTTACTTTGATGAAGAGATGACTTGGCATATGTAGTCACATTTAAAGGAATATTTATAAAATGTAGTCACTACAATTCATTCAATGTATATTGAGAAAAGAAAAAGAGGGAATGCAACATTATACTACCTTGCTCAATCTTACAGAGAAGGAAAGAAGATTAAAAAAATCAGAATTTACCTGGGCTCTAATTTATCCATAAAAGAAATAGAATCAAAGAGAAATGCAGCAGAATCCAGATTAGAGATAATGCTCAGAGATATCGGATCAATTTCTGATCCATACAAGACTGTTCTTTCAAATGATGAAAAGGAAGAATTAAACACACTCATAGTAAACGGAAAGATTAATATCCATCATTTAAGTGAAGATAATTGGCTAAAGTTTACAGAAGCATTTACCTATGATACTAATGCAATTGAAGGCTCCACAGTATCTGAGAATGAGGTCAAAGGAATTCTAGAGAAAAATCAATGGCCAGATAAAGAAAAATGGGAAATTTCCGAAACATATGGGGTTGCTGGTGCTGTTTCATATGTAAGGAAGGCAAATGAGCATCTTTCCTTAAAATTAATTAAAAAATTGCACAAAATCGTGTTTCAAAATTCCAAATCCTTCGCAGGTAATTTTAGGGGTAAAGGAAAAGAAGTTGCAGTACTAGATCGTTATGGTGGAGTTGTCCATAGAGGAGCGCCATCAGCCCAGGTAACTTCTCTTCTCAAGGAATTGGTGAAATGGTATGATGAAAATAAAGGGAATTATCATCCACTTGTATTAGCTGCAATTGTCCATAATCAATTTGAAAATATTCATCCATTTGAAGATGGAAATGGCAGAGTGGGGAGATTGCTGCTAATAAATATCCTACTTAAACATAACTTTCCACCAGTTAATATTGAATTAAAGAATCGAAAATCATATTATGCTGCACTTCAGTCATACCAAAAAAATCAAAACATTAAACCAATGCTGAAATTGATTTTAAGAGAATATAAGAGATTAAAAACGAGGTAATGATGTAGTGACTACATTTTTATTTTTGTAGTCACCATCTATTTAAGAATTAACTCATATTCATTCTGAAATGGACTGAACCCCGCATCCTTGTATAGGTTTTCTGCCCATTGATTTTTTGCATCATACTTGACGACAATCTGCCTGATTTTTTTCTTGCTAAGCCATGCTAAACTATATTCAAGCATCTTGCTGCCCCATCCTTTACCGCGATATTTCTCATCTATAAAGATCTCGGCAAATTCACCGCGTTTCTTTTCCCTAAGAACTGGAGGATTAGCAGTAACTTTGGCAATTGAATAACCAGCCAATTTCCCATCATCATCCAAAACCAAGAAAAGTGAATTTCTTTTTTGCAGCTGTTCAGTAAAATATTTTTTCTGGCCAGATTTGAATTCTTTTTTTGATTTTACTGGTTTGTAATAATCATTGTATTGCATGTGATATTTTAGCAATTTAAAACCAAGCGCGAAAATTTCTTCCAAATCAGATTTTTTCGCTTTTCTAATTTCCATTTTTGTTTTTGCTAAGCCAAAGTTTATGTGTTTTTGTCTCTTTTATCACACAAACACACTGTTAGTAATTTTTTTCAATTTCAGAAAAATTCTCTACGTCGATAAAATTTTGCTATTCCATTCTTTTGGCCTTTATTGGGTCTGGAGGCCTACTAATTGGTTTCAAAGAGTCATATTTAATAAGTTATTATATATGGATAAAAAAGGAATGTATTAAATATATTAATTGAATAAACTATTTATGAATCAAAAAGATAATATAACTGCCAGGCTCAGTAAAAAGAAATGCACTCATCCAGATTCAACAAGATCTTACAAGCGCTTTGATGGTAAATTGCGTCCGTTAACAGAAAAGAAAATTCAGGAGTTTCGGGAGTTGGAAGGTTTAGTCAAAGAAACATTAAAGAAAATGACACCAGATCCTCCGGAAGATCTGGATCGGAAAATAATGGATGAAATTGGAAGAATTGAAGCTGCCAAAAGTGATCGCACAAGGAAAAACTAAAATCATTCGACGATGAATCCATTCTTTTGGCCTGTTTTGGCTCTGGGGGCTAACCTATTTGGGTGAAATGGAGTATTAGTTGATTGTGATAAATAATGGGACAAAAAGTTAGTTTTATAAATATTGGATGAGTAAATATATAATGCAGAAAACAAAAACTGATAAAAAAGAAACAAATCGTAAACACTTATTTTTTGCAGCAAAAACTGCGGCAGTTGTTACAGCATTATGGGGGGTTGCTTTTCTTAGCGGTTATCCACCACCACAGAGATTAATAGTTCCTTCTCAAAGAGCAGAGTTTGCCAGATTTAAAGCAGAGTGTGAAGGATTTAATCATGTTGAGATGGGTGGTATGGGCAATAATCTTGGCGACAACATCCTTCCAATATCAGTTACTGAGCGAAGATCCAAGTTGCTTTGTACAGAAGCTCTCTACAGGATCGAGCACTGGGGAACTAAAAATCAATAATAATATCCATACAGTAAACCAATTTAACCGTTTAATAACCATATAAGTAAACCCAACAATTTAGCAAAAACACATTTTTTGGGTCATGGTTTACTTATACAATATGGAGTTGCAAAGCCTGATCGCGCAAGTAGGCTTACGCGGGGTAAACTGCCCAAAAGAATGGATTTGGGTGTTTTTAGTGTGTTTTCAGTTTACCGTATCGGTGTGTGAATTATTTTGGTTTACTTAGATGGTATGTTTTTTTATGCCAATTAAAAGGACAAATCCAATCATGAAATTGTATTGTATTGGTTTTTAATTAACTCTAGAGCCAATTATAGCCATGAGCAAATCCGACAAAGAAACATTTATCTTCGGTGCAGGCTTAACAAAAGCATTTTTCCCAGATGCACCATTACTTAGGATGGATACTGATGAATTAGAAAATAAGATTGGTCCGCTTTTGAAGGTATCAAAATATTCACATTCCATATATGAATCAGAGAAAAGATTGTCGGAAGATGGAAAGATAAATATAGAAAATTTAATGACGAGATTAGTATCTAAAATGCCTTATGATAAACCAAGCGAAAGAAATGAACTTGGAGTGTTATTGGATTCAATTGAGGATTTTCTAATTAATAAAATAAATAACATTAAAAGAGAATCGAGTAACTCAGTTCTTTTTAAGGAGTTGGCAGATTATTGTTTTAAAAACAGTGTGGATTGTGTTACATTTAATTACGATGATCTTTTTGATGAAGAATTACATAAACTCAATCCAGTTATGGATTTGGGTTCAGATGGAGCGAAAAAACCATATTGGCATCCTGATGGTGGTTATGGATTTTTTTGTAGGCCATCGACTTCAATGGTAATGGATTCATTAGTTGAACAGGACACCACTGCTATGAAATTATTAAAATTACACGGATCGGTTAATTGGTATGTCAAAAAAGGATATGATAGGCGGAGTCTTCCCATAGACGCTCTAGTGCATAAGGAGAACTGGTGTAAAGAAAATGTTTCTCCATATACTGGCCAAGTCATACCATATAGCTCAATAGATTATCATTTGGATGAAAAGCCTATGATTATTCCTCCTACTTTAGGTAAAGCAGAGATTTCAGAAAAACAAATAATTAATCTCATTTGGTCATTGGCTCGCAAGACACTTCAAGATTCTTCAAAGATAACTTTTGTAGGTTATTCCATGCCATTAACTGATGCAACTGCAAAATTCTTATTTACGGAAACATTGTGGGATAAAGAGATCTTCATAATCACAAGTCCTAAGGAAAGGGCATCACAAAAGGAACTAATAACTGCCTACAAAAGAGTTTTTCCAAAATTAACCGAAGAAAATTTCATTTTTTCTGGAGCAGTTGATTGGGTAAATAACTTAATTGAAAAATAAAAAAAATAATTTATTCATAAATACCGATTTCCAATATCCTTTTAGTATTTCTAAAACTATTTTAACATTCGCATTTAGCCTTCTTCTGGACCATCTTCATGAGCTTGACTATCTTCTTCTCATCGATTTCTTCAAGGGACTTGAACTTGAGATGCCTCATGGTTTTCCCTTTTCCCTGGAAGTTGTCCATTTCCTTCTTGGTTAAACCTTGGACTGAAAAGCCCAGGTTCACAGAGTCTTTCAGGCCGACAACGTAGAACTTCCCATCTTCAAAAACAGGAACGCCCCAGCGCATTTCTTCTTTTGTTTTTGGAAATGTGGCCTTGATGATCTTCCTCAGCCTTTTGAGAATCTCCTTTCGAGGGGATTTTTGCTTTTCAATATATTCTTTTACTTCCATTTCAACACCTTTTTAGAAATTCTAAAATCATTTATCAAAGAACGACCTTGATAAAATATTCACCTTCTCCTCCCCAATTTTTTTCATTAAAGCCCTCACAAATTCCTGCGCGTCTTTTTCCTGGCTTTGCAGGATTGAAGATGTGAAGAAAATGATGTGCCCTCCCCTGGTTGTTCTTAAGATGACACTTAGTGATCCTCCACGGAAAATTCCGGTAATCGATAGCAAGGCCCTTGCTGAGAGGAAAACTCTCTCTGCTTCGACCTTCTCAATCGAAGATAGGGGGATTTTCGTCTCTGATTTCAATATCTGATTTCTCAAGATAATTGTCGATTTATTTATTTCAATTTCCCGAAATGAATTAATGGTGGATATAATGAATACGATGAAGAGGGCTCCTAAAACAAGCATGAGGACATCCTCATATTTGATATAATTATCAAAGAGCACGACTGAAATTATCAACATTAAAATTAGATCTAGGGCAAGCACACGGAGATTACTGTTGTGGAATTTCTTCATTTCATCATTTCCAATATTCTTTTAGAATTTCTTAGTTCTTTTTGGATTTTTTGATATCCGACCTTAACCATAGGTCCAAGTACATAGGAACAGATCCTTTTTGCCTTTCCTTGTAGACCTTGAAACCAAGTTTCTTGTAGAAATGTGTAGTATCATTTTTTGAGTCTCTTTTTGCATCCAGAGTAATGAATCTACAGCCACAATAATTCCCATATATCTGCTCTGCTAGATATATAGAGAAATAGACCATCTCGGTACCTACTCCCTGTCGTGCGTATCTGTCATCGACAGCTAGCCTACCTATCTTCAGAGCAGGCAATGATTTGTAGTGAATGTCCTCTTTCTGTTTGAAGTATCCTTTCAAATCAGCATTAAGGTTTAGATTATCTGTGAGTATGCTTACATAACCAACAAACTTTTTTTCTTTGGAAAAAAACATATATGTGACTGAAATTCCTTTCTTTTGGTTTGGAATAGCATCATCAACTAAAAAATCCCCGAGATCCTTTTGACAGCATTGAAATGATTTGAGTAATTCGAAATGTTTTTTGTCCAACCTCTCAAAAATGAGCTTATTAGTATCCATTATCCTTGCACTGATTTCATTATTTTGCTAAAACGAGAGTATCTGCTCCTGGCAGTAGTTATAGTTGTAATTCTAGCCTTAGAGGGCCTTTTTTCCTCCCTAAGAATATTTTTTACAAATTGTATTGCTTCCTCGCCGTTAAGGGTCGGAGTCGCACGAATTGGTTTTGCCATCAGAACACCTAATTATTCCTATTCCTTAATCATTTATAACGCTTACATTATTTAATTATACCACAAATCAATATATTACCACAATCTTTTCCTGTTTTCTATTACATAAAATAATGCAATTGTTCTATTTAATATTTGGTTGAAGGATACTGTGGAGATCCACATTCTGAATGATATTCTAAGGACAGTCAAATTCTTTGATTGATCTACTTACTACTGAGATGTCCTCTGAATAAAGAGCTATTACTATGAAATCTCCATTTCCAATATTCTTTTACTATTTCTCAATCTCCTTTTGAATCCTCTGGTTCAAGCTGAACCGGCAGCCCGTAATACCCGCAGCTGCATTCTATCTGGCTAATTGGCCTGGAGCCAGCTAGTGGCATGTGATCTTTAGCTTCCACTGGTTTTCCATATTTCGGGCAGACTTCCATGTTTTGATATGACAAAAAACATAAATAAAACTAGTAGTTTTGACTAACCAATGTATCCATAGCGCAAAGCTTCTTCCACATCGCCAGATGAGCCTTTCCACGAAGTTACAAATGCAAAAAGAACGCTTAGGTACTTCTTGTTTCTCTTGAATGGTACTTTGTCTTTCAGACCCAGAACTCGGATTATGTTAATATCGCTCTTCCCATTACTTCTCATTTTCCTCGTTATCTGGACTATCTTGTTCTGATTGTACTCTGAGCTCTTATAAAGCTCTACAATACTTTCGATCTGACATCCTAAACCAGAATTGAGTATGAGATTGCACATAGGGCAGACTGTGGTCAAGTTGTTTAATTTATTATTACTTGAATCACCGTCAACATATCCTACTTCCTGCCATTTCTCTCCATGGAAATTGCAATATGAGCATTTGTGATGGTCCCTTACAAGCACTGAATTTCGGAGCGTGGCTGCTTCACTGCCGCTCAATCGGTGCTTATTTTGGGTTGATCCGCGATAACCCGATGTTTCTGCATAAGTTGGATGGAATTTTTTCATTTATATATTAGGACAGACCTTGTATATATGTGTGTGTATTTTAGTAAAAAGATGTAAAATGCATTCTGGACACTTTTACATAATTAGTTATATGTGCTTTATTTCAAGGAAAGTCATGTTCTTTGCTTGATCAATGAACTCTCGCAAACATATAAAACCATTAGCAGACAACACACATCTATGAAAGCGGGAATTCTGTTCATAATGTTACTATTGGCTAGTGCAGCTTTCGCAACAAACTGCGAAGCAGATGTGATTGATGTTTATGTAGATGTATCTGTAAATGAGCATCTTTCTCCGAGCGTATTCGTTCCAGTCAAGACCGAGAGCATCTCATTATACGATCACGTTGAAATATTTAATTATACAAGAATCTACCTGGTTGGATTTGACTCATCAGACTTGTGCTCAGCATCATGTATCGATGAGAGGCCAACAGAATTCACTGCAAATTTCGTAGTCACCAGAGAATCTGCAGGAGACTTCGAAGTTGTCGAGGTTTTCAATATGAAGGAAGATGGCGAGAGCTTCAGCATCATCACCGAAGGTCATAATATATCCTTCACCTCCTCAGGCTACTGGTCCAAGCTTTCCTGCGATTTGATTGAAGATGTGAGCTTTGAATACTGCCTGGATGGCACAAGAAAAAGGAAATGTTCATACACCAGGCCTTATCGGTGCATTGATGACTCGGATGACAATCTGATTCTCAAGTACGAGCCAGACCTCTGCGGAACTCCGAGCTGGATAAGCTACGCTAATGGCTGCTCTGAGGGAGAGATTTCCTACTGCGATAGCGAGACGAATTCTGTGATGAGAAAGAGCTGCGAAGATAATGCATGGGTTCACATATTTATGAATGAGTGCGGCAAGGCAAAGTGCCTTTTCAATGCAACAAGCGCATACTGCTCAGAAGTGTCCCAGAACACCTGTTCGGATGGAACTTTAAAGGGAGGCTGCTCTACAAACAAGCCATACTACTGCAATGAGAAGGCTGAATTAATCAAGAGCGCGAAAATCTGTGGCTGTCCTGACAACGCTTACTATGATCCAATCACCTTGAGCTGTATTTATGAGTCATGTGTTGACGGAACACCGATTGGCAACTGCTCATTATCCTACTATTGCAATGCAGATGGGGAATTAATAGAAAAGGCATCTGTGTGTGGCTGTCCTGAAGATTATCTTGTCCAAAACGACACTTGCGTGAAGGAAGAATCAAATGAGACTGTCATACTTCCTCCGCCAGTTATGAATGAAACCTTAAATGATACTCAAAATGAGACAGTTCCAGATCCTGTTATTTCCAAGAGCCCGGAAACAGTAGAAAAAACTGAAGAACAGATGATTTCTCTGGAGGTGGCATTAGCAGGAGTATTCATAGTAATAGTGCTCTTTAGCGCATACCTCTTCTTCAGGCACTAGTCAGTTGGCAATCAATGAAACAATTAGTTTCATTTTGGAATTTTGCCTCTTGGCTTCACGGTTGCAGTTTTCATAGTAGCTAAACTTTACAGCCGCACTTTTTTCCTCTCAGGATTTCGATCTGCTCACTGTATGAATTTACATAATCATTTTGAACTCTTCCGCCTTTGGCAAGGGAATAATCCAGATCACTCTTATGATTATAGCCTCTTTTTTTCATTTCAGCAACTAGTTTCTGATGTCGTTTGTAGAGTGCAAGCAGCTTTCCCCTCCATCTTTTTGTTTCAGGATGCTGCGAATAGCCTTTCTTTCCTTTGGTAAGTATGGACCATATTGCATGCAGTTCTCTGTGTTCACCTAGCAAGTGCTCTCTGCATAGTTTTGATGGTTCTATGTCCCAAATCCTCATTATAATACCTAAATGACTGATAATATGAGAATTATTTCTTGGCTTTTTTATCCTTCCCAAGAGTATTGATCCCAAGCACAGAATATAGTGCGCACACCTTGGTATAGCCAGTCACAACAAGAATCAAAGCAACAGCATATGCCACAAGATCCAGTGGTGAGCCAAGGAAGAAAATGCCAGCTACAACAAGAATAGCTGCAACAACATATCTTATCATCCTGTCGGTATTTCCAACTGTTATTCCAAATTTCATGTACATCCCCAAGATAGTAGATCAACAGCAATATTTTTAATTTCACATTCTCATAGGTTGCCAAAGACCAAGGACATTGCCCTCACTGTCATTTATGAAAGCTATGGTGCCGACATTTGGAATATTTATCTTCTCCCCATGCTGCTTGCCGCCACTTGTCTTTACTTTTTCAAGCATTTCATCAACATTATCTACTTGCACATAGCTTGTTATCGGCTGGTTTGGAAACATTCTTTGGCTCATCCCGCCAGAATTCAATTGGCTCATCTCATAACCTGGTCCTTTTACTGTAACTGGTTCACCAGTCATGACAGACTGATAATTTGGGGCTACGCCTGCCATCTCAAACTTCCTTATATCCCAGCCAAAAACTGCCATATAGAATTTCTTGGCTCTCTCAATATCATCTGCTGGTATCTCAAAATATGCAATGTTTCCCATACAAAAACCCTGTTCATCTATTTTTAATTTGATTTAGGAGAAAATTAACTCGCTCAGAAAATAAAAATGTATTAGTTCTAAAAAATCATAACCGAACATCTTATCCATTGAGCATCCAGATAGAGTAATTCAACACAGCTGCAAAACTAACCCAAAATATATAGGGTATCAGCAGATATGCTGCTTTTTTGGAGATGGGATAGAATGAGATGATTGTTGCTACTATCATGATCCACAGCATGGCAATAACAATCAGACCAAAGAAAGGAGATTGCATACCAAAGAAAGCTATGGACCATAATGTGTTCAGCACAAGTTGCCCGGCAAATAGCAATGTTGCTCTCATCGATCCTTCTTTTCCAGATACAAAAACAAGAAATACAGAAATTCCCATCATAAAATACAGGCTAGTCCAAACAGGGCCAAAGATCCAATTAGGAGGGTTGAAATCGGGCTTTTCAAGATAGGAATACCAGTTCTGGACAGATTCTAATGTAAATGCAGAACCGATAATGCCAGCAAGTTCACAGATAATTATTGCAAGTATTAATTCTTTCCATTTCATTTTTCCACCAGTTTTGGATTACTTTCAATAGTCTTATTGACATCCCTATAAATAAGATAAAACGATAACACTGGAATTATCATGGATAAGAATACTTCAAATAAATACAGTTCAGTAGATTGGAAATCTGAAAATAATGAATTGCTTCCATAATCCGGCATTGCAGTTGAATTAATGACTAACATCAATTCTACGATTATTGGGAATATGAAGTAAATGATTGACAAAAATAACCATATTTCCAAACCAGATTTAATGTCTTTATTTTTGTATATATGACTAAAGTAAATTACTGCTCCACCCATATAAGCAGAGTATATAATTACTGGAACTAAAAAGAAAAGCGGTATTAAAAAGACACAAAAACATGCCATGCCGGCACAACCGCATCCGTCAGGCAACATTACTGCAGAAATGAATATGATTGTCCAAATCATCATCATGGGCAGGAAACCGAATAAGAAATCTAATCTCATATCACCTGACTGGCCATTCTTGTATCTGTTTTTACATAGAAGATAAATCGCAATAAGAGATACTGAAAGATTGATTGAATATATGGGTAGCACAAGTGTAGAATATTCTATTGTATCTGGATGAGACCCATACTCGATTAAAGAGATTAATATGGGAAATAAAAATATGGAAATTCCCCAAATTGCCACAAATGATATCAGTAAAATTAAAAAATTCCGAGTTACTAGATGATTGAATTTCATACTTCAATCCTTCTTATTCCGAGCTTTACTTAAACGTTCTTTTGGCTCCAGATTCTATAGAATACTCAATAATTTAATTCCTATTTCCTCTTCGCCTTTGAGGAACTGAAGTTCTATTTCATTTTTCTCTTTTTTTGTTACGCTGTACTTGTAGGTTTTGTTTGCTTCCATATCCTGAACAAACAATATCTCTGGATTTGGATTTAGTGGAGGCGGCCCATCGAAGACACCAGTCCGTTTATATTCCACCTCAACATCCATGAAGGACATCAAATAATGAGTTGCAAACGCGTCAGTTTCTGCTTTCTTCAGATCAATCTGCATGCCTTTGCTTCTTGTCTCATGTTCTGCTTTGATTTCTGTTGTATCAAACAGTTCCTCAGTAGAGATAACTTCATATTTTTCTCCGTTTATCTCAATACCATCTTTCTCTTTCAGTTTTCTCAATCCTGAAACCAAGTCCTTTCCAATGATCATCATGTTAACCTCAATTATTCTTTTTAGTTTACTTGTAAAGGGAAGTATAAATCATAAACACCTGCTAAAGAACAATTCCAAAAACAAAATGGCGGCTTATCATCCAAAGTGCAAATCCAATTCCCATTCCTGCAAATTCAGCAGTTGGGCCAAAGCCCGTCATTACACTGCCATCATCAAATTTAATTATCGAAGGAGCACTATTTCCAAACTTAGATTTCATGATTTTCATATGCTCCATGGCAATTTTTGGAAATAATTTATCAAGCAGATATCCAATGATCTTGCCGAGTAACAGAATCACAAATGCCCCGATGAAATACCAGAATATCAGGATGAGAAGCAGGACCATGCCATCCTTTGAGGTTACTGTGTAAAACACTTCCTGTCCGACTGAGAATAAGTAAAGCAGAAAAGGAGAAAGTAGACCACCTTCGAGGTTTTCAATCTGTTTTTTAACTGCAACTAATATCAGGAAAAGAAAACCCAAGAGGAACAACAGGATGAAAATACTAGGATCCATAAGCTCGATCGCAGGCAGGAGGAGGATCACGAAGAACATAATGAGAAGAACGAACATTGTAATGGTATAGACAACGAAATAAGATGCTGAGGCCTTCACAAGCCATGCAGACCATTTTTTTGGATTAAAGTATCTCAGTAAAAAAATTCCTGCAAGGGAAATATAGTTTATTATAAGAAGTATGAAACTGACTGACGTTAAATCTAATGTTGCCATTGACCATAGTTCTACTCAATATTTTATTAATAAGTAGTCTTTAGCAAAAAAAGTCATGTTTGCTTGTATTTAGGCACCCTGAAGAACGTATAACCAAGCAGCAAAAGCCCGATCAGGGTTATTACTGGACCAATAACTGGAACAAAAAGTCCAACGATCATAATTAGCCCTGAGATTATAATCAACTGATAAAATTCCGGATTGGCCCGGGCAAGTGGCAAACCTATTTTTTTATTTGGAAAATCAATTTTATCATGTTCGGTGTCTTCAATCTGTATTGGAAGCCCGGAGTAATTGCAGCCATCGCAGAGAAACCTTCCTGCAACAGGATCAAAATCCAGGCCGACATTCTGAGGGATTTTCTTGAAAGAAGTGAGATATTCTGGCCCTTCAATAAGCTTACCGCAGTTCGGACATACTGAGATTTCAACCATTATTCGGTTACTTCCTCAGAAAATAAAAATTGATACTTTAGACTGCCTTCCTGAGAGCTTCTACTGAAGGATCCATTTTCACTGAATGAGTTTCTATTTCTTCAGCAATTGCCTTTGCAGTTTTCTCATCCGGAACCTTGAAGGATATGTATTTCGATGTTTCCCACGGACCTGCGCGGACCTTGTAGAAGAATGAGAGCATAAACGTCCTTCTTCCAAATGTTGATGGAGAAGGAATGAAGATAAGCGTGCTAATGTCCTGATACTTATATCTGCTTTTCTCCCCATTATGAAGCTCGAGTGCCAAATATTCTTCTTCAGTTTCAACTGCCCTCACGCTTTTTCCACTTACAAATAGATATACATAATACAAAAACGAGAAGGCAACGAGAAGAGCGCCAAGATAAAATAGCCAGCTCAGTGGGGGAGGAAGAAATATGGATCCAAAGAATGGTAGATAGACTGACATTACAAGAAGGAAAATAATTGTCAGGATGGAAGGACGTGTGCCCTTAAGTTCAAATCTCATCCATTGAAAGATATCTGGGAAATTATAAAACATATCCTGTTTCTCTTTAAATTAGTCATCAAAGAGAAATATTTCTTCAATGGTTGATTTCAGAACGTTTGCAATATTGTGGGCAAGCTGAAGCGAAGGATTGTATTTGCCCTTCTCGAGAAATAATATGGTTTCCCTCCTTACTCCAACTTTTCTTGCAAGATCGTCCTGAGTAAGATCATATCTTGCCCTAAATTCTTTTATCCGGGTTTTCATTTCAAATCTCCTTTCTGTTGTAATAGACCCAAAACACAACCCATAAGATGGCCATTCCGCCTACAGCTACACTCGTTGCCTGGCTAACATCCCTAAATTGTATAAGTTCATCAGACAGGAATCCCAATATCAGTAGTAGGTAAAGAGATGCATAAAATGCCTTAGTAGCTGCCTTTTCCATCACTCTTTTGCTCCTCTCATCCTGTAGCGGAAATCCTTTTTTTAAATCACGATTTCCTCTTATGAAAGTAAAGATGGCAAACACAAGAATAATGGCAGCGATAATGCCCCCTCCAATTGCACCTCCCATATCTCCTTTCGCATATGCATTAATAGAAAGGAGAGCTCCGGTTGCAATCACTGAAATGCTTATCAGGATTATTGCTATCAGACGGATTAGATCATTATTGTTTTTTGCTTTCATTTTTGAAACCTCGGGGGTTATTGTTTGATTTAAATAACATAATGTTAGAAATAACTAACATAATATTTTTAATCTTAATCTTTTAGCTGAAAAATTAGATTTTGATGCTTCATCTTGCCGGAACAGTAACGCATCTCATATGAACATGGTTGTTCCTGAGCAAAAACTCTCTATCTTCAGGAGTAAGCATCTGTGGATCCTCATCCATCCTGCGATCATACATGATCATCCCCTGACTTGAGCAGATTGTCTCAGTTCTTCCTGGAGAAGCCGCACATCCCATTATATTCGAGACAAGAACTGCTGCTGCAAGAATTGTTCTGAGTGGTTTCTTTGGAATCCGCATGTTTTTTTGCTCTTCTCTAAGCTTCATCGTATTTATATTAATTGACACTATTTAAAACAGTTCCACAAATTTATTTTAGATTCGCTCTCTTGGCAATATCATCAATGAGCAACGTAAAGAGAAACAATACGACTCCCATAACCCCAGTACCAAGTCCACCTACAATCGAAAAGTACTGTGACATGGTTTTGCTTATGCATTAAAACCATCTCTTACTTAAATGCTCAAAATGGCCATCTCAGCCCTCTTAGATTGGGAGTATATCATGCTCATATCTAAGCTCAACAAGACCAGCCTCCTGAGCCCGAAGTAACATGACATATGTGAGATCAGAAAGCTTAGGCATATCATCAATACCTAGTTCATTTAGAAATCTAGCAAAATCTTCCTTTGTAGTACCCTCAGTCAATTCCACTTTGTAATGTGAAAGAAAAGCTTTTCTTGTACCTCCAGGCATAACTGCAAGATCACGATTTTCAGTGACACCACCTTCAAGAACACATTCAACGAATCTCATATGTCTAGGACTATCATCTTCCAAAACATCTGTCGATTCGGCCACTTTGCCTTTTGATGCTGATCCTACTCCCAGGAAGTCTTGGCATAAAATATGCATATTATCGATTCCAACTGGATTGTGAAGAAGCCTCCCTTCAGATGTAACAAGTGGATCAATTTTCCCTTCATGCATGCCTTTTGGCGATTGTTCTGTTCCAAAACTTCCTTTTGGTTTTTTGTTTGAGTTTTTTGATCTTGATTCTTGAGTCTTTTGTTTCATAGTTCCACCGTGATTATCATTTGTTCAGATTAATAACTACACAAAACCACATAATATAACCATTTGTTGATTTTTTTGTCAAAACTACAAAAAAGGGAAAAATTTGTTTAGTATTGTTAAAAGTATTATTAGCGTTAGTTGAAAGGATGGTGAAAGTCACAGAAAAAATTCTATTTTTTAACTCAAAAAAGAACTTTATGAGATGTCAAATTCACCGGAATATTTATATTCATAATCACACAGATTACACCTTATGGTAACATTCAAAGGTCCAAAGCCAGCCATGCAAAGAAGAGAAGTGCCTGAAGGTAAAGCAAGAGCTATTGTAGAGACAGCAAAACATCTGAGCGATTATTGGGGATCTTTTAAACCATCTTCATACGAACTTGCTCCAGATGTGGTCTATGATACTAGCATGTTTTTCAGCCTGGAAAATCCATCTCCAGTTCTTGGGGAGGCTCTCAAAGGCAGAAGACTTATTGACATTGGAGCAGGCAACAGCAATTCTTTCCTTTCGATGGCACATCTTGCTGCAACACTTGGAGTAAGCGAATATGTTGCAGTAGATAGATATGTCGATTATACAAATGCAGAAGAGGTTATGGAAAAAATGATTAATCCCAAATTTCCGGATATCCTACTCCGGGCAATCAACGAGGATATGCTCCAATTCCTATTTTTCCAGCCAGATCAATCTGCAAATGTTTGTATGAATTCAGTAGATCGATCGATCCTGGCATCCAATGTCAGACTTGCAACTGATATATACATGAGCGACATTGCACAGGAGCTTATGAGAGTTGTTCCATCGCATGGAGTGGCATTTGGACTCAATGCACCTGCACTTGACATGCTGCCTGATTTTGGTTTCACTCGTATAACGGAAGGTTTATTCAAAAAAGAATGGTAATAGCATGCACAAGCAAAAAAGAGTTAACGGAAGCTCAAAGGTTAGATTCAGGAAAGTGCCAGAATTAGAAAAAGTACAAATAGACAGACTGACTGGCTGCACGTCTGAACCCTGGAAAAGGATTGGATTTCCATTTCCCCCATGTTCTGCATTGGCACATATGTTCGTATATGGAAATACTTTTTTGGGAATAAAAAAACTCCCAGGATTTTTTCAGAACTTACTGGAAAATGCAGTTTTATTGGACCTTGGAGCAGGTGATCCCAGGCCAATGGTAGATTTTGCACTGGCATGTGGCGTTAGATTATATTTGGGAGTTGATCTTTATCTTTCATATAAAAATATGAGTTTTGAAGATCCAAGAATAGTACTTGAAAATAATGATATGCTTCAGTATGTGGCAAAAATGCCAGATAATAGTGCGAGTGTCTTTCTTGGAGCAATTGACGAGATTGTTTTGGCGCATAATAAGAGCAAACAAATGGAAATTGAATATGAGTCGCTGCTATTGAGCCACATACATAGGGTAGTTCCTCCAGATGGCCTTGTATTCGGAGTAAATTCCCACTTATTTCCAAAACTTGAAAAAATGGGTTTTGAGAGGATAGACCGTGTTGGCAAATTTAAAATTTCACATGATGCTGGAACTGCAGTACTTCAAAAAATAGAATAGATAAAAAATTATTTTTTCTTCTGATCTTCTAATGGAATTGAAATGTGCGTATGTTCATTATCAGGTTTATAGTATCATTCAATTCCACTCTTGATCCGAGAAGCAAATTCGCGATGACCTGCTTCTGAAACTGCATTTGCAGCTCTCAAAACCAAATTAGCATCAAGATCCTTGCACGTTTCTTTCCAATCATCAGCTGTAAAATCCGAGGTGATATACGCTAGGGTATCGATGAGATCTTCCCTTGCCTTTGGATTATCAGTATCAAGAGCTTCAATTAATTTTGGTACTGCTACTTTTCCAATGCCTCCTAGAACTACACCAGCCTCATCAGGAGTTTCAAAACTGCCAGTTGTGAGAAGTTCGATCAACCTTGGCACTGCAGCTTCTCCCATAGAAACAATGTCTTCATAAGCGCTGTGAGCATCATAATCCACGCGCATTCTCTGAAGTAGTTCATCTACTTTAGTATCTTGAGAAGGAGACTTTTCAACAAGCGGAGTCCAGGCCTTCCATCTTTCCCTAACAGATAAATAAACTCTGGCATTCCCCTTTCCTTGAGCATCATTCTTTTTTTGTTTGGTCATATTTCCATCTCCAAGTTATTAAATCATATTATACAATATACTACAACATAACTAGTATTAATAAATTGTCTCTGGATTTTATGCAAAAACTGGAAGAAGTAGGTATAGATTACAGTTTTTGAATATGGTTCACTTAAAAGAATGAAATTATCTCTTTTCCTGCTTCCGATAATGCTTGAACATATCATGAGTCATGTCATTGAACTTTCCGCTGGAATAACCAAAGAATCTGCAGCCCTGGCTAAGGCAAAGAGCAGATGGCTCTCTAGGACAATTCTTTGGCCTCTTGAGTTTGCTCTTTGGAAGATACATGTCATTATCTTCGAGTTTTGACACTGGTTTTTTAGTCAAATCTCCATCAGGAAAAACATTTACCCTGACTTTTTTCTCTGTGCTATAAGCATTGAACATGCAATATCCTTCAAGAAGTACAAATTTCCACTCAATATCTCCTGCCATAACTAGACATCGCTGCTTCTATATAAAAATCATTTGTCTTTTTTCTTCCTTGCACTAAGAAGAACAAACGAACCATATATATCAGTATCAATTTCGTCAAAGCCTGCTTTTGATACCATTGCCCGGGTTTGAGCCAACGTATAAACGTTGATTCCCTTTCTTTTTGCATGCCAAATCCCAAGCCGATACTTCAAATACCCCCCATCGCCTTTGAAAAACGTGGCTATAGCTAGTGGAGCTCCAGGCTTCAGCACTCTGGATACTTCGCGCAGAACAATCTCTGGCTTTTTGAATAAGTAGAAACTATAGCCAATAATAGCCCCATCAAAGCTTTGTTTTGCAAAAGGAAGAGTTTCTGCCATAGAACGAATAAAATGCATATTTGGAGCCTTAGAATGCTTCTGACCAGATCTGAGCATTCCCATAGAATAATCAATGCAATAAACATCTGAAGCATCAGAGGCAAGATGGCGACTCAGTGTTCCAGAGCCTCCTGCTATGTCAATTATATTCCGGGCGTCTTGAGAAATCTCTTTTCGAATCATTTTGCGAAGAACATCTCGCTTTGGAACGCTCATGCCACACCAAAGTTTGAAATTATACTCATATAGATTGTTCTCATAAATCAGTGAGAGGGTATCAAAAAGGAAAGTATGTATAGCAGTAGTCCAGGATTTAGAGTCTAGAAAATCAGGTATTTTTTCTTTAACTGGATAAACGCTTGCGCACTTGGAGCAGACGAATTTATCTTTGCCTCCAAGAGGAACCTTGCATTTAGGGCAAACAAATTCCATATAGTCATTTTTCCGAAAAAGTATTTAATACCATCTTCACAGAAATAACAACATGCGTAAAGCATTTGACAGGCCCAGTCCTAGATCAGAAATTGCTGTTGGAACGAATGTAAAAAAAGCATTTCAAAGGGCAAAAGTACTGAAGGAAGATGGTAAAATACGCCTTTTTGGAATTGCGACAAAAATTATTGAAAGCATATTAACTCACGGATTTTATCGCAAGGAGGGGCATGATCCGGGATTTTACAAGGCAGAAATAACGCCAGAAGCATCATTTAGATTCATTCTTTTTATTGCAACAAAGCTGGAAGAAGGGAAATTAGCAGATACAGTTAATTCTGATCTAACGATTGAAGCTGTTTTGCATGAGGCGAAAGGCCTTGGACTAGTACAGTTAAGCAGGGATTTTCACAAGGACTGGATTCAGAGAACAAAAAGAGTTGCAAAGGCTCAGAACATCATTGTAACTACTTTATCATCCGGCTTTACTATGGAAAAGAATGGTAAGGCAAAACATTATTATTTTGAAATAAAAGAAGGGTGCTGGGATCGATTGTTAAAGTTAGTAGTTTCAAAAATCAAAAAAGGCATGTTTTCCGGAGTGTATGATTATCATGATGATTTGCCCCAAACTCTAAGAGAAGCTGAAAAACATGGCTTGATAGAAATAAAACAAACAAGGAATTTTTAGCCTGAAAGCCTTGAATGGATCATACTCATACGAATTCTCAGTTCAATAGCAGATAGATTAGATGCGTTATCACTAATCCATGGAGAGCTTAGAAAATTAGATAGGCCTATCTGAAGATGAGTTTGCACTACTGGGTCATTACTTTGAGCTAGCCTTGCAATAACAAACTCTGCATGGCGAGATAAATCTTTCGAAGGATCAATTAAAGCTCCAAATACATATCTAATCTGATCTGGATTTTGGAATAGGGTTTTACAAACCGCAGAAACATCTCCACCTTCAATGGTTCCTCTTAACTCTGCTATTAGTTGATACTTTTTTATAGCAGCAGCTAACTTTGGATCCCTTTTTTCTTGAACGCCTCTCTTTGAAGCTGACCGAATTCTTTGTTGAAACATATGACTCACAAAAAAAAGTTAAGAAAAAAAAATTTAAAATTAACCAATATAAAACAGAGAAAAATGAAATTAGATTTTTTCTACTTGTTCTGCTTTTGGTCCTTTGTCGCCCTGGACAACTTCAAAACTTACTTTGTCGCCCTCTCGGAGTGTTGTTCCGTCTTTTACTCCACTTGAGTGTACAAAATATTCTTTTCCATCATCGCCGGCAATAAAGCCGAAGTTCTTCATTTCGTTATAAAATTTTACTGTTCCTTCTACCATTTTTTCACCATTATTGTTAGTATTATTAGTTCTAGAACATTAATCAATATATCGCTTTGTCTTTTGTGGCCTCATCTATGCGGCCCAAAGCCAGTACATATGCAGCAGTCCTCATATCAATGCTCTTTTCCTTGTGAATATCAAAGGTTGCATTGAACTCTTTGACCATCTTTTCAAGTAGTTTTGCATTGACTTCGTCTTCTTTCCAGTAATATCCTTGTTTGTTCTGTACCCACTCAAAATAAGATACACAAACTCCCCCGGAGTTTGCCAGAATATCTGGAATTAAGAACTTGCTATTCTTATGTAGGATATCATCAGCCTCTGGATTAACTGGCCCGTTTGCAAGCTCAACAATCATCTTTCCTTTGATATTGCCTGCATTTTTCTCAGTTACAACGTTTTCAAGAGCAGCTAGAACAAGAATATCACACTCAAGCTCAAGAATTTCCTCATTTGAGATTTTCTTGCATCCTGGATATGAATCTACCCTTCTTTCTTTGGTCTTGACTTCCATTAGTTTATCATAGTCAAATCCTTCTTCTAGAAGAGCTCCTCCTTTAGAGTCTGATACTGCAATTACCTTGAATCCATCCTCAGAAAGCAATCTGGCCATGTGAGAGCCCGCATTACCAAAACCTTGAACTACAACTGTCTTTCCAACTTCCATCTTCTTGACTGCTTCTTTAACACAGTAATATCCGCCAAGGGCAGTTGCATATGACCTTCCAAGAGATCCCCCTAGGGATAATGGCTTTCCAGTAATAACTCCTGGAGAGTATTCTCCTTTGATGATAGAATATTCATCCATCATCCAAGCCATGATCTGGCCGTTAGTATAAACATCTGGTGCTGGGATATCTCTATCTGGACCAACAATTCGATATGCTTTTCTCATCCAGCCTCGTGATAATTTCTCAAGCTCGGCCTTTGATAATTTATGCGGATCAACAGTGATACCTCCTTTTCCACCACCATATGGGATATTTATGACCGCACATTTAATGCTCATCCAAAAAGCAAGGGCTTTTACCTCATCCAGATTTACTCCTGGATGATATCTTATTCCTCCTTTAGTGGGGCCTCTGGCATCATTATATCGGACTCTGTGTCCTTCAAAAACTTTCAGAGATCCATCATCCATCCGAACTGGGATTGAGAATGTAAATGCTTCTGTAGGGTATTTTAGCGTTTCTTCGGTTTCCTGTACTAATTCCACGTGCTTCTTAGCTTTTTCTAATTGCTTTTGTGTGTTTTCAAAAACCATTTTTTCGCCTCTTTTAAGTTAGATTTTTACATCAATTTGGACTAAGTCATTTTAAACCTTGCCCAAATTCTTACGTTGGATAGCGGATATTATATATAAGAAAAAGAAAAATATGAAAATAAAAATCAGATTAGATTTTTTCTACTTGTTCTGCTTTTTCTCCTTTGTCACCCTGGACAACTTCAAAACTTACTTTATCGCCTTCTCGGATTGTTGTTCCGTCTTTAAGGCCACTTACGTGTACAAAATATTCTTTTCCATCATCGCCGGCAATAAAACCGAAATGCTTCATTTCATTGAAGAATTTTACTGTTCCTTCTACCATTATTTTACACCTATCAATTAAATTTATTCTATAACCACCACTCAATTTGAGCGCTGCTATTCTTTTCATTTAAATGAGGAGTGATTATAAAGCTTAGTAAATTTTCAAATAACGTCATTCTTAGGCAGAGGCTCTTCTTATTTTATCCTTGCCAATCTTTTCTTCTAACATCTTGAGTAGTCTGGCTACCTGTTTCTCTTCATTTGTTGAAAAAATTAGAGTTTTCTTTACTCCTCTGCCCTTAATTTTAACTAAAGTTGAAATTCCAAACAATCTTTTTTGTTTGTAGCTTGTTACTAACCGAATCGATCCATATGTCATTTTTAGTTTTTTATTTATGATGCTTTGAGTTATCTCAATTCCTTTATCATCAAGAGTAGTTTCTGTTGGGAATCCACTGAAATAATAAGCTAGTAAAAGAAGTGCAATTCCAGTAATCCCACGAATAGGATCGTCAAGGATTAATGCTTTGTACAAAACAAAAATTGCAATTGCCATGAAGAAGAATACCACCAGGAAATTATGCGGTGCGTATTGGGATCGAATTATCTTCATAACAAATTTAATCTGCGAATCTTAAAAAAGACTAACTTAAGCTAAAATTTGGGCAGAATTAGCATTTTTAACTGGAGCAGCTACCAACTAGCCAAAAACCTCTCTTTGGAATTTTGGAAGATCTTGTTTTGCAAGAATGTATGCTACCCGAAATAGCTCTTCCTGGTTAGATACCTTATCGGCATTCATACGAACAGCTCCAATAAACATCATATGAAGTAGGGCATTGCCATCCATATCAAGTTCTTCGAGATTTCCTCCGCACATAGTATTTAGTGATTGTTCATATGGAGAAACCAAAACAGGCTCGGTTTCAGACAAGATAGTTACGCCGCATCTTTCAACAAAATCAGCAAAATTGAATACTCTGCGGGCGCTTGGTTCTGCCTCGATGCCATATCCTTCTGGGACAACAGCTATTTCATTATCACCTAAATGTGTCAGATATCCATGTCCAAGACCACGCAATAAAATCGCATCTGAACCAAGTCTCCCAATTTGTGCCATAGCCTCAACATCCCGAATAAGATTGCAGCAGGACAGCGCTCCTTGGGATTCTTTAATATGATTAATAGCGCGCTTGATATTTCCTTTAGCCCATTTCCCCCCTTCAAGCATTTCTAATCTAAATCGGGTAAGCTCTATCAAAGCCTCAGGAGGAACTGGTGTCAGGTGATTTATTACTGTTCCTGGATTTGCTGAATTCAGCTCCAGAATCATGTCAAATTCAGGACCAAACTTTGGATCAAATATTTTGCTGGACTCTCCATTATCTGCCTTTTCCAGAGCCTTCCGGGCATCAGTTAGCCAGTTTGTATTAAATCTTTCCAAAAGTTTGTGGAATTTTGGATTTTTTAGTTTGCTTTCAAATGATAATTGAATTGATTTTGAGAGCAGGAAACTTGGGGCAATGTCATGTACAACATGAGTGGATTTGCTTTCTGCCATTCTGGATTCTACCAATGGTTTTAGCTTATCTGCAACAAAACTGCTCTTATCGCAGATTAGTGGTCCTATGCGCGAATGTCTATGCAGGATAACAGTACAATTAGGCATAACATTGATATCACAAAAATACATTTTTTAAAATGAACGAAAGTGGAAAAATGCGATAATTTAAATGGAATTACTTCCCCTAACCAAGATATGAAAAAAATAAACGGATCAGTCCTAAAATTGGGCACCTTGCCTTTTGATAAACCTAGCAGCATTGTAGAATTTAATAGAAATGTCAGAATAGCAGGGATACTTGCCCACCCTCTTCGCGAAACAATTAGAGTTGATCCTGTAGATATCCAAAAACCTCAGCTAAAAAAATTGATTACTGCAGCAAACATGGAACTTTTGCCAACAGTTATACTAACAGAAGCTTCTGAAGGAAGACTGAAATAATCAGCCTATTTGTAATCCAGTGCATCTCCAGTTAATTTCTGCACTTTCCTTTTCTTCACTAACAACACATGCTGGGCTGCAACCTGGTTTTTCAATTTCAAGATCAATCCACCACGTATTTGTTGCATTGTTGTATTCTGAAGAATCAGAAAGATTGCCCTCTGAAACGCAATCGCTTTGCATGGCAATTTCGCGCGCCTCGCTTGCGTTTAATTTTGAGCTGCATGGCTCTTCCCAGGATCGAAGGCATTTCTGTTTTTCTTCACACCAGGAATAGCCTGCACTGCCAATACATCCATGTTCATCAGAATCTCCGCCAACTAATGGCTCATCCATGGCATCATTTATCTCATTGGGTGGCACAACCATATCCTCTTCGACGTCATCTGTAACATTGGGCTCATCAACAGTACCATTATCTACTACTGGTTGATCTGCTGTTGGTTGCTGAACACAACCGATCAAAGCTACTGATATCAGAAATAAAATAATTGTTTTATACATAAAAATCACAACCCTGCTTCAGAACTTAATTTTTTGGCCATATCTGTTTTTTCCCAATTAAACTCAGGCTCTTCCTGGCCAAAGTGACCATAGGCTGCCGTTTTTCTATAAATAGGACGAAGCAAATCAAGTTTCTCGATCATGTCAGCTGGCTTAAACGAGAAATTATTGACAATGACTTCAGATATCTTATCTTCTGGGATTTTGTTAGTGTCGC
>JAHJDH010000030.1 GCA_018812625.1 Microcaldota archaeon | reverse complement strand
CCACCATCTCAGAATTATTATCATTATCCGGAGAAGATTCCAAAACTGCAATTGTTCGGTCATATGGCCTGGTTTTTTTGGGATTCCAGTATGAGAAGCCAGTTGCAATGGAAACGCCCTCGACATTGTGGATGGATCCTTCAAAGTATTCAACTTTGACAAAGTTTGGACCAGAAGAATGCAATTGCCAATGAGCCTGGCCCCATGAATCAGATTCAGTGATCAGTTTCATCATAATTGGGATAAGTGCAGCTGCATCATATGAGCTTCCATAAGGACGAAATATGAATGGAAAATCAAGATCTGCTGGGGCATCGCGCGAATGATTTCCAATTGATATCATATCATGAGCAGCCTCAGCAGGTGAAAGACCAAAATGAACTGCAACAGGAAGATAATGTTTGTTAAGCCCTGATTCTGGAGATGAATCTCCATACAAGTGTTCAAGTGAAAAAATAGCCTCAAAATAATGCCCAATAGGAAATGATTGGAGAACAAATTCAGCATGGCCACTTGAAGCTGCGGTCGTTATGACCTGCCTAAAGCCAAGTGATCTTAATTTATCGAGAACTGGAAGAATTCCTTTTGTTAAACTCATTTTCTGGGGGTTTCTGAACTTACCTAGAGTTTCATCTAAATCCCAGCAAATAATACGTCGTCCTCTTGACATAGTGTTAATAAATAATACAAAATGTTTATAAAATGAGATAAAAGATGGGAAGGTGTGATCAGCTTCCATACTTTTCTGCTCTCTCGGTTATATTCAGAATCAAAGGAATTATGTCTTTTCCTTCGATATGACCCAAGCCACCAAGAGCACAGCTCTTTTCATCGAATTTCTTTACATTGTCAGTACGCTCACCGCGATAGACAAGAATTGGAACCTCATGACCAGTGTGCTTTTTCATACTGACAGGAGTAGAATGATCTCCAGTAACAATAATACAAGCACCTGTTTTTTCCAAAATTGGAATCATCATATCAATCTTTTCAAGAGCTTCCACTTTAGATTCAAAATCACCATCATGTCCAGCACTATCGCATGCCTTAACATGAAGAAATACAAAATCATAATCAGAAGCAAGGGCTGAGGCAACTGCATTTGCCTTTGCAATAAAATCAGTATTTTTATCTCCGGTGGCTCCTGGAACAAGTGCAATATCCATATTCATAAATGAAGCAGCCCCTTTGTAGAGTGCGCCTCCGGCAACACAAATGGCATGCATGCCAAATCGCTCAATGAATGAAGTTGCTTCCTGATATTCGCCTGCTCCCCGAAGCAAAACAGCATTTGCCGGTTTTTTGCGGGATTTGTTCTCAGAAGCCATTGAAAGGCGCTGCTGTGCAAACTCGGTAAATTTATTCACAATTCTGGCTGTTTTTGCTGCCTCTGCACTGTCATCAATAGGATAGCATTTGGATATTGGATCCTTTGAGTGCGGATCTGTTTCTCCAATATTGCAGCTAAGGCCTTTCCCACGAAGGACCAATGCGCCCCTATGCTCAACTGAATTTTTAAAAATTACCTTGACTCCTTCGATTTCCATTGAAAGAAGTTTTGAAAGTGAGGAAGCAATTTTAGTATCAACTCTTCCAGCTCTCCGGTCAACTACGATTCCGTCCTTGACAGTGGCAAAATTTGCCCTAAATGCAACATCACCTTCATGCAATTCAATCCCAAGACCAAGGGCTTCAAGAGGCCCCCTGCCATTATAGAAGAACTTGGGGTCATATCCAAGTAACTGCAAATGAGAAGTGTCTGATCCTGGAACCAAATATCTTGAGATAGGACTTAGCATACCAGTGATTCCTTTTTTTGCCAATTTTTCAAGATTCGGCGTTTTTGCAGCTTGGAGCGGAGTTTTTGGAGTTGGAAGATCACCAAGACCATCTATTATGAACAAAATTGCTTTTTTCATACTGGGAGTAGCGGAGGAAAAACTAAAATAGCTTTCAGTAATGGTAAAGGATATTAATTGTGTTTAAAAATAAAAAAATACGATATAAATAGATTTATTAAAGTCCAACTCCTAATAAACATCCACTAATTTTAGCGTGGTTCTTATGGATGTTGATCTTTCGGCTCAGGTATCAAAATTTCAAGAATACTTCAGCACTACATATAAAAAGGAGATCAACGAACTTCGAAGGAAATATCCGGCAAGTAAAAGTCTCATAATAGATTATGCTGAATTTGAAAAATTAGATCCAGATCTTGCAGATGCTCTGATAAAAGAACCAGATTTGATTCTGGCTGCAGCAGAAGAAGCAATCAAGGAATTAAACTACCCAGTCTCAGTAGGAAACCGTTTTGAGCCAAGAATCAGATTCGACAATCTTCCAAACGAAGACAGCTTAATTGAGGATATTGGATCAAAAAATATTGGAGAACTGGTTTCTTTCAAATGTGTTGTCACAAAAAGAGCAGAAGTAATGCACAGAGTAAAAGTCGGAGTTTACAAATGCGATCTTTGCGGTTCTGAAACAAAAGTCATAATTGGCAAGAACTTCAATCCACCAAAGAGATGTGACGACTGCAAAAAGCTTGCCCTGCAAAGGGACGAAGAAGAATGCACATATATAGACATGCAAAGAGCAGAAGTTCAAGAGCTGCTAGAGCGTGTTCGTGGAGGTGCTCCTGCTGCACATATCGAACTATTGCTTGAAGATGATCTTGTCAACAAAATAGCCCCAGGAGACAATATTTCAATTGCAGGAGTGCTGCGGCTTCGGCCACCCATAAAGGCGAGACAAAAACAAGAGCTCGTATTCAGCAGATATATTGAGGTCAACAGTGTTACCAGCCTGAAAAAAGATTTTGAAGAAATAGAGATCACAAAGGAAGAAGAGAAAAGACTGATTGAACTTTCAAAAGACCCTAATATTTCAGATATTGTAATCAAATCAGTTGCCCCGTTTATTTATGGCCATAGTGAAGTGAAAAAGGCAATAGCACTTCAGCTTTTTGGAGGAACTCGCGGAAAGACAATGAAGGGGGGATTGAGTATTCGTGATGATATTCACATACTTCTTATCGGAGACCCAGGTATTGCAAAATCAAGATTCCTTCAAAGTGTTGGGGATATTGCACCAAAGAGCATTTACGTCAGTGGTAAAAGCGTTTCTGGAGCAGGTTTAACAGTTTCTGCAGAACGTGATGAACTTGGTGAAGGTGGCTGGACACTCAAGGCAGGTGCACTTGTTCTAGCTAGCGGAGGATGTGCTCAGATCGATGAGTTTGATAAAATTGATGATGAGGACCGGGCATCGCTTCACGAGGCAATGGAAACACAGACAGTATCTGTTGCAAAAGCAGGAATGGTAGCAAAGTTTAGAACAAAAACAGCAATTCTTGCTGCTGCAAATCCAAAATATGGAAGATTTGACCAAACAAAGAATCTGTCTGACCAATTTGACGTACCTCCAACATTGCTTTCAAGGTTTGATCTGATTTTCCCGATTGTGGATATTTTAGATGAAACAAAAGATGCAAAACTCGCATCACATATTCTCAAAACTCACATGAACGAACATGAGGATGATGAAGAGACATTTGATAAGGAACTTCTTCGAAAGTACATCTCGTATGCAAGGCGAACGATTTTCCCAAAAATATCAAAAGAAGCTTCTGAAAAAATTAAGGAATTTTATGTTGATTTAAGACGAAAAGGTAAAGATGCGGGATCTGTTGCAATTACTCCTAGATATCTTGAAGGGTTAATCCGACTTGCTGAGGCAAATGCAAAGATCAGACTAAGCAAAACCGTTGAGGGATCAGATTCAGATACTGCGATAGAGCTTTTCAATTATGTAATGGCTCAGATTATGACTGATAAGGCAACTGGAGCTTTTGATGTTGATGTCGTTGCAACTGGAAAGCCAAAATCCGAGCGAGACAAAATGCAAAAGGCAGATACCATACTTGACATAATAAGAGAGCATCTTCGAAAGAATGATACTGCAGATGTCGATGAGGTAATTGGAGATGCCCAGTCTTATGAAATTGATGCAGGAAGTGCAAAAAAGATCATTAGTGAGCTCCTAAGACGAGGGGTTATTTACGAAAAAGAATATGGCCAGATTAGAATAGTTGGGGAATGATATGAGATTATTGTTTTCAATTTTAGCTCTTTTTATAATAGCTCAGCTTCTGGGCATATTCACAGGTTTAACTGTAATATCAGATTTAAATCGAAATCCTTATGTTGAAGAATTAGTGATAACTCAGAATGCTGATGAGCCTACAAACGCACTTTTCTTTATTGGATATATCCTCTTTGGAGCAGCGTTTATGATTATTTTAATTAGAGTTTTCAAAAGATTTGGAATTCTATTTACTCTGATGGAATTTATGCTAATTTCAACTTCAAGTTCAATTGTTTTTTACGCATTTCTAAGGATTATTCTAGGCTATGAAATCAGTACGATGATAGCAATTTTAATGGGGCTTTCATTCTCTGTGCTCAAATGGCTTCGACCTCAACTGAAAAATAGTGCTGCAGTACTTGCAACTGCTGGAGTAGGAACAATATTTGGAATTTCGCTCGGAGTTCTGCCGCTCATTATTTTCCTGGTATTCCTTTCCATCTATGATTATCTTTCAGTGTTTATGACAAAGCATATGGTGGAGCTTGCAAATTTTGTTGTAAAGAAAGACCTTGCATTCACAATAACTGCAAGATCACCGGCAAAAAAAGGCAAAAGGGAAAAGAGAATAGACCTTGGAACCGGAGATATCATTGCACCGATTATGCTCGAAGTCTCGACACTTTCATTTAATCCAATTGCAACAGTATTTGTTTTTGTTGGAGCAGTAGTATCACTTGGATTGTTCCTAACAGTTGTCTGGAAGAGCAAAATGGTTTTGCCAGCACTTCCACCAATAGTTTCAGGAATGATAATTAGTCTTCTTATTGGATTCTTACTTGGGTTTTACTAAATCCAAAACAACCTGGACAATGTCTGCAGAATAAGGCCTAACTATTCTCCATGATGAGATTTCATAGTTTGTTTTAATTTTGGATTTTGCATCTTCCAGAGGATTTTTGCTATCAGCAAGAGTATAGAAATGGATTATTCCGCCTGGTTTTGCTGCTGAAAATGCCAGATCCAAGAACTTGTCTGCAGAATGCGGAAGTGGCATAATTACCCTATCAAAGTCATCATACTTGAATGCTCTGGCATCGCCGGAAAGAACAGAAATGTTTTGGAATTTGTTTAGAATAATATTTTCTTTCATTGAGGATACTGCATCAGGATTTAGTTCAACTGCAGTAATATCTGCATCTGGATGATCTTTTGCAATAACCAGTGCAAATGGACCGACCCCGGCAAATAGAACAAGAATACGTTCTTGAGCTTTAACAAGATCTGATATTCTTTTTCTCTCAGTAGATAAACGAATGGAAAAATATACTTTTGAAACATCAAATCTCATCAGGCAATTATGCTCTCGATAGGTCGTTTCGGTCTTTTCCTCACCAGCAATAAATCTGAGTCTTCGAACTCTGTATTCCCCCTCCATTGGACCAAGTTTTTTAAGAACAGTTTTGATGTTTTTGTGAACTTTCAGAAGCGCTTCTCCTATTTGTTTT
Organism: Microcaldota archaeon; assembly: GCA_018812625.1. GTDB lineage: Archaea > Micrarchaeota > Micrarchaeia > Anstonellales > Bilamarchaeaceae > Bilamarchaeum. The sequence goes on along the minus strand of JAHJDH010000030.1, from coordinate 38,801 downwards.
TCTTTTGGGCTAAGCGATTCTGGAATTTCTAAAATTGCAATATCTCCAATCAGATCAAAAGAAGTTGTAAGGTTTTGCAGCTCATTTTCATCAAGAAGATCTGCAAGCGCGTCTTTGAGCTTCAGAAAAGGCAGTTCGCGTTTCTCTGCTGCACGCTCAACAATTTCAAAATCCCCATACGGTCCATTTACTGGAAATAAAAGGTAGCTGCCCTCGCTTAGGATTGGATATTCTGCTGCAAAGATAGCTTTTTCAGTAAGCTTTTGACGGATTTTCTCTCCTTGAGCTTTTGGAACCTTTAGAAATTTCATGATTATTCCAACACAATTGATGGCTTTTTTGGAAGAGAATTGCCAGCTTTTGGGTGCTTTCCTTCTTCCTCAGTTAGCACAGTTACTTTGCATTCAAATTCATCAGAAAGAAATTGCTCTGCATCCTTTAGAGCATCAAACTCATCCTTTTGAGATACTGGCTTTACAAGAGAATGGACATTCTTCATGATTTGTTTTGTGATTCTGGTAACGTCCTTCATTGGCATTTTTTCTGCAGCTGCAGCTTTCATAGTACCTTCAAATGATTTTTCAGCAATTGCAATCTCGATGAGTTTTCTCTTCCAGTTAGATGCTACGAATACAGACACGGATTCGGGCTTCTTTCCAATTAATTTGGATATTTTTTCAATATCTTCGTGAACCTGGAGTATGGTTTCTTCTCCACGCTCGATACTTTCATCAATTTTTGATAAATCAGCTTGAGGAAATGGTTCAAATGTAATGAATGGCTTATGACCAAGCATCTCCCAGTATTCTTCACAATAGTGTGGCATAAATGGAGCAATCATAATGATCCATTTTTCAAAGAAATCATGGAGATTTGGTTCTTTTGTTCTCTTGAGGTACCACTGGAGATCAGTTACTACATCATAGAAGATTTCAAGAGCCAGATGACGGATTTGTAATTTGTCATACAGTTTTCCTGCTCTCTCAATTTTTCTATTGAGCCTTGAGTGAATCCATTTTTCAGGCCTTCCATGAGCCTTTCCTTCATTGATGCTCCCTTCAATTAGTTTTGAGATAAATCCAAGTCTGGACCTGACCCCATCAGCAACGCTCTTGTTGAAATCAGAATCACTTGCAAGATCAGCTCCGCAAACAACAGCAAACCTAATGACATCTGCTCCATATTCAGAAATAGCGAAACGAAGTGGCATGATGTTTCCCATAGATTTGCTCATTTTGCTTCCTTCCATAGTTACAAAACCATTTGTAACAATCTGCTTTGGCCATTGCGGCTCTTCGTAAATTCCAACATGGTTGAAGATATAGAGAGTAAGATGGTTTCGAACAAGATCTCCGGCACTATGACGTGAATCAACAGGATACCAATATAGGAAACTTTCCCGAAGTTTGTCAAGTTTTTCATTTCCATCTCCTTTTCCCAAAAATACATAATCAAAGAACTTATTGTCCATTGAAGATGCATCAACCTCATCAAGCAAATGAGAAATCGTATAATATGACATGTAGAGAGTGGAATCAGAAAGTGCTTCAATCATCTTTGTTTCATCGAACGGGAATTTAGTTCCAAGGCCAGAGGATCTACTTGTTGGACGTGTTTTGAGCCATCCTATTGTATATTCAAACTCTCCACGTGTTTTTTCCGGAATAATTTCCATTTTATCAAGGCATTTCTTGGCTTTTTCTTTCCACTCTGGAATTCCATAATCAATGAACCACTGATCATCCATGACATTAACAACAGCAGGGCTTCCGCATCTGCAGAATACTGGCCCGTTTGCAATTGTAATGATTTCAAAGGCTTTGTTTTCAGCTTTGAGATCCGCCGCAACTTTGAGCTTTGCCTCTGCTACTTTTTCGCCTTTGTACTTCCCAACAACCATAACCCCGCCATGTGCTTCCTTGGTGTAGATTTCCTTTGTTGCAAGCTCTCCCGAAGGATCATCCTGGTTTTTTACTTTGAATTTTTCAACTGCGTCTTTTGCAGGATTGTTTGAATAGCCGGAAAGTTCGATTACCTGTGGCATATCCATTTCTGCTTTGCCAAGATCCCTAAGCGCAAGATAATCAAATGGAGCATGTGCTGGAACGCTCATAACAACCCCTGTTCCAGTCTCAGGAGCAACAAAACTTGCTTTGAAAACCGGAACAGCATCTCCTGTTGCCGGATTCTTTGGATTCATTTCAAGAATTTCCTCTGCAGAAATTTCTCCAAGAAGTTCGTAGCCCATTTGGAGCTTGAGAACTTCAGCTGCTTTTTTAGCTAGGATAAGAGTTTCTTCTTTGTATTTTATTTTGACATATTCTGCTTCAGGATTTATCCAGATATTAGTAACTCCGTAGACAGTTTCAGGACGATAAGTTGTTACAACTAAATACCTCCCATCTGATACTTTGAATTTGATAACAGTGACTTCTTCAAGCTCCGGGTCAACATCCCCTTTAGTATCATGTGCACTTAGGGCGTTTCCGTCAGATTCACACCAGGCAATTGGATATTCGCCTTTGATCAGATATCCAAGTTCCTTGAGTTTGTGGAATTGCCATTGAATGAACTTGTTGAATTTTGAATCATAAGTGTAGAATTTTCTTCTCCAGTCCATGGAAAAGCCCATTTCCTTCATTCCTTCTTCGATCTCTTTTGAGAAATATGTAACAAGATCTTTTGGATCAGTTAGAGACGCTCCAATTTCAGGAGGAATTTTATAGATGTTTTCAAAAACATCGAGAACGTTCTTATCCTTTGCAGCAATTCTCTTTGCCATAGCAAGAATTGGAGTGCCAGTTACGTGAAATGCCATTGGAAAGAGAACATGATATCCCTTGAGACGCAAATACCGTGCATAGATATCTGCTGTTGTATATGTTCTTGCATGACCGATGTGCTGAGGGGAATTAGGATAGGGAAATGCTGCTGTCAAATATCGCTTTTCTTTATCTGGTCTTGGATCGACCTCGAAAACTCCAGCATCCTTCCATCTGCTGGACCATTTTTTCTCTATAGCATTAGTATCCATACGTCGATATAAAGTAGAAAGAATTTTTAAGAAGTACTTTATGCTGCATGTTAGGATGTGAGTACAAAAACAGAAATTTGTACAAAAATCAACAAATGTTTCAAAAAGTGGAAAAAAGCGAAGGTATATAAGGAATAACTGTGCGTTTATAGTGTTTTTCTTTGTTGAAAAACGTCAGACGGGAATTAGTAGATTTGTTTTAAAAGATTTCCGCACATGACATAAGTTATGGGATCAGATTTGAGGGTTGGAGATATTATGACTCCTGAAGTTGTAGTAATTTCCTTCGGAAAAACTACCCCAGATGTGGCAAAAGTAATGAAGAAACATTCAGTTGGTTCAGTCATAGTCGTTGAAGATAAATCAGGAAAACATGCCAAAGGCATTATCACAGAGAGAGACATAGTGTATAAGATCATAGCAAAAGGTCTTGATCCGTCGAAAATAACAACAGAACAAATCATGTCAACGCCACTTAGAGTAGTTAGACCCGAGACCACGATCGAAGAAGCAGCGAAGGCAATGCGAGAAAATAAAATCAAACGCCTTCCTGTTGTTAATGAGAAGAATGAACTCGTAGGCATTGTTAGTGAAGGGGACATCATGAAGATATTCCCATTAGTCGTAGACCTTATAGAAGAAAGGGCTGCGATGTCATAACGTTCATATTTACTGTGCATGGATGGCCACCAGAGCTCTGAGAAATCGAAAGATTTTTCTGCAATTACCATTAAGCTGTGAAGGAACATGTATTCCCGAAAGGGAGTATGGGCCTAGTAATAGGCGGTCAACAGTGCATAGTTTTCTCTGATTCTCTCCGATCCCGGGGGCAAATAGTGAATAATGAAGAAAAATGGAAAAAGCTCGGAAGGCTTCTTGAAACGCTTCGAAACGAATGCGTTTTCGTTGAAGGAATAAAAGATAAACAAGCCTTATTGAAATTAGGATTTGTCAATGTCTTGACCATCTCCGGAAACATGGATCAAAGCATCAAGAAGGTCAATTGTGAGCAGGTATTTGTACTAACCGACTTTGATAGAAGGGGAAACCAGTTGGCTGAAATAGCCAAAAACAAGCTGGAATCTGCATCAATCAAAGCAGATTTAGAATCACGCAAACACCTTGCATATCTATTGAACATCCGTTTTTTCGAGGATACATACCGGGCATATGAAAAATTAAAAGGTGAAATATATGGCTAAAACATACATAGATACTGTAAAATACTTAATTTATACAAACGTTGAAATTGGAGGGCTCGTTGAGAAACCTGACGTTGTTGGCGCTATTTTCGGCCAGACAGAAGGACTTCTTGGAGACGAGCTTGACCTTCGAGACCTTCAGAAAAATGGAAGGATTGGAAGAATTGAAGTTGATTTGGGAGCTCGCAGTGGAAAAACAACTGGAATTATCAAAATCCCAAGCAGTTTGGACATGGTCGAAACATGCATTATTGCAGCTGCTCTTGAAACAGTAGACAGAGTAGGGCCTTGTGAGGCAAAGCTCAGAATCACAAAAGTTGAAGATACTCGAAACCTCAAGAGAAAGCACCTTGTTGACAGGGCTAAAAACCTTCTTAAGAATCTTCTTACTACTGAGATTCCAGAGAGCAAGGAAATATCTCAAATGGTTCGAGATGAAGTTAAAACTGCTGAAATCGTTACATATGGTCCAGACAGAATTCCTGCAGGACCTGGTGTTGACAGAAGCAATGAGGTGATACTCGTTGAGGGAAGAGCTGATGTTATCAACCTTCTGAAAAATGACATTGCAAACGTTGCTGCAATTGGCGGAGCTAAAGTAACTCGGACAATTGTTGAGATTTCAAAGAAAAAGGAAGTCACATTATTCCTTGATGGAGACCGTGGCGGAGATATTATCTTGAATGAGCTTATTCATGGCGGCGTTGAAATCGACTTTATCGCAAGAGCTCCAACTGGTACTGAGGTTGAGGAACTAACAAGAAAGGAAATTATCAAATATCTTCGAAACAGAGTGCCATTTGAACAAGGAAATGGAAAAAGCACCACTGAGCGAAGAGTTGAAGAAACTCCCAGGTTCAATAGGCCAATATTTGTGGAAGAAAGTCCTAAGGTGGTCAATAGGCCAGCAGTAGTGGAAGAAACTCCTAGGTTCAATAGGCCAGCAGTAGTGGAAGAAACTCCTAAGGTCAATAAGCCGATAGTAGCAGAAAAGAAGGAAGATGTCACTAGAAAATCAAGGCAAGACAGAAGAGCTCGAAGAGCTGGAAAAGTAGAAGACAGCCCTGCTCCAGCAGAAAAAGTTACTGCTGAAAAGCCTGTTGCAGCTCCAAAAGTAGAGAGCGCGAAACTCAACAAGGACGACCTTATGAAAGAGCTTGATGCACTTGGTAATAGCCTCAGAGCAAGATTCTATAACAGCAACTTGCAACTGATCAAAGAGGTTGCAGTTCGAGATGTTATCAAATCTCTTGGAGAAACTAAGGACATTAATGCGATTGTTTTCGATGGCATTATCACTCAGAGACTTGCAGATCTTGCATCAAAGCAAGGAGTAAAAGTTCTAGTTGGACTCAAGATTGGAAATGTCCATAAAGTACCTGAGAACATTGAGATAATTAGTAAAAACAATTAGTTCTTTTTTTTATTTTTCTATTTTTAATAAAAAGAAAAAAAACTATTTATAGAGACTCATATCAAGTGCAGCAAGATAAGTTCCGCCAGTGGAATTTACTACAGTTGCAAGCCTCCTCACTCGGATAACATCAGTTGTCTCGACTGGAATGTCGCCACCTACAACAGTGACAGTTCCATTTGCCAGATTCTCAAAGCGAAGTGAGAGATTATTGGATGAGCCTAGCAGATCACGCAGCTGCGCCTGGGTTTTGCCTTGAGCGCAATAGATTAGAGACTCGTTAATACGCCTGTCATTCCAGTCATTTGCAAATCCTAATCGATCCAGAGTACCACAATCAGAAGATGGTGAGGGTGGAGTAAATACTAGGTTTGAAACCCTAACCACATCTTTAGACAGAGCATCATTTTGGAAATCCAAAAATGATCTGACGCTGTGCCAGTATGACAATAAGGCAACTAGTGCCAAAACGAAAATCACCGAAGCTATAATTGCATCAAAACTGAAGTATTGTCCTTTCATGATCCCACCTGTGTGATAGTAAGATTTTCACCATCATTGTAAAACATAAACATATTTGTGCACTCGTCACTGACGAATACATTATCTGCTAAGCAACTTCCCTCAAGAATATAATTATATGAAGGAACGTCATAAGAATAACTATAATTTCCATAGCCCCCTTCCCACTCAAGCACCATATAATGAGCATTTGAGAGATTGTGAAGATATAGAGTATAAGGTAAATTAAAGACAGTTTTTTGGAATGTGTAATTGTAGGAAAATCCTTCACCGCCCTTTATTGCAAGAATAAGCATAGTAACATGACTATTGCCAACTTCCTGAACAACATTGTTTTGCTGCAAAGGTATTTCAGTACTTTGAATATCATTTACAACTACAAATGCTGCAATTGCAATGAACATAAATACAGTAGTATAAACCATAAATTCGGTAGCAACTTGGCCCTTTGAGTTGCTTGCAGGGGACGAAGTTCCCTCAATCGCAACTTGACCGTTATAATCAGGATTCTGTTGGATCAACTAATCTCACCTCTCCGGTAACTTCATCTGCCTCAACACTAACCAGAATTAATCCAGTCTTTGTACCAAGAGTTGACGAATCTCCGCTTATGCTTGCAATTGTTGGGGATGCTGCATCAAATTGGCCGCTTCCAAGCTTTACCACTACAACCACTTCCCCATCAGATGCATATATCTCGTGAGTTGATGCTGGAACATTTAGAAGAATCAATCTCTTTGCCCCAGGACCCTGAGAATAAACTGAGTTCATAGTATCAGAGAGAGTTCTTGACGAAGCATCTGCCTGGGCTTTTGCAGTATCCTCATAACCAATAGAGGTTGCTGAAAGTAGCAGGAACAATACTGGAATCGTAAATGCAATCACTATTCCAACTGTAATCATAAGTTCAAGTGATGATTGTCCTTTCATGAGTCACACCCCGCAGCACCATTGTCACAAGCAATGTCATCAAGTCCATAGTCAATTGCAGAATCATCACTAACTGCGAATATACCAGTTATTGGACTGTCTGCACAGGATGCGAAATTACGGCATCCTGGAAGACCGCGTATTTTCACGCCGTCTATACTGCCATTGAGTAGTTCCCGATCTAATCTGCTTCTGGTATCATAGACTGAATACTCATTTGCATAATTACCAATCACAAATGTTTCAATACCGAATTCAGTGCTGTTTCTAAGATAAGAATCATTGAGAAGCCTTTGCATATATGATGGGGCTTTTGGATTGTGAGTATAGTAACCACACATTACAAAGTCTCGGATTTCTTCAACTTCATAAATTCCACTGCCACTTGCAACAAGCTTTCTTGTTGGGTCAATCGCAACCTCAGATTCAAGATAAGTATTTACAAATAATACACACCTTCGAATCTGTTCATTTCCATCTAATATTGGACATTCTGGAGCAGAAGCTGGAGAAAATCCAGATGAAACGATAAATGGCTTTCCAGTAAATGGATGATCCATTCCGATCTCACATTCTGGAGCTGAAGAATATTCGATTGCATTGAAAGTATTACCCTGAACATTACCACAAGCAGTTGAAGTTACAGTTGGAGTATCAGTTAGGATAAATCCAGCAAATTGATTGTATATAAATTGATCTAGGGCAATGATCTCTGAATAATCCCCAACTAAGATATACTGGCTTCTTTTACTTGGGGCAATTGAAGTTGCTTCAGGAACTAAATCATCAGTTCCGTTTGCAAGAGCAAGCGGACCATAAACCCATCCTTGGCCTTCAGTAGTTGATGCGGACATCTGATGAACTGTAATATCAGAGTATTCTGAGTAATCATCCTTGTTGAAGAAGAACTGCCTGTATGCTGTGAGATCTTCGCCTGCTGCCACGCTGGTTTCACGAGCAAGAGCAGGATCAACAAGCCCAGAAACATCAATCTCGTTTTCAATATGATAGCTTCTTGCAACTGCAGATGTATTTGTAAAGTCACGAAGCTTGAGCTCAATATCAAATGAATAGTTAACCAGATCAATATCGCTTTGGCCAACTTTGAAGTTAGTTACTTCAAACTCGCTGATATATACTCCGATAGCAAGAAGAGAAGAATTCAGGTTTTCTGCCCATGCATTTAGAGAAGAGTTCTCTGGAGTGCTAATATCTCCGCCAGAACCATGGAAATATGATGGGTCTGCAGATCCTTCAGTAAGAAGTTCATAAAGCGCACTCTCTATATTCTCATTCTCCTCAGAAGTACCCTGAAGTAGTGGATAATTAATGGCATTATCATTGAGTCTTGATACGCCTCGGTTCAATATAACATAAGTAACATTATCGAGTTTGGCAGGAGTTATCTGTTCGATTGCAAGCTCTACTGTAGATTCTTTGTAGAATTCAGAGAATGCACGCTCAGAAGTCTCAATACCCTTAACCCATACTGAGATGGTAAGAAGGATATACATCAATACCAGGAAAACAGTTACTGTAAATAAAAATCCTTTTCGATTCATCCATACCACCTATATGTATACTGTAAGTTTTACGACTTTTACATCTGATGATGGAACAAGATCTCCGCCAAGAATTCCGCTTGGGTGAGTATTTCCAATTGCTGTGTCATTGTCGCCACTTGTAATGTTTGTAGTTCCACAAGTGATAATACCCCAGTCAACATCTTCATCCCCGCTGCTTGAACTACTGCCTTCAGCGGCAAATCCGCATGTGAGGTAATTGTATGGAGAATTTTCCAGCTTATTCACTTTAGCGGAATAGCCAAAAGATATAACCTGAGATGAAACAGAAAGTTTTTTGCTTTGATCTGCATGAGTCTCGGCTGAGCCAACTGCAGTATCATAGACCATATCCCAGCTTGTTCCGTGGTCAGAACTTATCTCAACACGGTAGCCAAACTGATTTGGAATCATCTGCCCAATAGTTCCACGAATGATATTTTCCTTAAAAGCAGGATCATCCTCAGCAACGATATTATCAAGCATTGAGCCATCAGTTTTACAGTTGTAGTAATCATAATCGCAAGTAGTAGTTGACAGAGATAAAAGAACGTCTCTTGTCAAATAGTGTCCTTGTGTCAAAAGATAGTAATATGACGATGGGACACTAGAGAAGAATATTAGCGAATATATAGCCACAAGAGCCAAAGTAAATGCAACAAAGGCATCTAATGAGAATATGAATGCGCGCATAATATCCCATTTGATGAGGAATCATTTAAAAAGCATAGGTTTGTTCTCAATTTTCATTTTTTAGCCACATTAACGGCATTCCCCATATCCAGTACCACAGGAATTGCATTCTTTGAAACCCTTTGAACAGCCAGATTCTGCACATGCAACTCTGGAGCCGGGATCGCAAATCCTATCCCAAATGCACATTGACCATTTTGCATTATGGCAAGTTGAAACCCCAGTACATGAGCTTACAGTACATTCAACAGTCTCTCCATTTTGACAAACCTTGGTATTTGTAGCATTGATCTTTGGAGAAACCGGATTTGAGATAGTAAATAGAAATATTAGAGCAAGAGAGAGAAAAAGAAGAAAAATAAAAATAAGTGGAATTGGATTTTTCACGAGGCATCACTGAAATGACAATTGAGGAGGCTCAGAAACAACCCTAAACGGCTTTAGGATAGCCCCTGCCCCGAATAATCCTCCATCGGTTGAAGTGGTTGAAACCGCGCACACACGAATATCATCATAAGAATCGTAGTCGATACCCGCAAGTTCAGCTGCTTTAATAATAGCATCCTTCTTTGATCCAAGAGCATCGACAAGGCCAGCGCTTTTTGCTTGCCTTCCGCTGAGAATTCTACCATCAGTTACTTCTTCGAACTTTGCCATATTGAGTCTTCCTTTTCTGTTTTCTAGAACAACCCCGCGAAATTCACTATAAACTTCATCAATCAAAGCTTGAAGTATCTGATTTTCAGTATCAGTCATATTCCTATATGAAGAGCCCATATCCTTGTGAGGCCCGGATGTAATTGAAGTTACATTAACTCCGATTTTCTCAAAAAGACCGCTCATTTGAGTAAATGTTGCAATTACTCCAATGCTCCCAGTAAGAGCATCAGGATCTGATACGATATAATCGGTTCCGCTCGCAACATAGTATGCTCCAGATGCAGCTACTTCTCTGAAATAGGCAACAGATGGTTTATCAAGTTCATCAACAGCAGTATAAACTTCTCGAGTTGCAACAACTGATCCGCCTGGAGAATTCATAACCAGTACAACTGCTCCAACATCAGACCTGGTATTGAGATCGCCAATAACATATGCAAGTTCTTCTGAACTGGCATACCCATCCGAGAATAATGTGGTGGGAGAGCCCTCCACAGTTAGTGGAGTATTGATATCAACAACTGCAACACATTGCCCAACTAGTGATGTACTAATTGCTGAGAACAAAAAGAACAACACGATTATAGCTAAAAATACTCCAACTAGCAAAAGACCAGTTCCAAGGATAAGCCTGGTTCTGGATTTTTTTTGAGAATTATGATTCATGATTTGGTTCCACAAGATAAAAATATAAATGTTCTTGGAACTAAGTTTTGGTGGCAATATGCTGGAGTTACTAATTTTCCTAATTCCGATTTACATTGCAAACTCATCCCCAGTTGTACTGGGCGGCGGAGTTGCACTTGATCTTGGAAAAAACTTTTTTGATGGAAAAAGAATATTTGGAAAAGGAAAAACACTCAGGGGATTTTTAGGAGGAATTCTTGCCGGAACACTTGCCGGAGGAATAGTTAGTTTCATATACCCGCTCAGATTTTTTGCAGATCCGCAAACGCAGCTTATTGCAGCATTTTTCCTGTCTCTTGGAACTTTATGCGGAGATGCTTTTGGCAGTTTTCTAAAGAGAAGAATTGGAATTGAATCTGGAAAACAATTCATGCCAGATACTTTCATCTTCCTAATAGTAGCACTTGCATTTGTTTTTCCATTTGCTCTTCCAAGTTTATTTGAACTGTTTAATGTACTATTTTTCATTGTCCTAACAGTTATTTTGCATCCACTTACAAATGCACTTGCAAATAAAATAGGACTCAAAAGTGTTCCCTGGTGATTTTAGGATAGAATTATAAAAGTCAGAGGAATTAGAAAAATTGATGCAAAAAATAATCCTTGATGGACTTGCGAATGGAAAGGTCGAAAAACAAAAAGGATATCTCAGGTTTACTGGTTCGTTTAGAGGCATTGAAAGAGGAACAGTAATAATTGGTGAAAGAATTATTTGGGGATTCCCACACATAAAACGAATTTTTACTCTTGGAGCAGGTCTTTCCCGGAATATCAAAGGAGATGAAGTATATATAGAAGAGAAAATAGATGGTTTCAATGTCAGAATTGCACAGATTCATGGAAATATTGTTGCATTTTCAAGGGGAGGATTTCTTGATGCATTTGCAACTGAAAAGGCAGATGAAATGGGACTTGAGAAATTTTTCAAAGCCCATGAGAATTATGTCCTGTGTGGTGAAATGTTAGGAAACACGCCACACACAGAACCAACAAAGAAATTTGATGTGAAGCTGTTTGTTTTTGATATAGATCTTGGAGATGGAAGCTATATGCCGCCAAAAGAGAGGTATGACCTTCTTGGGAAATATAGCATCAGCAGCGTTCCAAAGCTTGGCAGATACTCACTAGAAGATATTTCAAAAATAAAATTGCTTGTAAAAAAGCTGAACCGAGGAAAAAAAGAAGGGGTAGTAATCAAAGCAGCTGACAGAAAATCACTGGTAAAATACGTTACTCCTGCAGCAGATTTGGATGATATTTCAAAATGTTCAGACAGATTTTTTGACATGCCAATCGGGTTCTTTTATCAGAGGATTCTCAGGTCTTCCTTTTCAATAGAAGATTTTGGATTGGATAAGGATAAATATGCACTGGAACTTGGAAAGGCATTTTACAGCGGCCTCTGCAAGTCCATCGAAAAAACAAGAAAAGGAGATAAAATTGATGGTGAATTTGAGATTCTAATTAGAGACAAAAAAACATGGACTGAAATCCAAAGGCACATGAGCAAAGAAGTCAGATTAGAAAAGATTTGGGAAAAAGAAGAAAATGGAAAAACAAGGATAAGATTTAGAAAAATATATCCAGAAACAACAAAAAAACTAGCAGCATACGCTGCAGGCTCTGGAATTGTTGACTGATTATTTCTTCTTCATAAGATGATAGAACTTATCCGCGCCAAGCCATTCGACACCAATCTGGTTTGCAAATTGAATGACGCCTTCATCAGATGAGATTAATGTTGCCTCAAGTTCCTTGGAAAGAAGAACAAGCTCAAAATCTTCAACTGAATCAAGAATGCCTGCCCTCATTGCACCCCTATATTTTTCCCGGAGTTTTTTGAGCTTTTCATCATTGTCAGCACGATTATCCTTTGCAAAATCCTCTGCAAGCCTCATGCCCTTGTTAACTCTGGCCCTAACATCATCAATAAAATCATAGAATACTGCTGCCGGAAGATAAATGCTATATGTATTTGGAGATCGTTTTTTGATCGCGATATCAAGCTCATCCATAGCAGCTTTATCAACAAAATTCGAAAGCTCTTTGAACACAGATGGAGGAATGAAAATTTCTATATCAAGCTTCTCAAGTTTCTTGATAAATGAACGCACCGCACTGCTTGGGTCTTTTCCAAAATGCTTCCTTGCCAGCGGATTTACAAACAAAGAGGTATCAATGACATATCGTTCCATGAGGGATAGTCATCAGCTAACTTTTATATATTATCTGCCAGGTGAAAGATCAGATGAGCTTCACAAGGCCTCTTCCGATTTCTGGAATATTTCCACCAAATAAGTTAGTTGTATTGAGTACAAATGTCAGAAGAACAACTAGAGAGATCATTGGGAAAATACAGATAACAGAAACCAGGTGTTTTGTAAATCCATTGACCTTGAGAGTAAGCATATCTTGAAGCGCATCGGAATTCTCCCTAAGCTGATCAGCAAATCTTCCAACAGTTCCAGAATCAGCCCCCCCGCATTGGTATTCTTCTGGCGAAGTTACTTGAGGAAGCGCACAGATATATTCGAAACTGCCATCAAGATTTGGAGTGCATGCTTGAGTTCCAGAACCAGCTACAACAATATTTGAGGCAGTATGTGGAAGGGATATTGTTGCAACTAGAATGTAGGTTAGTGGAAATATGAAATAAAGGCCAAATGTTATTGCCATTAAATACGCTCCAACACCTCTTGTCGGCGGAAATGCACGCAGGGCAACTCCTATTGAAAAGAAGAAGCCGGCATAGAATTTAACGAAATTCAGTATGTGAACCAGGAGATAGTAAATATACATATAGAACGTAAGAGATTGCGTAGTGTTTGTGATACGCTCAGCGAGCCATTTGACACCAAAACCAGAGGCATGCTCAGACATGAAAATTTCCATATATACTGATGCCATTCCTTCAACAGGAACACTAAGGTAGTATAGAACATTCATGAATTCCTGGACACATTCTGCAGGAGTTGCAAGATAAAGTTTCATCCAGTCAATCAGAGTTTCCTGCCCTGGGAAGGAAGCTGCAACGCTGGGATCACAGCCCACAGAAGTAAGATATAATGATCTGACAATGCTGCTGGATCCTCCAGCAAGCATTGGCTCGCCTGCCATGATAAGAGTTGCCACCATCATAACAATCAAAACTGTGGATGCTGCATAGATGAATTCTGTTTTTGCAATCTGTTCCAGGTTTTTGAGGCCAAACAAACGTGAGAGCATGATGAGCATGGATGAGCCAATAACTGAAATGGCGGCAGCTGCAATTGCTATTGTAGTCCAATCACCGTATACGCCGCCATAGAAACTTGATACAAATGTCATTATACTAACCTCATCAATGAGCCAATGTCTACTTCCTCACCAAAGCTTTTACTAAGCGTTTTTGCAACCTGCGTAAATACAAGGATATTGAATGCTGGAATAACAAAACCAATTGCAAATGCATAACTAACAACTGAGATAGGGAACATCATAATTGTAAGGAAAATCCCTCCAACAAGTGTTTGAAGCAATTGCCCTATTCCGCCAAATGCTGCACCAGCAAGATCACTAACGCTAGTTCCCACATCAGTAAAGTTATTTCCAAAGAAATTTCCAAAGCGCTCCCAGAAACCAGTTGTTGTATCCCCAAAGTAATTGGTAAGCATGTTTCCAAAAGTAATCAAAGGCCCGGCGTCACGGTTGTAGAACATGCTATATGAGATTGTTGAAAGAGCGGGAAATACAAATAGGAATGAAAGTGCTACACCTATTAGTGCGCCACCAAGCTTTCTGGTTGGGGTAAAGGTTCTGAAGAAAATTCCTATTGGCAGATAGTATTTCAAAAATGCCTGAAGTGCAAATAGATAAACAAATTTTTGTGCGCTGTTAATTACAAATGCAACAGACAAAGCAACAGACATATTGTATAGAAGCTGCTTGAGCGGGGAAGCTAAACCTGCCATTGGAGAGGCTACTAAACCGACACCAAGAGGTCTTGCATATGGAGTAACAGATGCAATCTGATCGATGTACATTGAAAGCCAGTAGTTAACATTGAGCCATCCTGCCATATCACTCCCAACTCGCTCGTAATATTGATAGGTTGCCTGGTATACTGTAGTGCTTTGAGTAACATCATCCGGAAGCATCCCATCTGGAAGAACTCCTCCTAAAGTTATTGTGCCCATTGCACCAACTGCCATTGTAATCAAAATAACAAGCAAAGCAGAAACAATAAGTTCGTAGAGCTCAAGCTTAACATAATTGTTGATCTGCTGGCTCCTGAACATTGCTCCCCAGACATATAATGCTGAAAGAATTACAGCAGATGTTACAAGAGCTGCTCCAGCAAGAGTTGTAAAGTCTAAAAGTGCAGAACCGCCGCAATCATATCCAATTATTTGATCAGGAGTGCAAACCATAATATCAACCTATATGATCTTCAAGAAGGACATGAGATTCACATCCACTCTGAAGAAGTTCGCGCTCTCTTTGGCGGCAGTAAGCGTAACAAAGATGTTCAAAAACGGCAGCAATAAGCTCATTATAACTATGTAGTAGACTGCACCACGTATCAGTTCAAAGGCAAGAGATAGTGCCCCACCTAAGAAGAATGGAACAAATACACCTGCCATTAGGAACATGACAATAAGAACAGACCCAAATACGCTCAAAATTCCACTCTTATGGATAAAGCCGCTCATGGCACTTTCTGCATCAATAAGATTCCCTTTCATCAGCTTATGCACCTCATAATCGAAGAGGAACATAAATGGATAGAACAAAACAAGTGCAAACATAAGTGCAAGCAGAGCTTCTCCTCCGTTACGAGTATAGGGGAAAGACCTCATTAGAAGTCCAACTGGAATGAACAACCCCCAGGCCCATTTTTTGATAATGCATAATGTGATCAGGTGAAGCATCCATTCACTTATACCAAGTGAAAGGAATTGCAAAGAAGTTCCAAGAATATCAATGAGTGGCTTTAGAACAGGACCAAGATTGAAGGAGTACATTGCACGCCAGGTAACCCCAAACCACATTGTTGACGAATAGATTGTGTGTATGATCATATTGTACATGATAAGCATACTGTAATGTTTGACCATATCAGCTACCATAAGTCTTGAGAATGCCATCGCCCCGTCCATCATGCTGATTATGTTAGGGTTGTCATAGATAGGATCAACAGCAGTACCACCACCACTCCCAGCAAGTGCAAACCAAGTCTCACCAGCTGCAATCATTCCAATGATTATAACTATTCTGATAAATGTAAAGGCAACTTGGTAATACTCATCTTTTGCAAGAGCAATAAGGTTTGGCAAATTGAATAATTGACCAAGCATATAGACGATAGTGATTCCGAATACAACCACAATAAGAACAGCAACTGTTGGAGCGATCCACGTATCGATGATAAATCCGGTCCCTGTGATCCAGTCGTCTCCACACTGTGCAGGACTAAATGCATCATAAACACTTGAGAATACAGTTACAACTCCACCAACACCTCCAGTTTGTCCAGCAATCCAGGAAGTACTTTCACTATTTATTCTGTCAGTTGTATCATTGAAGAAATTACCAAGCTCGTTTTCATCAGTACTTGCAAAGCTGAGTGAAACTAGTATAGACAATATTAAAAAGGACATCAATAGTTTCTTCATCTCATATCAACCTCGTAAGTCCTGCGATCTCGATGTCTCCGCCAAATGTAATTGAAAGTGATCTTATCCCTGCTATTGTGCCTATCATACTAAATAATGAAAAGAAAAGAGACCAGAAAGTGAGTCTGGATAATGTTTCAACAGGGCCATTTGGCTCCCATGCAAAAGTTACAAATTGATCAAACTTTCCTTCCCTTGAAACAGCATCAAACCAGCTTCTTCCAGATTCATATGCTCTTCTATAGCTGTCATTCATCTCCTGATCAGTATGAGTAGTGTTGTCGCTTAAATCAAAATGGATAGTTGCATCATTATTTCGATCCTCCATAATAGTGAAATATTCCTCAGATTCCATACCTTCATAATTATGTAAACGCTCCAGAGCTTCTCCTGTTGAAAACTGACCAGAACCACCAACCATGGAAAAGTTGCCAGTCATGTACATACTATTTGCAATTGGAGGATTTGGATAATTTCTCCAGGTTGTAAGTGGATCGGCATCACGATTTCCAGGATTTGCCGGGTTGTCATCACTTTGCCATAGACCTGTAACAGTTGGATCATTTTTGATATTGAGCATAACAAGAGCTCCGAAAGTATAGAATGCCGGAAAGATGAAGTATAATGCAATTGCCATTGCAAGAAGCAAACCCCCAAGTCTTCTTGAGAAAAAGAATGTTCGAAGAAGAGCACCGATTACGAATAGAGCAGGGAAAAGTGCAGTTGCAATGAATCTGAGCATTATTTCCTGGAATTTAGTGAGCATCATTATTTTTATTGCCCAATCAAACACCAGCGCTTTGATAGTGTTTCCAACAGTAAAGAATCCTCTCCAAGGAGTAAAGGTAAAGAATCCTGCTTTTTCAAACAAAAATTCTATATTAATCGTAAAGTCTGCGACCATTGATGTAAAGATATAACTTAGGTAAACATCAAAAGCAAAGTCCTTAGCCTCATTGAAAACCTCGCGCAGATACCATATAGCAAGTCTCATGTGGCAGGAATTAATGCCATGATAAATGGACGATACAGGCTCTCCAATATTTCCAGGGCCCATATCACAAATGTTTTTTGCCTGATAAATCTGGTGGCCGCTTGCATCTTTTACCTGCACCCATGCGCTGGTTGCAGAACCAAGTGGACCTGGATTCCCTCCACCTCCACCGATTGCACCTTGAACCACGCTATCAATAATTGAAATTCCTGATGCTGATGGAGTTGTAAGTGAAACTGCTAAAACAATGATTATTGCAGAATAGAAAACCTCACTAAGTTCGCTCTTTGCCCAGATTTTCATCTTATCATTCATAAGAATTTCTGATAGCATATAGACTAGTGCAATAATGACAGTTGTAATAGACAAGGCTGCTGCTGCAAAAAAGAGCCAGAATCCCCAAAAGTCAAGAATCAATTCGCCAGGAGTTGCCATATCTACACCTTTGCTACAATAAACTTAGTCATAGCATTTATGAAAGCTATTGTAATCAGCATCGAAAGTGCTGGCATGAACAGGGCTAGTAGTGACAGTGATGAAACACGTTCCATGATAATAATGAATTCTGACATAGAAATGAAATTAAGCAAACTCTCTGAGAATAACCTTGCGAGGAAATTACCAACAACCATCCCTCCTGGAATTGCACCGAAAATAGGATTCATTCCAGTATTGAAAAGAACACCATAAACCCCATATTTGAAAGGACCGCACAAGGATGCAATAAGCAATGTCGGAGTTTCATAGAGTGTATCACCAGGAGCAAGCTGGAATACTTCCTCGAAAATATTTTTGTTGATCAGATAGGTAGTTGGATACACTATTTGGAACCCAAATGCCATTGAAATCAAAAATGCCCCAGCATCCCTAGTAGGCGGGAAGAACCTCAGCACGAGTCCAGCTGGCAGGAAAAATGGCACCATAGTTGCATTGATGAAATACAAAAATGCAATTTGTGCAGATAGAGATCCGTAAACAGAAACAAGGCCAAATGCCAGAACATTTGTAATTTGAACAAATGTATCAAGTCCTGGAAATACCTTGTAGGTTTGAGTTAGAACAAATTCCCCAATTCTCCTGCTGATTGTACTAAGTATGGATGTACATGCTTGGATTTGGTATACGTCGAATAAACCATCAAGTACACTGTTTGCAACTACAGTCTGTAGATAATCAACAGCAGCAAGAGGCGGACTTGGATTGCCTCCATAAACAGCAGAAACAGCAGTTCCAACTGCAAATAGCCCAACAACAAATAATACGATCAAAAATGATAGCATAAGATTGGAAAGTTCAATACTGAGATAAGCTTCCCATTCAGGAACTTTGAATACTTTAGAAAGTAAGTAAGTGATCAGGATCAGGAATGATACGAAAAAGACTATGTTTATCACAACCCGGCCATAAAGCTCGAGCGGAGTGCCACCGAAGAAAGTCGTTTCGAATTGAGTAAGAATTTGAAATATTATAACATAGAGGATGGATGCTACAATAGCGCCTGCAAGTAATCCGTTTGCCCATACACTTGCTTTTGCCCGTGTCTGAACATCTGACACCTGGCCAATTACATAAACTACAGCAGAAAGAACAAGCATCACACCAACTAGAGTGATTAGAGATGCCTCAGTAATACCACGAATTAATTCTATAGTAACACTAATATCAGTTTCAAATGGAGTTCCACCAGACATAAATGCTGGAACAAGTGCATATAGCATAACTATTGCAAGTGCTGAAATGCCAACTGCAGCAAGCATGCCGTGTGCCCAGGTATTTGCTTTTGCGCGAGTCTCAGCACCAAACATCTGGCCAATTGCCAGTGCAACTGCGGCCATGACAATCATGACCATCATAAGAGGAACCAGAATAGACATGATAAAACTGAGTTGCTCTAAGATTGCATTACTTGGCGCATTGGAAGATGTTCCGAGCAGAGGGTCTCCGGTTGCAGCCGAAAGGCCGATTATCAGTAAAAGCAATAATAATCTCTTCATCCCTAAACAACCTTTGTCAAACCAATCAACTCTGCTTCTCCACCTATAACAAGTGAGATGCTTCGGTACATAGTAACTGTGAGAACAATTTCAATAACCGTTGTTAGCATGATAAGAATCAAATATGGACTTACAGTCGAAATTTCCATGATAAGAAAATGATACAGTCCTGCTGATGCACTTGCTGGAAGAAGCGGGTTGTTAAACCCAGTAAAGAAGAAATCCCCAGTCATACCCATCATGAATTTCCAAATTGCAAATACAGTAGAGAAAAATCCACCTATAACTGTAGTAACAGTATTGAAGATATTTTTGACACTGCAGAAGAAACGGGTAATTACATTCCCGACACAGGAATCCAGTGGATCATTGTAAGATTCTTCAACAGCATCTTCGGCCTGGAACTGCTCAAATAAATGTTGAGTCGGCCCGCTTTCTGGATCGCTTCCCTCTTCTATCATACCCTGCATATCGCTCTGGGATCTGTCAGTATCAAAGAAACTTGCAGCTGCTGGAGTATATGCAAAATCAGCAGGCTGGAAGATATCGAATATCAGGAAATTTGAAAGCAGGACTGCAAATGGAAAAACGAAATAAAGAGCAAATGCCAGCGCAATAATACTCGAACCAGTTTTCCTAAAGAATGGGAGTGCTCTCAAAGTAACCCCAAATGGAAGAAGGAATAAAGGAACGGCATCCCGGGCAAATAAAAGAATGAATTCTTTTCCCCAGACGATGGTAACAAGATATCCAACAGCTTCGACGACGACAGTGTGCGCAGTACTGAGCATGGATAGACCGCTAAATGGAGCTAGTGAAAATGAGATGATTGCCACTGCTGGAAAGGGCGAACCCAATGGAAAACTAATTGTCGACAAGAAACCTATCAATGCCTCAAATAAATACAAATCAACATACGCATCCCTGAGCTTGGCATCCATAATGTGCAAAGAGGCAATAGCAAGATTGACGTGACTGGTAGTTAATGAATTTGAAGTTGAGCTTCCAATAGATGATTGATAGGACGGGGGCAAACTAGAAGTCAGAAGACCAGTAGTAAGCCCATTGATTGTAGTGTCAAAAGAAAGCCAGAATAAAATAATAAATACTGAGAAGAAAAGCGCTGCCATCTCTTCTTTTGCAATAGCAGTAAGTTGAGGACTTTGAAGGGCATATGCAACCATGTAAGCAAGTGCAACAAGAACAACACCCAAACCCAGCGATACTCCTATTATAGGAAGGGCAGCTGTTGGAATGGATATCAGTATTGGTAGGAGAAAGTCCATATGCATATAACTCTCGTTGGTTGTTAATATAAATTACAACAGCTTACGAATATAAACATTACAGTATAGTAAAAATATAGCTAATTATTGCAGAGAGTGAATAATATGCAGAGAACACACTATATAAAAGAAGCAAAAAAACTAGCAGGTCAGAAGATAAAAATTGCCGGTTGGGTGCATGATTTTCGTGATCTTGGAAAATTAAAGTTCATACAGGTTCGAGATATCACAGGAATCATACAGGTTGTTGCCAAAAGAGGAGAGATCAGCGACGAGCTTATGGAATCAATCAAAGTGAACAAGGAAGATGTTGTTTCTTTTGAAGGAATTGTAAAGGAAAGCAAAGTGGCAAAAGCAGGAGCTGAAATGATTCCAGAGTCTTTTGAACTATTGAACAAGGTTGAATTGAAATTGCCGGTTGATCCAACAGGAGTAACAGAATCCGAAATGGACACTAGGCTTGATTTCAGATATATTGATCTTAGAAGAAAACAAACTTCTTTGATCTTTAGGACAAAGGCACTTTGCGCCCATGCATTTAGGGAAAAACTCGGAGAACTGGAATTTATTGAAATCCATACTTCAGCAATCACAGGCGCTGCAACAGAAGGAGGAGCAGATGTCTTCCCAATCCAATACTTTGAGAACAAAGCATATTTGGTTCAATCCCCACAACTCTACAAACAACTTGCCATTATTGGAGGCTTTGACAGAGTTATGATGACTGTGCCAGTATTTAGAGCAGAAAAACATAACACAAGCTCGCACCTCAACGAAATTACTCAGATGGACATTGAAATGGGCTTTGCAGACCACAATGATGTAATGGACATCCTTGAGCAGGTTACTTTGCACATTTTAGCAAAAGTAAAACAGGAACTTGGAGATGAGATCAAAGAGGTATTTGGGAAAGAGGTAATTGTTCCAGAAAAGATCACAAGATACTCTTATGCAGAGCTTATTGAAAAACTTAATTCAAATGGTTTTGAGATGAAGCATGGCTGGGACTTTACAAGAGAAGCAGAGAAAAAGCTTGAAGAAGTTCTTGACAATGAACTTTACTTTGTCTATGACTGGCCAACTGAAATCCGTGCATTCTATTCCATGCCAGATAAAGATAATGAAAAAATATGCCATGCGTTTGATCTTATCTATAGAGGTCTTGAGATTTCCAGTGGTGCAAAACGTATCCACATTCCAACAATTCTTGAGGATCAGCTAAAGAAAAGAGATCTTAATCCAGTGGACTTCAAATTCTACATTGACGCGTTCAGAGTTGGAGCACCACCACATTCTGGATGGAGTATAGGTCTTGAGAGACTAGTTATGAAGATTTGTGCTCAGGACAATATCAGGGAGTGTATGCTATTTCCAAGAGACAGAACAAGGCTTCTGCCATGATTTTTTTCTTTATTTTATATGTAGAGCAGACAATAGGATTTTAATAACGAAAACCTAATTTATTTCATATGATAATTCTTGTAACTAATGATGATGGAGATAGCGAAGGCCTTCGCTCTCTTGTTGAGGCTGGAACAAAATTTGGAGATACTTATGCAATTGTTCCAAATAGGCAAAGAAGTGCAATTTCAAGAGCAATAACATTGCACAAACCAATTCGAATCCATAAAATCACGGATAAGATCAATTCGATTAACGGAACACCTGCAGATTGTGTGCTTTTTTCTTTGAATTCCGGTGAGTTTGCAAAACCTGATTTGATATTGTCTGGAATAAACTGGGGAGATAATACCTGCCTTGGCCCTTTGATAGGTTCAGGTACTATTGGAGCTTGCTGGCAGGCAGTTCTTGATGGAGTTCCATCAATAGCTTTTTCTGTTCATAAGGATGGTCATGACTGGCACAAAAAAGAAAACTGGGGAACTCGAGAAGAGCTTGTTCAAACTGTTACCAGAGTAATTGAAGAGCTCAAGCCAAAATTAAAGGATAGTAGCTTCTTTAGCGTTAATCTTCCTGAAAAACATGTTGATGCAGAGATTGTTTACACCCACAAATTCCAAAAAAGAAAATACAAGACTGTAATTGAAAAAAGAAAAGATCCAAATGGAGTTCCATATTTCTGGATTGGCGGAGAACTGGAAGAAGTAAAGGAAGAGACAGATCTTCATGAAGTTGTTGTGAATAATAAGATAACAATCAGCGAGGTTTCTCTCTCGATATTCAAAAGCGATTAAATTTGGAATAGTAATTTTTGTAATCTTCTTTTAATCCTGCAATCAGTGGAGTGAATTTGATTCCAAGTTTCCTGAACTTTTCATTGCTGCAGACAAAAGTCTCATTTGCAAATGGAAACTGGGAAATATCGAAATTTTCTCCGTCTGCATCAGGATTGTAATCGATTATCGGCTCTGTTCCAACGATTTTGCCTATTTCAAGAACCAGGTTCTGCAAAGTTATCGTATCATCACCCGCACAGTTGTAGAGCCCAGAAAGTTTTTTTTCTGCAAGAAGTACAATGCAGTTTGCAACATCTTCTGCAAAAACAAATTGAATAGATGCCTGGCCATTGCCAGGGAGGATTAATGGAATATTTTGTTTTATTTTGGAATAGATGAAATGCTCACGGTCTGCAGGGTTATTGGGACCAAGTATATACACAGGCCTGATTGATGCATAATTGATTCCTGATCTTTCTAGAGCATCTTCACATTGCACTTTGCCTTCATTGTATTCGCCCCAAAGTGGCCAATCTCCAAGCGGTGATTCTTCAGTGAGTGGAAATGATTGTGATTTTTTGTATGACGCTGCAGAGCTCATATGTATGAAAAAATCAAAACTGAGATCATTTATTGCTCTTCGAGTTTGCTCTCCCAGATAAGCGCACATATCAATTACTACATCAAACTTTTCTGAGATAGAAAATCCATTATTGCGATCTCCTTTTATGAAATTGACATTCTCATATTTGTTCTGGATATGTCCACGGTTAAAAACAGTAATATTATGGCCGTTTTCTAGAAGTTTTCGAATGATGATGGGACCAACAAACTGAGAGCCACCAATAATCAGGATTTTCATGAATTAGATAATTGCAATTACTAAGTTAAAACTTTCCATATCATGCAACCTCATCTTCAGAAATAGAATTGTCATTTGCAGCAAATGCTTCTAAAGCATCTATTACGGCGTCTCTAGCCATGTCGACTTTTTGCTGATCTATTCTAGCGAATACTTGGTCGAGAAGACCTCTTCTTCTCAAAACAGCGGACAAACCCCGGTGTTCTGTTCTCAGTTCCTTCCTGGTAACAATAGTCTTTTCTTTAATCAATCTTCTCGCAAACTCAACAATCTCTTCATTAGTCATATCTTTCCAAGAGGTATGAGTTCTGCTTTTTTCCTTAAATTGAAGTTTATCAAGCAAATTCCTCACTCTTAGAACTGCATGTAATCCTGAATCAGCAGCCTTGAATTTCAGTCTACTTCGTATGCCATTTTCTTCTATCAATT
The DNA here is from genome assembly GCA_018812625.1 of Microcaldota archaeon. Lineage (GTDB taxonomy): Archaea > Micrarchaeota > Micrarchaeia > Anstonellales > Bilamarchaeaceae > Bilamarchaeum. Next base: position 14,701 of record JAHJDH010000030.1, on the reverse strand, counting down.
TCCTGGCCAGCCCAACAATTTCCTCATCACTGACATCGTTCCAGAATCTCCTCTTTCTTCTTTTTTCCTCAAACCCAACTTGATCAAGTAATCCTCTTTTTCTCAAGTTATTATATGCTCCGGAGTTTATATTTTCCAACTCTCTTTTTCCAGTTATACCATTATCCTTCATTACTCTCTTTGCAAATTCAATGAGATCGCCATCACTCATATCACTCCAGCGTCTTAATTTCTCAACAAATCTGACTTCGTCCATCAACCCTCTTGCTCTCAAAATTTTACATAAACCAGAATCAACCTCCTGCAGTTGGCTTCTGCTAGTTATCTTATGGGACTTCATTACTTCCCTTGCAAGTTCAAGAATTTCTTCATCACCCACATCCTTCCATGATCTTCGTTTATCCTCAAATCCGACTTTATCAAGCAGGTTTCTTTTCACCAAAACCCGATACAATCCAGGATCGGATTCTTGCAACTCGCTCCTCCCAGTTATGTCTTTAGACTTCATTGTTCTCCTCGTAAGGCCTATGAGTCCTTCATCATCCATGTCTTTCCAATTCCGGTATTTTTCCTCAAAACCGACTTGATCAAGCAATCCTCTTTTAGTCAAAATTGTATGTAGTCCAGGATCAGTTCTGCCTAATTCGCCAATGCCAGTTATCTTCTTCTCAGTCATTACTTTTTTTGCATATTCAACAATTTCCTCATCATTCATACTCTTCCAGGATCTTCTTTTTCTTGGCCTATTTTCAAATCCAACTGCACAAAACAATTCTCTTATCCTCAAAATACGGTGCAAACCAGAATCAATTTGACCAAGTTCGTTTACCCCAGTTATCCCCCTCTCTTTAATCAGTTTCTTTGCAAACCCAACAACCTGCTCATCACTCATCTTAGCCCATAATCTTCTTCCGCTAGAATCAGTCGGAACAGTAAATTGCAAGCCTTCAGCTAGAGGCTCTTTTTCCGAAGTCTTTGCTTCTCTTACTGGAGGCTTCTGCAGTTTTCTGATGCAACATCATCCTCCGAAACAGCATTGTCATTTGCAACAAACGCATCCAGTGCGTCAATTACTGCGTCTCTTGCCAGGTCAGCTTTTTGTCGATCTACATGGGCAAATACATGATCTAGCAGTCCTCTTTTCCACAAAATCCGATACAATCCGCGATCAGCCTCCTCCAACTCTTTCCTCCCAATTATGCAATTTTCTTTCATCAATTTTTTTGCAAGTCCTGCAATCTCAGTATTACTCATCCCGGCCCAAGATCTCCTCTTTTTTACTTCCTCCTGAAAATCTAATTCATCAAGCAATCCTCTTTTTCTCAAAACATTATACAATCCACAATCAGCAGCCTGTAATCCTATCCTCATCGTTATCATGTTATTTCTCATCACTTTTCTTGCAAGTTCAACAATCTCTTCATCACTCATGAGCTTCCAGGATCTTTTCTCTCTTATTTTATTATCAAAATCAATTTTATCAAGAAGTTTCCTTCTCCTCAAAATATAATACAATCCAAGATCAATTTTCCTCAATTCTCCCCTTTCAGTTAGGCCTTCGTCTTCCATTACTTTCTTTGCAAGTTCAACAATCTTTTCATCACTCATGATCTTCCAGGATCTTCGTCTTCCCTCAACGCCAACTCTATCAAATAATCCTCTTTCCCTCAAAACAACATACAATCCAGAATCAATTTGATTCAACTCGCTCATCCTAGTAATTTCATTCTCTTTCAGCACTTTCCTAGCAAACTCAACAACTTCTTCGTCAGTCCTATCCTTCCATGATCTTGGCTTTCTTTTTTTCTGAGCAAAACCAATCTCATCAAGCAAGCCTCTCTTCCTTAAAACACGATATAAACCACGATCTGACTTGATTAATTCTTTCCGTCCAGTTAAATTCCCCTCATCCATCAATTTCTTTGCAAACTCGATAATTTGATCATCGCTTAATCTTCTCCACATTCTTCTTCCTCTAGAATCAGTCGGAACGGCAATCTGCAGGCCTTCGGCTAAAGGCTCCTTGGTGGAGCTTCTGACAGATTGAACACTACTTCTGGTTTTTTGCCGCATTATAATTACCCTGGGATTCACTAGAGTACATTTATTACGACATAAGATGTATTAAAAGACGTGCGTCCCCCTAGGAGGATACAGTAACTTGGAGTAGAAGTTAGAATATTATTGAAAAAATAGGAAAAAACTAGATTTCAGCCTTCTTGGTCCTAAGATGAACAGTTGCATTGAATTTCTTTTTCAAAAGAGTTTTTGCAGCCTTGATCCTCTCGCCATCGCGCCCGATTGCAATGCCGCGGTCTTTATCTGCAACAGTCATAATAATCGCAGTTTCTCCCATGACATTCCTTGATTCGATATCAGATATCGTTACATTTCCAAAGAAATTTCGAAGGAAACCCTCTGCATCATCACTGTCTGCAACAACAACAACTCTTTTTCTAAAGATCCTGCGAAGTTTTTCAATATTGGCTGCCTTTTTCCCAATTGCCTGACCTAGAGATTCTTTGCTCACCAGAAAAACTAGGGAGCTTGGAGTTGCAATATAATCAGATGGCATGACATGGGTAATATTCTCAAAGCTTGAGAAGACTTTCAGATCATCTTCGTTTAGTTCCATATAATACCTATTTTGCAAGCTCTAAGATATTGGAAGTTCCAGCATCATAAACAGAAAGAACTGTAATGGGAAATGGCCTTCCGCAAACAGAACCAAGTTCCATAGAACTTCCAGGGAAATCAATTACAGGAACCTCTGAAATTTCTGCATAGTTATGAACATTTTTCTTTATTTCTTCTGGCGTATTTCCAGCAACAACAAAAAGTTTTGCTTTTGCATTGAGACTCGAGGCAACACCTCTTCGGGCGCCAAATTCAACTTTACCACTTTCAACAGTAAGTCTGATTGCAACTGTAAGTGGGTTCTCCCTCTCTTTTTTGGTTTTTCTTCTCCTAACTACTTTCTTATTCTTTTTTGGTTTTGCTTCTGTAGTTTCTGAAACATCTTCAGTTTCTTCATCAATTGTTTGTTCTTCGATTTTCTCTTGATCGTCTGCCATCCTAAATCACCATTATTTTTTCTTAGTTTTCATAACAAGTTTGATCTTGCCAGTTCCAACTGGAACAGTTTGACCAACAATAATATTCTCAGTAACTCCAATGAGCTTTTCTTCTTCTGCAAATGCACATGCATTGATAAGATGCTTGATTGTTTCTTCGAAAGCAGCTCTTCCAAGTACACCAACTTTTTCTCCAGAAAGTCCATGTCTTCCAATAGATTTTATCTTTCCACAATAAGTCATTGCATCTGAAATAAGCATGATGTGCCTAATATCAACATAAAGACCCTGCATATCCAGAACATCCTTAGTCTCACGAACAATTGAGTTTCTGGCAGCTTCAATACCATAAACCCGCTCAAGCTCCTGAATATTGTTTGTATAAATTCTCTTTGGATCAACTGCTGGGTGTTCAAGAGCGCCAATAATGTTGAATCCGCCGGCTCTGATAAAGTATTCATCGCCCTTGATAACAACTGCTTTGAATACTCCTGGAACTCCGCGAACAATAGCACCTCTGATCTTAGAGGTTAGTCTTCGAACCTGTTTTGCAGTAAACTTGCTTTTCTTATCTTCTTTGTCTTTTTTGGTTTTGGTTTTTGTTTTGGTTTCTTTTGTCTTTTCTTTTGCCGGATTGATTGTTATAGTTGTCCCGTCGATCTTTGGATTTTCAGAAAATTGTTCCATTGCTTTTTTGAGCATATTGAATGTAATTCCCTGTGGCTTTGCATCTTTCTCATCATAGGCAATATGAATTAGCAACTTCTCAAGATCATCCTCGACAGTTGCAACATCAGAAACAAAAACACTGGATATTTCTTTTGCTACTTTTTCTGCTTCAGTCCTGCTTCTGGAATATGCACTCTTTAGGTAAATGTCAATAATTGCTTTTTTTGGCTCCTTCTTAGCATCAACAATTTCAATAAGTCTTGGAAGACCAGTAGGTACGTGCTCTGCAACACCTGCATAGTGGAATGTACGCATAGTCATCTGCGTACCAGGCTCACCAATACTTTGAGCTGCTATAACTCCAACTGCTTCGAAAGGAGGAACTTGGACTGTTTCTTTTTTAGATTTCATATTTTTCACCTATGCCGTATCAATATCATCTTGTTTTGTTCCTTCAACTGCTTCAACAGTAGAAGAATACATTGGATCCTGTCCATCTCCGCCGTAGATAAATTGAACAACACTCATATCTGCATTTCGAACAGACATATCACCATATACGACAAGATCCTGCAAAGCATTGATCAGCCTTCTCTGCATGTAACCAGACCTTGCTGTTCTGATAGCTGTGTTAACAAGAGCTTCACGACCACCCATTGAGTGATGCATAAACTCGTATGGAGTAAGTCCTTTCTGGAATGAAGAATAAACAAAACCTTTCTCTGCTCCAGTAAGAGCTCCTTCCTTAAAGTACGGAAGGATTCTTCTCTTGAATCCTCTTGTGATTCTCTTGCTTCGAACAGTCTGCTGTGCAACAAGTGCAGACATCTGGATAGCATTAAGCATGCTTCCACGAGCGCCGATCTTAGCCATGATAACCGATGGATTGTCCCGACCCAAATCACTCTCAACAATTTTACCAACATCAATACGCGTTTTGGTTGTAATCTCAACGATAAGACCTTCCAAAGTTTCTTTTAGGGTCATACCTGGAGATCTTTCAAGAGACTTGTTTTTGTATTGCATAATAAGATTATCAATTTCCCGATTCATCTTGTCAATGATTTCGTTGATCTTTACAGCACCCTTAGGAGAAACAGTGTAATCTTTTAGAGATACACTAAGTCCATGAAGTGAGACTGATTCGAGGGCAAGAACAGTTGCACTGTCTATAAATTCTCTTGTAAATTCAGGTCCATGATTCACAAACATTTTCTCAAGAAGTTCTCCTTCCATTGCCTTGCTCTCGATTGCTCCTTTTATCAGTTTGCCGTTTTTAATGACAATCTCGTCTCCAAGCTTTGATATGACTTTGAGATTAGTATCATCAGGTAGCAAAGTTGAAAATAATAATTTTCCAGAATACAGGCCACCTGCCACATCGGGTTTTGGAAGTTCTGTTCTTCCAATCAGATAGAACATGCTTGATACTTCATCTTTTGTAAATACAGAACCATCCAACGTAAGGAAATATAATCCAGATACATGATCTTCCTGTGGTTTGATAATAGCATGTCCATGCCTTGGAGATAGAAGTTGTTTCTCAACTTTTGCAAGGTATCTAGCTTCAGCTTGAGATTCCTCAGTCTGCATAACGTGGAGATTCATTTCATCTCCATCAAAGTCTGCATTGTAAGGACTTACAGTTACTGGATTTAGCCTAAATGTCCTGCCTGGGAATACTTTTACCTCGTGGGCCATCATGGAGATTCTATGAAGTGATGGCTGTCTGTTGAAAAGTACAATGTCCCCATTAATGAGCTGCCTCTCAATTGTTGAGCCGACTTTGAGATTTTCTGCCTGTTCATTTCGGACTTCGTCAGTATCACCAACTTTGAGCCTGCGAAGATCTGGCCGAATAATATAAACTGCTCTTGGGTATGATTCTGCTTTTATTAGGCTTTTGCAGTGATCGATATTCCATTCAGTAACATGCAAAGGGATAGTAAGCTCATGGGCGATTCTCTCAGGAACACCAACTTCATCAAGCCTTATTCTTGGATCTGGAGAAATCACAGTTCTGGCTGAGAAGTTAACACGCTTACCTGATAAGTTGTATCTGAAACGACCTTCTTTCCCCTTAAGTCTTTGTGCAAGAGTTTTGAGAGGCCTTCCACTTCTGTGTCTTGCTGGAGGAATGTTTGCAGTTTCATTATCAAAGTAAGTCGTAACATGGTATTGTAAAAGCTCCCAAAGATCCTCGATAATAAGCTGTGGGGCACCTGCATTAATGTTTGCTTCGAGTTTCTGATTGATTCTTATAACATCAACAAGTTTGTGAGTTAGATCATCTTCGCTCCTCTCACCAGTTTCAAGAGTAATTGAAGGCCTGACATTTACTGGAGGAGTTGGAAGTGCTGTTACGATCATCCACTCTGGACGTGCATAAACAGGATCAAAACCAAGTTCTCTCAAATCATGATCAGTTATTGCAGCTAGCCAGTCACGAACATCATTTGGCAAAAGCATATCCTTGTCTTTCATGAAAGTGGTTGGTTTTAGCAATTTAATTTCAGGAACTTCGGCACCACAAAGAGAACAAACCTTTGTTGTTTTTTTGGAAGTTCGTTTTTTCGAAAGAGTTTCTACAGCATCAGCTGCATTTATGGTTGGTTTTGGAGATTCTGCTGCCTCAGGTGATAATTCCGGACTAAGAATTGCTTCTCCAGGGGTAATAACACCATCTATCTGTTCTATTTCTTCTTTTTTAACTTCCTTATCCTCTTTTTTGTCGATTTTCTTTAGAACTTTGTGGCACGAGTAACAGGTATTCTTCAGAATATAGAGAAGGTGCTTTGCAAATTCTACATGAACAATAGGACGAACAAGTTCAATTAATCCAAAGTGGCCAGGACAGTTTTTTACAGTACCCCCACAGGTTTTGCAACGAAGGCCTGGATCAACAACACCAAGTCTCAGATCAACAAGACCGCCATCAATTGGGTACCCATCATCATCATAGGTATCTGGAACAGTTATTTTTGCTACTGCCAGTTTCCTGATCATCTCTGGAGAAAAAAGGGAAAATTTCAAATGTCCAATAACTTTTCGAACTTCTTTGTTAGACTGTTGCATAAATATCACCTAACTTTTATCCTTCAATACTATTCTTGGGAAGATACATAGAGATTGGATCTCATCAAGCAGTAATTTGAAGGCATAACTCATCTCAACAGGTTCTGAATTATCAGACTGGCTGAGCCTGCAGTAATTTTTGTTCTGCGTGTAATCCGGAGTTGCAATACAACCACTATCAGTACAGACATTCATAGTGGTCTTGTCACTCTCTTCGAGCAATCTTTCTCGAATAAGCATACTGGCACCATAACCAATAAGGCAATCACGTTCCATCTCTCCGAATCTAAGACCACCTTCTCGAGCACGTCCTTCTGTTGGTTGGTGAGTCAAAAGCTGAACCGGACCTCTGCTTCGAACATGCATTTTGTTTGAAACCATGTGATGAAGCCTTTGGTAGTAAATGTTTCCAATAAACAATTTGGTAGTGATTTTTCTTCCAGTAAGTCCATCATAAAGGACTTCTTCGCCGTATTCATCGAATCCGTTTTTCTTGAGAATTGCTTTGAATTGTTCTTCGGTATTGCCACTAAAGGCAGTTGCATCCATAAGCATTCCACCAAGAGCTCCTGCTTTGCCACCCATTGTTTCAAGAAGGTGACCAGCTGTCATTCTGGACGGAATAGCATGAGGATTTACAATCAAATCTGGAGTAATCCCAGATTTGGTAAATGGCATATCTTCCTGTGCAACTCTAAGACCAATAACTCCCTTCTGTCCGTGTCTTGAGGCCAGCTTGTCTCCAATCTCAGGAGTTTTAATTGCACGCATACGAACTTTTACAAGTCTGTTTCCACTTGGACCTTCAGTAACCATAACTGAATCCACTTTTCCTACTTCCCCAGATTTTAGAGAAAGAGAACTTTCACGTTTCTTTTCTTCAACAGCTCCGAAAACAGAAATTTCTTCAAGGAATCTTGGTGGTGATGTTTTTCCAACTAATACCTGTTTTCCATCCACTTCACTTTCTGGAATAATTATTCCATCTTCAGCAAGGTGTTTGTATGCTTCTTCTCCCCTGTAGCCGACTACTTCTGGAGTTGGAAGCTCTATTGTATCTTTTTGTCCACCTGGATACATGCGCTCTTCTGTTTCGTATTTCTTGAACATGGCAACTCTGTGAAGACCACGATCAATTGAAGACCTGTTCACAACAATAGCATCTGCCATATTGTACCCATGATAACTAGTCAAAGCAACAATACAATTTTGTCCAGCTGCTTTTTCCCTCATATTAAGAGATTTGTAAAGCCTTGTTCTGACCATTGGCTCTTGAGGATAATACATAATGTACGCTCTTGTATCATACCTCTGAGCAAAATTAGTTGTATAGATACCAAGAGACTGTTTGGCCATAGCACATGCCATAGTAATTCTGGGAGAAGAATTGTGCTCGGGGTATGGAAGAATACCTGCAACTACACCAAATATATTTGATGGATCAACTTCAAGATGAGTATGTTCTGGAGTTATTTCATCTTCAGAAATTGCAACAAATGAATTTTCTTCTTCCTGAGCATCAAGATATTCGATAATACCCATTTTTATCAGATGATTCCAGGAAAGTTCATTGTTTTTTACCCTTGCGAGAACACCTGGAGAAAGTCTGGATTTGCCCTCTTCAACTACGATGTATGGACGTCTTACTCTGCCTTTGTCTGTTAAAATATGAAGTTCATTGAGCCTTCTATTATAATAGATATTAACCTGGCTGCTAAGTTCGTTCATCCTTCTTCTCTCACGCAAACGGTTTGCTAAACTTTTTCCGTCAGGATGAGTACCGACAAGTCTTCCATTTAGAAAAATACTTGTTTTTTCTGGTTTTTTCTTTTTGACCATGTAAAGCACCTAATCTTTTACATCATAGGCCTTGAGGACCCGAGCGATCTCTTCGTCGTCAATTCCAATTGAAACTTCTGCCATAACAGACAGGTTTTTCACAAGTGAACAGCTAGGACCTTCTGGAGTTTCATTTGGACAAAGTTTTCCAATATGAGTTCCGTGAAGATCTCTTGCTTTGAAATGTGGATGTTTTTTGCTCAAAGGAGAAATAATTCTTCGAAGATGCGAAAGTGTTGACACATAACTAACACGATCAAGAAGCTGAGATACACCAGTCTGGCCTGCAATCCAATTTCCAGTTGCCATGGCATATTTGATACGATCTCCCATAACATCTTGTCTAATTAACGTATGAACCTGCAATCTTCGTCCTCTTGCATCTGCTCGAGAAGCTTGATATACAAGATCCTTAATCAAGAACTGGAATGCATATCTGAAAAGTTCTTCCATAAGATCCCCTGCAAGTTTAACTCTTTTGTTTGCATAGTGATCTTTATCATCAGGTGCAACTTCCTTGTATGCTACTTTTGTTGCACGCTCGGCCATTCGAATCAGATAATTTGCTTTGTCAGATCGAGCTGACTTATCAACTCCAATGTGTGGAAGTAGATAATTGTCGAGAAGATTTTCCATCCTGTTTAGCCTAAACTCAGGGGGTTGGCCTGGAGATAATCTTCTACTGAGAAGTTCAATTGCTTCTGCTTGATCATTTGATTGTTCTGCTTCAAGATTGAGAATTACATCATTTTTAGTATGCATTTCAGAAGAGAATGCTTCGAGAATCTGCTCATTGGTTTCAAGCCCAAGCACTCTTAGAACCTGAATCAATGGGATTCCTGCTGGAGTAGAAGGGAATTCTGCTGTAAATACACCATCTGCATTCCTATCAACAACACATCTGGCCCTAAACCCATAATGAGTTGAGAAAATCTTTGAAACAATACCTTTCCTCTCTTTTGTTACCATAAGTTTGTTTGGAACTAAATCCTCAATTGAAGTTAGGACACGTTCACTTCCATTTATGACAAAGTATCCTCCAGGATCATCCGGGTCTTCGCCATTTGAAATTAATTCATCACGCCTCATGTTTGAAAGATAGCACAATTTTGACTTGAGCATAACTGGAACTTCTCCAATAAATACATCAGAATAAACAGGCCTCTCAACTCCATTAAAAACAGGGATAATTTCGAGGAAAATTGGCGCTGAATAACTAAGGTTTCGAAGGCGCGCTTCGTTTGGAATAATTGATCTGTATCCACCCTTAACCTCATAATATCTAGGTTGTTCAATTCTAATTTTTCCAAGTTTCAATTCAAACCCGTCAACATTTGTTGTAACCTTTCCAATACGATCAACTACTTGTTGGATACCAACATCCAAAAATTTGTTATAGGAAAGAATTTGCTGATTGACTAAAGAGTTTGATTTGAAATAAGATTCAATAAGTCCTTCTACCATTTATACACCTACGAATATGAAAGGAATTAACCCTCAATGACTATCCGGTAGGTTACGTATTTACCGGTGCCATCATCCCTTTGGATCTTGATAAGGTTTCCTACCTCTGCACTTAAAGCGCCTACAGCAGGATCTGAAAGGAAAATCTTTGGAAGTTGAGTTTCATCAATTCCAAACTTGCTGAGTACCTTAGTTTTTTCTCCATCTGCCAGAACCTTCATCTCAGGAACAAGCGAATGGGCCAAAACATCAATTGAAGACATATCTTGTTTTTTCTTTTTGACCAAGCAGGACCACCCAATAATTAAATTAGAACGCCAGCAATGTGACTAGCACCCCGAGTAAGGTGATTTTAGAAAGAAAGTATTATAAACCTGCCAGAATTAAGGTGAAAAAACAGAGATTTGCAAAAAATGGCCATGTACCAGATTTGACGGATTTTAAATCATTTTTATCGAATTATTATAACACTCTTATGATTTTATGCAACAACAATCATGCCCAAAAATAATTAAAATAACAGATACCAAGGCCTGATTTTTATTTTTTCTCTTTCAAAATAAAATAATGATTCTGATTATTGATAATGGATCTCAATACACACACCTGATCAAAAGAACTGCCAGAGAACTTGGATATGAAGCAGAAATGATTTACGCCAAGGCAGAGCAAGCAATTTTCGATGAGCTGATGGAAAGGGGGATTTCCAAAATCATAATATCCGGAGGCCCAAAATCAGTTTTCAAAGAACCGCCTAATCTTGGAAGTTATGTTTGTGAAAAAGTTCGGGATGGAGAAATTAAATTGCCACTTCTTGGAATTTGTTATGGACACCAGATGATTGCACATGTTTTTGGAGGAAAAGTTGACAAGGGAAAAAGCGCAGAATATGGAACTGGAGAAATTGAAATAGAAAAAGACGGAACGATATTTTACGGTGTTCCAAGAAAACTAAAAGTTTGGGTTTCTCATTTTGATCAGGTAACAGAACTTCCAGAAGGATTTGAGAAATTGGCAAGATCAGATACGTGTGAAATTGAAGCAATGGCACATATAAAAAGACCAATATTTGGAGTTCAGTTTCATCCAGAAGTTTGGCATACTGAAAATGGAGAAAAAATACTCAAGAACTTCCTTGAGACAAAGTCTTAGGCATTAGTAAAGACTCCTCATCAACAAAAGAAAACTTTGCCTTGTGGAAGTTTTCGAAAAATTCCCGCTTTCCTCGTAATTTTTGAGCACTTTCAAAAATATCAGTATAACCTGCCCAAAGAAAATACCATGATAGAACAGAAAGCAAAGTGATTGTTGGAACAATATCTTGAAGTGAGAATGTAAAGAGAAATATTGAAATTAAAAAACCAACAACAACCTTTACTAACCCGCTTAGTTGATTTTGTTGTATGGTCTTGTCAATTTTAGTTAGATTTTCCTTGAAGTGATTCTTGATTCTTTTTTTGATAAGAGATTCTGTTTTTGCATTTCGCTGGTTTTTTGGTAGGGTAAATGTCACTTCGTATTCTCCTTTTTTCCGCTCTTCGTATCTTCTTTGAAGCTCTTTTAGAAAATCAGATGATAGCAATCTTTTTGAGTAATCAGAATAATCAAAATCAGAAAAAATATCATCATAGTTGTCAAGTGCAACCTGTGTAGTTTTGAGAACATCTGTTACGGTAACTTGCTGCTTATCCATCAGTTGATGATACATATTATGGATATATAAAAGCTCGCTCAGTTTCCTAGCGAGTAATGTCAGCTGGTTGGATCTGCTCAAGATAATGCTTGTTTTTCTCAAAATATTCTCTTGATGGAGCAAGCATCTCAATCAGCTCTTTTGCAACAGCGCCTTTGAGATCCATAGGATGAAGCTTCCCTGCAGAATAAATTTCCTTAAGTTCTTCTGCAGAAGTAATCTCAAGGTCCCCACCAAACTTTTCAGGCCTCTCGATTTTCATTGGCCGCTCACGAAGAGTAAGGTATTCTGCATACTCTATCATTGGGTTTCCTTCAAGAACTTTTTCAGGACAATATGCTTTTTTGATTTTACTTTTAATTTCATCAACAGTATCATGAATAAAAATCGCACTGGAAGGCTTGCTTTTGCTCATCTTAGCTTCAAGCACCTGATCTGGATTCATTCTTTGTGCTCCCTGAAGGCCTGGTAGGAGATGGCCATGAACTGCAGTAATTTGTTTTTTGTAAGTATGTGAAAGTTCTCGGGCAAGCATATGGACTTTTCTCTGATCCATTCCAGCATGAGCAATCTGAACATCCAGCATAAAAATGTCCGCAGCTTGCATAGCAGGATAAAGAATTGCAGATGAAGAGGTTCCTTCAGTTTCGCTTCTTCCCATTATTGTTATGCAGCGAAGCATTCTCTTGATTGTAGTGTCTTTTGTGATTTTGAGAACCTGCCTCCAATAATCCCCATCATACAGGTCGCTGGCAAGAACATAGTCTACATCCTCAAGCCCCAGCGAAACAAATGCATGCTTGAAATACCCATTTGCAACTTTGCGGATTTTATCCAGATCCCCCCCAAGTTTTTCATTTATATATGAGTGATAATCTGCTAGAAAAACAGTTGGCTTTATTCCTGCTTTTTGGAAATCCCTAAGTTTGAGAAGTGTGCAAAGTCCTGTTCCAAGGTGAACCTTTCCAGAAATCTCAAAACCAATGTAGTGTTTTGGAGCAGAATAATTCTCAAATATTGCTCGCAAATCCGCTTCCGTAACAATCTCTTCAGTTGGTTTTCTTTTAACTAGGTCAATTTTACTCTCGATATCCATATGTTCACCGATAAAAATAATGGACTAAATTAAAGCAGTCCCAAGAGCAAGTTTAAGAAAGAGATATTTAAAACATTTTCAATTTAATACTAAACAAGCGCTTTCTGGATTTCATATATGGAACATATCAGAAATGCCTCCGTAACTCAACGGTAGAGTGCCTCTCTTGTAAACTTTTAGATGGTGGGTTTTGAACTCGCTTATCTAAAAAACGAGAAAGGAGGAAGTTGGGGGTTCAAATCCCTCCGGAGGCTTATTTGCTAAATCTAATTCTTTTTCTGGAAAAACTTCATGGCATATTAAGAACGATCAAATCAACCAGATCTGCATGCTTGGATATTACTTTCCATTCATCAAGCACAGTTTCCGGAGGTTTTGTCATATTGTTTTCAACAGTTTCCAGCAGCTCTCCAGTGTTTTTCTTTCCGTCAATTTGCCTCAGAATCTCTGCCTGTATGGGATTGACTTCGAAACTGACTTTGAACATGCCTTTGAATGTTGCCAGAAGCCTCCCATTTGATTCTTTGAATTCAGGGAAACCATGAACATAAGTTGGAATCAGACTGCCATCTTCAGGATCCCGCTTTGGAAATGGATGATCAACATAAATGTCTTTAACTATGTCCATAGAATTCAAATAAATCACAAAAGTATTATAAGGATTATCTCTTAACAACCTATGATTGGAGTTGAGTAGAATTATGAATATCAGCGAATTAAAGCCAGGTACTGGCAGTATTGAATTGGAAGCAGAAGTAATCTCAAAAGATAATGAGAGAGAGATCAACAAGTATGGACGCAAACTCAGAGTTGCCAACTTTACATTAAAGGATGATACAGGATCAATCATACTTGTTTTGTGGAATGATGAAATTGACAAAGTAAAAGAGGGCACAAAAGTAAAACTCGAGAATGGTTACTGCAATGAATGGCAAGGAACCCCGCAACTTACTTTGGGCAAATTCGGAAAACTTTCTACTATTTGATTTTTATTTTTCCATTATTATTTTCGATAACAACTGATCCTTGGAGATTTTTTTCTGAAATAACTTCACATGCAATTGGAGCAGTAATCGTGCTGCTGTTTGTAACCTGCACAATCCCATCATAATAATCAACAGAAAGAAGTGATTTTAAGAAAATAGTGCGCCTGTTTCCAGAACCTAGAGCACATACCTCTGCAATAGTATTTGTAAGTTTTGTTGCAGATGATTTAAACTGAGCTTTTTCGATTGAAACGTCTGAAAACTCTTTGATATTAATCAGTGATGCTGTAGAAATAGACAATAAAAAAAGTGCAACAACTGATACCAGTAAATATTCAAAACTGATTTGACCCCTCATTTCATCCCCCAAAAGGAAATGAAGAGAAAAAGAATAAAAGATTATCGAATATAAGAAATGTTTTTTGATGCTGCTTCTTCCTGTTGTTCCATAGCACTCTGCACTTCTTCTTGAACTTTTTGAAGTATCTTCTGGCTTTCTTTTGCTCTTTCATTGAGACGCTTTAGATTTACAGGAACGCCAAGATATTTAGAGAGCAGAACAACGATTTGTTTGGCTGCTGCAGTATCGATATAACTCCCATGAGTTTCCCCCATGATGCATGCTCCATCAAGACCGTTTATTTTTGCAAGGGCAGGAAGAAGGCCAGCAGCTCCAACAATTGAACCTTTGGCTTCTCCAAAAATAACACCCATCTTGCCAAACTTCTTTCTAAGTTTATCAGAAGTAGCTACACCAAAAATACGTTTGTCTTCAACCATCTGGCCAGTACTATAGCCACCAACT